>NZ_BJKS01000005.1:0-224184 GCF_006538445.1 Thermodesulfovibrio sp. Kuro-1 | reverse complement strand
TACTTGGGCAGATATTAAGCAAAGCACAAGAACTTCAGTCAATGATACAGCAGATAGCATCTGCAACAGAGGAGATGTCTTCAGTAACAGACCATATAACACAGGATATAGGAAGCATAGCAGAGGGTTCAAAGGAGATATCCCTTGCAGTGGATCAGTCAGCTCAGACAGCAAGTGATATTGCAAGATTGGGTGGAGAATTAAATACAGCAATAGGAAGATTTAAGGTTTAGTAATTTAAAATCACAAGATTGAGAACATTGACAGATTATGTTCTAAATTTATAGAATTAACTAATCCCTGGGGGAGGTCAAAAGACCTGAGAGTTCCCGATAAGGGAAGACCCCTTGAACCTGATCCGGATAATACCGGCGGAGGGAAAGGGAGAGACTGAGTAAAAAACAGCCTCTATCCTTCAGGGATAGAGGTTTTTTATTTAGGAGGTTTTATGAAGCTAAAACTAAATGGCAATGACATAGATGTGAAAGCGAAAACAATAGAAGAACTTTTAAAAGAGCTTGATATAAACCCTCAGAGAGTTGTTGTTGAAGTGAATCTTGAAATTATAAAAAGAGATAGATTTGCTGACTATAAAATAAAAGAAGGCGATTCTATAGAAATCGTTAATTTTGTTGGAGGAGGATAAAATGAATGACTCATTAGTAATAAGAGGAATTGAATTTAAATCAAGGCTATGGGTAGGTACAGGCAAGTATAAAAGCTTTGAAGAAACTGCTCGTGCAATAGAAGCCTCTGGAACAGACGTAGTTACGGTCGCGGTAAGAAGAGTGAATATTATAGACCGTTCAAAGGGAAACCTTCTTGACTATATTGATCCCAAAAAATACAAAATTCTACCAAACACCGCGGGTTGCTACACGGTTGAAGATGCTTTAAGATATGCAAGATTAGCAAGAGAAGCAGGTGTTTCAGACATGGTTAAGCTTGAGGTTATTGGAGATGAAAAAACACTTTTTCCAGATGTATGTGGACTTCTTAAAGCAACAGAGATTCTTGCAAAGGAAGGGTTTATTGTATTTCCATATACAAATGATGACCCAATAACAGCAAAGAGACTCGTTGATGCAGGTGCTGCTGCTGTTATGCCTCTTGGCGCGCCAATTGGTTCAGGGCTTGGTATAAGAAATCCATATAATATAAAGATAATTCTTGAAACTGTTAACATACCTGTAATTGTTGATGCAGGAGTTGGAACAGCATCTGATGTATCAATTGCTATGGAACTTGGTTGCGATGCTGTATTGGTAAACACTGCAATTGCTGGTGCAAAAGACCCTATTATGATGGCTGAGGCATTGAAACATGCGTGCATTGCGGGTAGATTAGCATACAGAGCAGGTAGAATTCCTAAAAAACTTTATGCATCAGCAAGTTCACCTATTGAGGGAATGCTTACATGAATTTTAAGCTTTATCTTATAAGTGATAGGAAGATTTTTCCCAATAAAGAAACTTTTTTCCGAGCAGTAGAAATTGCTTTGAAGGCAGGTATTAAGGCTTTGCAGTTGAGGGAGAAGGATTTGACAGCAAAGGAGCTTTACAATCTTGCAAAAAAATTGAGAGAGATAACTAAAAGAAATGATGCCATGCTATTCATAAATGACAGAATTGATATAGCTTTGGCTGTTGAAGCTGATGGAGTTCATCTTCCACAGAGTGGGTTTCCTCCTCGTATTGTAAGAGAAGTATGGAAAGATAGATTTCTAATAGGTGTATCAACTCACTCTATTGATGAGGCAAAGGAGGCATCAGAATGGGCTGATTTTATTACCTTCAGTCCTATTTTCCATACTCCATCAAAGGCTCACTATGGAGAACCTCAGGGAGTGGAAAAATTAAAGGAGGTTAAAGAATCTGTAAAATGCGAAGTTTTTGCACTTGGAGGAATTAAGCTGGAAAATGTTCATGAGTTAATTCCCTACTGTGACGGAATTGCTCTGATAAGTGGTATACTTGCTCAAAGGAATATTGAAGGAACAGTCAAAAAATTTAAAGAAATTTTAGGAGAAAACATATGACAAGAATAGAAATGGCTAAAAAAGGAATAATCACTGAGGAAGTAAGGCAGGTGGCCCAAGAGGAAGGAGTTTTTCCTGAAGAGCTTTCACAGAATATTGCAGAGGGAAGGGTTGTTATAACAAGAAATATTTTAAGGAATATAAAACCTCTCGGAATTGGTAAAGGACTTAGAACCAAGATAAATGCCAACATAGGAACTTCAAGAGACAAGACAGATATACAGGAGGAGCTTGAAAAGCTTGATATTGCTGTAAAATACGGAGCAGATGCGGTAATGGACCTTTCCACAGGAGGTCCGCTCACAGAAATGAGGAGGGCAATACTTAAGCATTCATCCGTAAGTATCGGGACTGTTCCAATTTATGAAGTTGCTGTGAGAGCAATTGAAAAATATGGAAATATTGTAAAAATGACAGTTGATGATATATTTAATGTTATAGAGGAACATGCAAAGGATGGAGTAGATTTTGTAACTGTTCACTGCGGAGTTACAAAAAAGATTGTTGAAATGCTTAAATCTGGTGACAGAGTTTTGCCAATTGTTAGCAGAGGAGGTTCAATACTTGCAGACTGGATATGCTATCATGACAAGGAAAATCCTCTTTATGAATACTTTGATAGGCTTCTTGAGCTTGCTAAAAAGTATGATCTAACACTTAGTCTTGGAGATGGATTAAGACCTGGATGCCTTGCCGATGCAACAGATAGATATCAATTAATTGAACTTATAACTATTGGCAAATTAAAAGACATAGCTATTTCAGAAGGAGTTCAATGCATAATTGAAGGTCCTGGGCATCTTCCTTTAAATCATGTTGAGACAAATATTAAGCTTCAGAAAAGCATTTGTAAAGAAGCACCATTTTATGTTTTGGGTCCACTTGTAACAGATTGTGCGATGGGTTATGACCATATTGCAGCAGCAATAGGTGGCGCTTTAGCAGGCATGTATGGTGCGGATTTTCTATGTTATGTAACTCCGTCAGAGCATATAAGACTTCCTGATAAAGAAGATGTGAAAGAGGGAGTTATTGCTTCACGGATAGCAGCTCATGCTGCAGACATTGCAAAAGGTTATGCAAAAGCGTGGCAGAGAGACAACAAAATGGCAGAGGCAAGGAGAAATTTTGACTGGCAGAGTCAGATTTCTCTATCCTTTGATCCAGACAAAGTTCATTCAATGCGTTCAGAAAGACCACCTCTTGAAGATGAAAAAGTATGCAGTATGTGTGGTGAGTTTTGTGCAATAAAAATTTCAAGACGAGCTGTTGAATAGAATGTGATACTTTTGAAGAATTCTTTCTACAGCTCTGTGAGCGGAGTTAAATGCGTAAATTATACTGCCTCTTTTGACTGCTACATCACCGATAAGAAAAACTCTTTCAAGATTGCTTTCTCCAAATTCATCAATATCTGGAAGCGAGTCTTTAAATTTTATGCCCATTTTCTCAAGAAGGTTTCTTGGCGTGCTTCCTCCAAGACAGTAAAAAATTTTTGAGAATACTTCGGTATGTCCATCATGGAATATAACTTTTACCGCTTCTTTTTCAGGCTCTAATGCTTTTATCTCTGTGCCCAAAAAAAAGGTTATTTGGTCTTTTCTCTTTTCAAGTTCTCTGAGATTTTCTTCATTTATTCTAAAAAAGTCAGGTCTTCTGTAAGATAAGTATACATCGCATTTTCCTGATAGAATACAGGCAAGTTCAGCAGCTGTATTTCCTCCTCCAACAATTAGTATTTTTTCTCCTTCTGGTAATTCTTTAGGAAGTTCAAAAAAAACTCTATTTTTTATTTCTTCAGGAATGGGATAGGATGGCTTTCTGGGTCTATCAAAAACTCCTGTAGCAATAACTACAACATATGCCTGGGCAACCGTATATGTTCCAGCTTTAATAATATAATATTGTCCAGACCTTTCAAGCCCGTTAATTTCCGTATTGTAAAAAATTTCTATTTTATAGTCGTTAATATATTTTTCAATTCTTTCAAGAAATTGTTCCTTTGTTTCTGTTTCAAAGGAACACACTCCCTCCGAAGTCATATTTATACCTTTGTAGTTTCTGTCCACTCTTTTACCTTCAGGATAGAGTCTTCTTATTGTATAACAAAAATTACCAGTCTTTTCAAAAATAGCGATATCTTTTATGCCCGCTGTTTTTAACTCTACTGCTGTAGCAATACCAGCAGGGCCTGCACCAATTATTGCAACGGATAGCTTTCTCATAAGTTTTTATTATACTTACAAAACCTGATTCTTTACAAACCCTTAATCTGACCTTTTATTTTGTTTATATTCAGAGATTCCTCGTCGCTAACGCTCCTCCAATGATACCTAAGCTGTCACTCTGAGGGGCGAAGTCCTGAAGAGTCTCCTTCCTTTTTCTATCACCCCGAGCCAAGCGAGGGCTCTACTCCTTTTGGAGGAGGAGATCCCTAGGCATAACATAAAAAATGCAAAGTTAGATGTACACCTAAGCTTGCGAAAGAGAGCATGAAAAAACAGGAAAAGGTTTTTTAGATTTCTATCGTCAAATTGTCCTGCGATGTTTGATTTTTTATCTGCTGTTGTTTAAAAATATTGAATAAATAACTTTGATATAATGTTAAAAAATTTCTCAGTAGGAGGCATTGATGGAAATACAACTCAATAAAACACCTGAGTCTCCAGAAGAGAGGAAAAAACTTATTGGGGATATTATCAAGGAAGAGGAGGAACTTTTTGCACAAAGTATTGGATATATTCAGAGGTTAATGATAGAAAGGTTAATAAATTGTGGCTATAAACTTAGTGATATGGAAATCAATAAAGGCTACGAAGTTATTGTATCAGATAAGGAAAAGTTTGTTACATCTGTTGATATTCTCTTAATCCTTGAAGGAAAGGTTGTATTTGCAATTAAATGTACTCCTGCTTCCATTGATTCATGGGAAAGATTCATGATTGCATTTTGTAGAGTAGTTGAACCCTATCAGATTCCTTTTGCTATGGTTACTGATGGGAAGGAGGGAAGGGTTATAGATGTGCTTACGGGCGAGGTTAAGGAAACAATGGATATTCCCTCAAAGCAAGAGTTTTTGAAAGTTTTGCCAGATATAAAATTCATTCCCTACAGTGAGGAAAGACTTCCAAAGGAAAGAAGAATACTTTATGCTTTTGATGCCATAAAGTGCTGTCCAACCTGTAATATATGAAAAAAATTAGATTAGCTCTATGTCAGATAAATCCTATAGTAGGTGATATAGAGGGTAATTTTAGTAAAATTCTATCATTTAAAGAAAAAGCTGTTAAAGAAAAGGCTGATATAATTGTTTTTCCAGAATTAATCCTCACAGGATATACTCCAGAAGATCTTCTTTTCTATCCATCCTTTATAAAAAAAGCAAATGAAGCCTTGAACAAATTGATTGAGAATGTAAAAGATTTTGTAATGATTCTTGGATTACCTGTAAAAGAAGAAGACCTCTATAACTCCGCAGTTATTTTAGCTGAACAAAAAGTAATAGATACCTACCATAAGATTTATCTTCCCAACTACAGTGTTTTTGATGAGATGCGATACTTCAAATCAGGCAAAAGAGCTCCTGTTTATGAATACAGCGGAGTTTTATTTGGAGTTAATATTTGTGAAGATATATTCCATCCTACATTACCAAGTCCTATTCAGGCATCCTCAGGAGCAGAGTTGATAATTAATATATCTGCTTCACCCTTTTATGCAGGCAAATTTGAAAAAAAACTAAGGATGCTTTCAACAAGAGCCTATGACATGGGAGTGTTTATTGCCTATTTAAATACAGTGGGTGGACAGGATGAGATTGTTTTTGATGGAAGAAGCATGGTTATTTCTCCTTCAGGAGAGATAATTACAATGGGCAAAGCCTTTGAAGAAGACTTTATAGTTGTTGACCTTGACCTTGAAGAGGTAACAAGGGTAAGAATGAGAGAACCTAAAATAAGATGGGAATCTGAATTTGAAAGGGCAGAGATAATAAAAATTTCAGGTGAGCAAAAAAAATCTTTAGCGGTACAGTCTCTTCAGCCTTCAGCCTTCAGCCTAAAGATTCTTAGCGAAGAAGAAGAAATATTCAAGGCTTTGAAAACAGGCTTAAGGGACTATGTAGAGAAAAACGGCTTTAGCAGAGTATGTCTTGGCTTAAGCGGAGGAATTGACTCTTCCTTTGTTGCTTTGGTTGCAACCGATGCATTGGGAAGTGATAGAGTTACAGGAGTTTTCATGCCTTCAAGATATACTTCAAGGGAAAGCAGAGAAGATGTTTATGAACTTGTAAAAAATCTCGGGATTGAGCTTATAGAGATTTCCATAGATGAGATTTTTGAGGAGTATCTCAGAAGGCTTGCGGATACTTTTAAAGGCTTGCCAGAAGATACAACTGAAGAGAATATTCAAAGCAGAATTCGCGGAAACATTCTTATGGCGCTTTCAAACAAATTCAGTTGGCTTGTAATTACAACAGGAAATAAATCAGAGATGGCAGTTGGCTATGCCACATTGTATGGTGACATGGCTGGTGGATTTGCAGTTATAAAAGATGTTTATAAAACACAGGTTTACACAGTGGCAAAATGGGCATCACGGGATAGAATTCCAGAAAGAATATTTAAAAAACCACCGTCAGCAGAGCTAAGACCTGGCCAGACTGATCAGGATACTTTACCACCCTATGAGATTCTTGATGAGATACTAAAAAGGCATATTGAAAAATGTATGAGTGAAGAAGAAATAGTGGAACAAGGATTTGACAGAGACACTGTGAGAAAAGTTTTAAGGATGGTTAAGAAAGCTGAATTTAAGCGTAGACAGTCACCTCCTGGAATAAAAATATCTCCTGTCTCCCTTGGCAAAGATTGGAGATTTCCGATTACGAATAGATTTGGAGAATGAGATGGAAAGTTATAAACAGCAAGTTTTGGATATTATAGAACAGAATATAAAATTAATCACTCCAAAAGAAGCCGCCCGATGGGCTACAGAATATCTTAAGAAAAATATTACTGTTTCAAATATAGCATATTTAATTCAATACGGAAGGCTCAAAAACTATGGAAGCAATGGAAATCCTCTCATAGATAAAGATGAATTAAAAGACTATTATGACTCCTTCAGAAACGAACTTTATCAAAAAAGTTCAATTTTTAAGGATATAAATTGGCATTTGTCTTTCAGTGAGTATAAAGAATCTGAAAGAACAAAACATGTTCACAGATTACATCCCTATAAGGGTAAATTCATTCCTCAGTTAGTGGAATATTTTCTTGATTCTCACACAGATGAGTTTAAAAAAGAAGTTTATTTCAAAAAAGATGATATTGTTTTAGACCCTTTTTGTGGGAGTGGAACAACGCTTGTTCAAGCAAATGAATTAGGAATTCATGCTGTTGGAATTGATGTTTCTTACTTTAATTCACTCATTAGCAACATAAAAATAAAAAAGCATGAAATTTCAAAAATATACAATGAAATAAAAAGATTGACTGATGAAATTGAAGATTTTAATAAGAATAGTAAAGTATCATCTTTTGAAAATGAACTAAACGAAGAACTTTCAAAATTTAACAACAAATATTTTCCATTTTCAGATTTTAAAATAGCAATTAGAAATAAAGAGATTGACGAGAACAAATACGCAAATGAAAGATTAAAAGATTTTCTTCCACTTTACTACAAATTAGTTAATAAATACAGTATAAAACTCAAACAGGATAGGGAAGATGCATTCATTGATAAGTGGTTTCTATCTACTGTAAGAGATGAAATAGAGTTTATGAAAGAGAAAGTTTTAGAAATAAATGATAAAGATGTTAAAAATGTAATCATGATAATTTTGAGTAGAACTGTTCGTTCCTGTAGAGCCACAACTCATTCAGATTTAGCAACTTTAAAAGAGCCTGTATTTGAACCCTATTATTGTAAAAAACATGGTAAGATTTGTAAGCCTATTTTTTCAATTATAAACTGGTGGAAAACATATACAGTAGATACCATTAAAAGATTGAGAGAGTTTGAAAAAATAAGAACCGATACTTTTCAGATATGTTTAACAGGAGATAGTAAAGCAATTGATATATTTGAACAAATTAAGAACATTAATCCTGATTTTGCTAACATACTAATAAATAAAAAATTCAGAGGTATATTTTCAAGCCCTCCCTATGTGGGATTGATTGATTACCATGAACAGCATGCATATGCCTATGAGATGTTCGGTTTTGAAAGAAGAGACGAATTGGAAATAGGACCTCTTTATAAGGGACAAGGAGAGGAAGCTAAAATGTCTTATATTAAAGGAATTGCTGATGTTTTAAAAAATTGCAAAAGATTTCTTCAAAAAAATTACGATATTTTCCTTGTTGCAAACGATAAATTTAATCTCTATCCCAAAATTGCTGAATTAGCAGGGATGCGAATAGTTGAAGAATTTAAAAGACCTGTTCTTAACAGGGTGGAAAAAAACAGAGAAACTCTATATTCAGAGTCAATTTTTCATTTAAAGGAAAAATAAATATGGAAATAGGTAGTGATATAAATGAAACAATTGAAAAAGTAATAATCAACAGTTTAAGAAAAAAATTTCAATCTTATAATCCAGAAACCTCTCATATGCCTTTCCATTACAGACTGCTTGGAAAAGACAGGATGACTTTATTTTCTTTCATCCAATCTTTAAATACCACTTTTGGCACATCAATTTTTGAACCAGTTGCAGAGACTTTAGCCAAGTTAAAACATAAACAAGCAAAAAGAAGGTATGTATTAGGCAATAAAATAAGCAAGGAAGCTCAAAAAGAAATCCAAAATATAATAAATGAATTAACAATTGGAAAAAATCCAGATAAAAAAGAAGAAATTGAGCGAATTAGAAGAGTCTGTCAAGAAGGAGAAATTGTCAAACTAAAAACAACGTTGGTTGATTTCTGTGTCATAAGCTATGACGATAATATTCATCTTTTTGATATTAAAACTGCAAAACCAAATATTGGTGAATTTAAGAGTTATAAAAGAACTCTTCTTGAGTGGCTCGCTATCTTTTTCTACGAAAATCCTGAGGCAAAGGTCAATTCATATATAGCAATTCCTTATAATCCCTATGAACCCAAACCCTATGAGCGTTGGACACTGAAAGGAATGCTTGATTTAGAAAATGAGTTGATGGTTGCGGAGGAATTCTGGAACTTTCTTGGTGGTGAAGGGGCTTATGAGGAAGTTTTAAATTGTTTTGAAAGGGCTGGAATAAAATTGAGACCAGAGATAGATGAATATTTTGCAAAATTTAAGTAGGAGAATGAGATGGGAACCTATCATAAACTGATAATTGGTGATGCTACCAGCATGAAAGAGATTGAAGATGAATCTGTTCATTTAATGATTACCTCTCCACCATACTTTAATGCTCCTTTTGATTATAAGGGACTGTTTAAAAGTTATGAGGCTTATCTTGAAATGATTCAAAAAGTTGCAGAAGAAACATACAGAGTTTTAAAGAAAGGCAGAGTAGCAGTTATAAATATTGACGACATGTTGATAGATGGTGAAAAATTTACAATTGTTGCTGATGTGACAAAGATTTTTCAGTCTGCAGGCTTTAAATATAGAGACAGAATCATCTGGAAAAAACCAGATGGCTACCTACGAATAAGCAGACGAAGTGGGGTGCTCCTTCAGAATCCTTATCCTATGTATTTTTATCCTGATAACCTTCTTGAAAGTATACTCATATTTCAGAAAGGCAAATTTAATTATAGTTCAGTGCCGAAGGATTTAAAGGAAGAGTCAAAAATTGATAAAAAAGAATTTTTAGAGAATAAATGGTATTCAACATTATGGGAGATGGTTAATGTTTTACCCAATTCTTCTTTGGAAAAGGATATAGCAGCATTTCCAGAGGAGTTACCTTATAGGATTATTAAACTGTTTTCTTATATAGGAGAAACAGTGTTGGATCCCTTTGCAGGTTCGGGAACAACAATGAAAGTAGCAAGAAAACTTGGTAGAAATAGTATAGGTATTGAAATAAATAAATCTTTGTTATCTGTGATAAAGAAAAAGCTTGGTTTTGAGGGACAACTTTCGCTGGGTGAACACGGGGATAGATTGGAAATTATAATTAGAGAGGAAGAAAAAGTTGAATATTTTTGCTGAAATAGAAGGGATACAATATACTCCTTTTGCATGTCGTACTTTAAAGGAATATAACCTCTCAAATTTAGAGGATGCTTTCAAGAAAAATGCTACTTTTATTTTAAATTTTGATAAAAATAATAAGTTCGCGCTAAGCTGGTGGGTATCACCAAAAAGAACCAGATCATATCCTTATGCAAGAGTTTATGATTCATTGGCTTTTCAGGGCAAAAGAGTAACTGTAATCCCTGTTCTAAAGGATGAGGGTAAGGATGGAGATCGTGATTTTATTCAATGGGACACAATTTCTTTAATGAGTTTGTTGGGTGTTTATGTAATCATATCCTATTACAAAGAAGCACAGAAAAATTTAAAATTTGAAAATAAAATTACCAATCAAAAGTTTGATTTTGAACACATAAAGCAAGAATTAAGAGCGATTTCTTCTTATCAGTCCGATGCCCTACACTGGAATATTACTCAAATTGAAAAAATAAGAGAGATTACTGAGAAGGCATTACAAAGTTACAGGAGAATTTCTAAAAAACTCAAAGTTAAATTACACTCTAAAAAAGAGATAGAAAAAAGAATCAAAGAAGTTCTTACTGAAAAAAATTCATTTATCAATTATTCCAGAGATTTAGCGGAAAAAGCTCAAATTAGAGAAATCAGAACCATTCAGCCTAAGGAGAGCGTAGAAGGACAAAAAGTTCAAATAACAATAAAAAACTATCTTGGGGGATATTATTTTTTTACATGTGATGAGGTTATTATTCAAGATGATAAAATTTATCTTATAGAATGCAAGCACAGCAAAAGATCTATACTACCATCAAAAGCGGACATTAAAGATGGACTTGTAAAAATGATACTTTATACAAATCTAAAAGATTTAAGGATAAATAATGAGAAATTTCAACATCGTTCAATATTAAAATTAACAACTTCACAAAATTTTGATATTGATAAGGTCAAAGAATTGAATTTTTTAAAGCAACTTCACAGGGAAAGCAGGCAGAACAATTTTTTAGTGTTCATAAAGGATACGGATCTGGAAAATCTTATTAAGTAGGAGGTTACAGTGAAGAGATTTTTAATTATTTTTCTGACTGTTTTATTTTTCTCATCCTGTATTTTTATTGACTATTCCTTTTCCCAGCCTCAGCCTCAGATTCAGGCAAGTAAAGACAAACTGCTTCAGTATGCAAAACCTAAAAAACCTGTTAAAATAAAGCTTCATAGGGATAAAAAGGGGGAATACAGTTGGGACATTACGGGCGAAAATGCTGATGAGATTATTAGGGCTGACAAGCGCCTCAGACAACTTCTTAAGGAGGAGTGATGCCGAGAGGCAGACTTTATATTGTTTCAACGCCAATTGGAAATCTTGAAGATATAACATTGAGGGCACTGGATACTTTAAAAAAAGTTGACTATATTGCCTGCGAAGATACTGAACATAGCCTCAAACTTCTCAACTACTACGAAATTAAAAAGCCTCTTATAAGTTACTGGTCTGAAAAAGAAAAGGTTCGGGCTGAGGAGATAATTCAAAAAATTAAAGCTGGTCACAATGTAGCCTTGATAACTGATGCGGGAACACCTGGAATATCAGACCCTGGAGCAGTTATTATATCAAGAGCAATTGAAGAAGACATAGAGATAATTCCTGTGCCAGGACCAACAGCCTTGATTGCTGCTTTAAGTATTTCAGGACTTAACACAGAAGAATTTACATTCATAGGTTTTCTTCCTGTAAAACAAACACAAAGAAGAAAGAAACTTCTTGAGCTTAGTTCTGAAAGAAGAACCCTTGTTTTTTATGAAGCTCCTCACAGGATACTCCAAAGTCTGGATGATATGCTTGAAGTATTTGGAGACAGAAGAATATGTGTAGCGAGGGAACTCACCAAAATGTTTGAGGAAGTACAGAGAGGAAGACTTTCTGAGGTATTAGAAAGACTTGAGGAGTCAAAAATAGCGGGTGAGTATGTTATAGTGATTGAGGGGGCTTTAGAAAAAGATAGAAGTATTGAGGAGGCTTTGAAAGAAGTCAGAGAACTAATGAAAAAAGGAAAAGGTAGAAAAGAAGCTGTTAAAATAGTATCAGAGTTGTACGGTTTAAGTAAAAAAGAGCTTTACGAGGAAAGCTTAAAAAAGGATGAAATATAATGAAAACAGCTTACTTAGTAAGCCCAAATAAAATAGAGATAGTTGAAAAACCGTTATCAATCTTAAAAGAAGGAGAAGTTTTAGTCCGAGTAAAAGCTGCACTTACTTGTGGAACAGATTTAAAAGCCTATTTGAGAGGACATCCTTTAATACCCATGCCAGGACCTTTTGGGCATGAATTTTCAGGAATTATTGAGAAAGTAGGAGATGCTGTAAACGGTTTCAAGGCAGGAGATGCGGTTATGCTTGTTCACACAGCACCGTGTGGAGAATGTTCTTACTGTAAGCATGGACTTTTTAATTTATGTGAGATTCTCACAAAAGACATGATGCTTGGAGCTTTTTCAGAATATATGGTGGTAAAGAAAAGAGTTGTTGAGATTAACATGTTTCACAAGCCTGAAGAGATATCCTTTGAAGAAGCAGCTTTTCTTGAACCTCTTTCATGTATAGTTCATGGAGTAAAGGCTCTTTCACCTTTAAAGAAAGATAAAGTTCTTGTAATTGGAACAGGTCCTGTAGGGCTACTTTTCCTTCAGGTTTTAAAAAGCATGAGTATTAGTGTAGCAGTTATGGGAAGGAATAAAAATAAGCTTAGTTTAGCTGAAAGCTTAGGTGCTGATAGAATTTATTATTCTGGAGAAGAACCTCTGGATTTTACAGATGGTTTTGGTTATGACAGAGTTGTTGAATGCACAGGACAGAAGGAAATTTGGCTACGCTCCATTGATTATGTTAGAAAAGGTGGCACTGTTCTGCTATTCGGTGGGCTTAAAACAGGCACTGAGGTTTGCTATGATGCTGGAAGAATTCATTATGATGAAATAACACTCAAAGGGGCTTTTCATTATAATCCTCAGGATGTTCGTGAAGCCTATGAATTGATTAAATCAAAAAAATTGAAACTAAAAGAGCTCATCTCAGGTAAAATATCTCTTTCAGAGATTTCTATTGCTTTTGAAAAACTATCAAGAGGAGAGGGTATTAAATATCTAATTGAGCCATGAGAAAGATAAAAAAAGAAGACATTGTAAACACAGTAAAGAAACTTTACATGGATGCGGTTATTTCTCTTCCAGAGGATGTCTCTAAGTGTTTGTTAGAAACTTATAAAAAAGAAGAGGGATTGGCTAAGGAAATCCTGAATCAACTTATTGAAAATCAAAAAATTGCTCTGCAAGATAGAGTTCCACTTTGTCAGGATACTGGAATAGCGGTGCTTTTTGTTGAATGGGGTTTCGAGGCGATATACGAAGATGGTGACCTAATGGAAGCTTTTAATGAAGGTATCCGGCTTGCTGTAAAAGAAGGGTATCTTAGAGCAAGCGTTGTTGATGACCCTGTTTTTGAAAGGAAAAATACAAAGGATAACACTCCATGCATAATTCATTTTGAGCCAGTCATGGGCGATAGAGTAAAAATAACTCTTGCTCCAAAAGGTGCTGGAAGTGAAAATATGTCTGCTCTGAGAATGCTTAAACCTGCACAGGGATTGAAGGGCGTGAAAGATTTTGTCATTGAAACAGTTAAAAATGCAGGAGGCAATCCCTGCCCACCAATTATTGTTGGAGTAGGAATTGGAGGCAACTTTGAAAAGTGCGCAATCTTGGCAAAAAAGGCTCTATTAAGAAAGGTGGGAGAGTCAAACAGAAATCCTGCCTATGCACAGCTTGAAAAAAAACTTCTTGAGGAAATAAATTCACTAAACATAGGTCCAATGGGCATAGGAGGTAAGATTACAGCCTTAGCTGTTCATATTGAGTATGCTCCATGCCACATTGCATCTCTTCCTGTAGCAGTAAACATACAGTGTCACTCTGCAAGGCATAAGGAGGCAGAGATATGAGCAGGCTAAAAACTGAAGGCATAAAGATAAAAATTGAAACACCCCTTACAGATGAAGTAATTGAGCAATTAAAAGCAGGTGACTTGGTTCTGATAAACGGATATGTGTATACAGCAAGAGATGCTGCACATAAAAGGCTCGTAGAGTTGATAAATAATAATACACCTCTACCCTTTGACTTAAAAGGACAGATTATCTACTATGTGGGACCAACACCTGCACCTCCAGGAAAAGCAATAGGCTCAGCAGGACCTACCACATCATCAAGAATGGATAGTTACACTCCGCTTCTGCTCTCATTAGGAATTAAAGGAATGATTGGTAAAGGTCAACGAAGTGAAGAAGTTATAAGAGCAATCAAAAAATACAAAGCTGTTTATTTTCTTGCCACAGGAGGAGCTGGAGCACTTCTTAGCAGACATATAGTTTCAGCAGAGGAAATAGCCTTTCCTGAACTGGGGACAGAGTCTATAAAAAAGTTACTTTTAAAGGACTTTCCTGCAATTGTAGCGATAGATTGTCATGGAGGAAATATTTTCAGGGAATAAGATTAAATCATATTTCCTGTTATTCTATCCTTTTTCTGTCATTCCGACAACCTGTTTTGCCCATATCTTCTCTTTATCTCCTCCAAAGCTTCCTCTTTTTTTGAAATTTTGCCCGCAAGAACAAGAGTTTCTATTCTTTCAATTATTTCGCCAACCAGAGGAGAGGGTTCAAATCCGAGAGAAAGGATGTCTTCTCCTTTAATGAGTGGAAGCTTTTTTTTGTTTTTGAGATAGACTTTTTTATAAAAGTTTTCAATTTCTCTGTAGAACCATGCTCTTGCCATTCCAAGAGGGTCTGTGCTTATACTATAAATAAGAACAGGATATAAAATATTTTCATAATTTCTGACAAATCTTACTTTGTCTAAAAGAGTTTCTACTTTTTTAATACTAACCCCAGCTTCTATTAGTTTTTCTACAAATCTTTCTTCCTTTTTTGATGGCTTAATCTGTTTTATGAAAGATAAAGCATGATGCTCAAAGATTCCTGTGAATTTAAGACAGGCTATAATGTTTGGATTAAAGGTAATTTTGTGATGAGTAAAGATTTTTTCTGGATTTCTTATCGCTTCCTCAATTATTATCAGTGCTTGAAGATTTGGTCTGATTTGTAATAAATCAGGCATTTTTAAAAATGCTTTGAATATCTCATCTCCTACCATCATTTCAACTGTTCTTACACTATTGTCCACTGAGAGAATTTTCCAGAGTTCCTCTTTAATTCTTTCTCTTGCTGTCACTTTCATGAGAAAGGCATTTTTTTTCAAGGCTTCACGAGTATTATTCTCTATGTCAAAGTTGACAGTAGCGTGAAATCTGTAAGCTCTCAGAATTCTCAGAGGGTCTGCTTTTAGATTTTCTTCCTTTACCATTTTTATTAATCTACTTTTTAAATCATCCATTCCCCCAAAGGGATCAATGAGGCTTTTAAGAGATAAGTCTGTAGCCATTGCATTTATTGTGAAATCTCGTTCGCTCAGGTCTGCTTCAATTGATTCTCCACTTAATTGAGCAAAGTCAATTGTTACATTATCTTTAACGACTCTACCTATTGAAAATACTTCATCAAGAAGAACAAAGGTTCCTCCTATTTTTCTTGAAAATTCTTTTGCGAGTTCTATTGAGTCACCTTTGATTGCAAAATCAATATCTTTTAAATCCCTCTTTAATAGCAAATCTCTCACAGAACCGCCCACAAGATAAGAGTTTTTGTAAAGTTTTTTTTCTTGTAAAAATTTCACTACTTCGTTAAAGTATTTATTCTCTCTCAGAGTTTCAAACATATCTCACCTCGTGTTTAATATAAATGTTACAGGACCTTCATTTATAAGGGAAACATGCATGAAACTTCTGAAAACGCCTTCTTTCACTGGAATACCTTTACTTCTAAGGCTGTCTATGAAATCCCTATAAAGTTTTTCTGCTTCTTCTGGTGGCATTGCTTTATCAAAGGAAGGGCGATTTCCTTTTTTGCAGTCTCCTGCAAGAGTAAACTCTGATACTACCATTATTTCTCCACCAACATCTTTTATGGAGAGGTTCATTTTAGAGTTGTTATCCTCAAAGATCCTTAGATTAACAACCTTGTCCGCAAGATATTCAACATCCTTTTTACTGTCTTTTTTGTCTATCCCCAAAAAAATAAGGATACCTTTTCCAATCTCTGATATTGTTTCCCCTCCAACTTCTACAGACGCTTTGTTTACTCTCTGCAACAGTGCAATCATTTTATGTTAATATATCATACCATGTTTGAAGAAGTCTCCAAAATTTTAGTAGTTGATGATGAAAGTATAAATTTAGAATTAATATCTGCTATTTTTGTAGATTCTCCACATATTAAGGTTCTTACTGCAAAAGACGGACTTGAAGCAATAGAAATTCTTAAAATACATACTCCAGATGTAATTGTTCTTGATATAAGAATGCCAAGAATGAACGGAATAGAAGTTTTAAATGTTTTAAAATCTGATCCTCACACATCTCATATTCCTGTTGTTGTTCTTTCTGGAGATGACAAAGAAAGAAAAAATGCTTTAAAAAATGGTGCCAATGATTTTATCCCGAAACCATTTGATGCAGAAGAGTTAAAACTCAGAGTTATTAATAATCTACAGGTCAAAAAATATCATGATTTAATAAAAAATATAAATGACGTATTACAGAAAGAAGTAATGAAAAAAACAAAAGAACTCCGTGAAGCTCTGGAACTCGCAAGAGAGGCAGAATATGAAATGGTTGTAAAACTTGGTATGATTTCTGAGTTTAGAGACGAAGAAACAGGGCAGCACATTAGAAGAATAAGTTATTACTCAAAATTACTTGCTCACTTAGCTGGTTTACCAGAATCGGAACAGAGTGTTATATTTTATGCATCTCCCTTGCATGATGTGGGAAAGGTTGGAATTCCGGATAATATCTTGAGAAAGCCAGGACCTTTAACCCATGAAGAGTTTGAAGTAATGAAACTTCATACTATTATAGGCGCTAAAATTCTGGATACAGATCCAAGATTTATTACCCTTCAAGCAGGAAAAATAATAGCAGAACAGCATCATGAAAAATGGGATGGTTCAGGATATCCTTATGGACTAAAAAAAGAGGAAATACATATTTATGCGAGAGTTGTTGTAGTATGTGATGTCTTTGATGCAATGACATCAGATAGGGTCTACAGACCAGCTTTTACTGTTGACCAAGCAATTGATATTATGAAAAAAAATATAGGAACTCACTTTGACCCGAATCTTTTTGATATTTTTATTAGCAATCTTGATGAATTTTTAAAAATAAAAGAAACATTTAAAGATTAAAAATTATTCAACAATAAGATTATCAATTAATCTCGTATCTCCAATTTTTAAAGCAACTGCAAGCAAATATTTATTTTGCCTTTCTTTAACTTCTTCAAGTGTTAACGGATCATAAACTCCTGCATATTGAATTTCTCTGATAAGTGGTTCATTTTTAAATATTTCATGCATTTTTAATTTTACATCTAAAGGCTTTTCCCCTTCGTTTAGAAGTCTTTCCCCCTCTTTTAAGGCTTTATATATAACAGTAGCTGATTGTCTTTCTTTCTCATTTAAATATAAATTTCTTGAACTCATTGCAAGACCGTCTTGTTCTCTTACAGTTGGGCATACAATTATTTCAACATCAAAATTCAAATCCTCAACCATTCTTCTAATTATCAATGATTGTTGATAATCTTTTTGTCCAAAATATGCTCTCAAAGGCTTTACTATGTTGAATAACTTACAGACAATTGTGGCAACACCGCGAAAATGCCCAGGTCTGAAGATGCCGCAGAGTTTATCGCTCAATCCTTCAACTACAACATATGTGCTATAGCCTTCTGGATAAAGAGAATTAACATCAGGCAAGAACAAATAATCAATTGCAAGAGCTTCAAGTTTTTCTTTATCTAATTCTACATCTCTTGGATATTTTTCATAGTCTTCGCCTTGAGCAAACTGTGTTGGATTTACAAAGATACTTACAATAACTATATCATTTTCTTCCTTTGCTCTTCTGATCAAAGATAAATGTCCTTCATGCAATGCTCCCATTGTTGGAATGAAACCTATGGATTTGCCTTTAAATCTTAATTCTTTACTTATTTCCCTCATTATTCTTGGAATTCTTATTACTTCCATAATGGTTTAATTATAACTTAATTTTGGATGTAATAGACAATTCTGGTATACTTAATTCATGTTTTTTCTGAAAAAAGTTATTACCTCTTTGATTTTGCCACCTGGTATTTTAATAATTATTTTTCTTTTAATTGCACTGTTAGAGAAAAGAAGAAATTTTATCCGTTATTTGGCTATTTTCTCGGCCTTATTGGTTTATCTAATCTCTATTGAACCTGTGAAAGATTTATTATTGTATCCTCTGGAAAAAAGTTACAGCGTTTCGGAAAAATTAGATGCTGATGCTATTGTTATACTTGGAGGAGGTGTTTATAGCTGGGCTTCCTTTCCAGAAGATTCGTCAAACAGGCTATTTACAGGATACTTGGTTTATAGGAAAACAAAACTTCCTATTATTGTGTCTGGAGGAGCTGTTGAAGGGAAAATTTCAGAAAGCGCAGCTATGGCTGCAATGTTAAAAGAATTTGGAGTTGAAGATAGCAAAATTATTGAGGAAAATAAAAGCAGAGATACTGCTCAGAATGCTTTATATGTTGCTAAGATATGCAAAGAAAAATCTTTTAAAAAGGTGATACTGGTTACATCAGCCTACCACATGAAAAGATCAGTTAAGTTTTTTAAGCAAGCAGGGCTTGAAGTTTTACCATATCCAGCAGATTTTAAACAAAGCAATCATTATAGTATTTATAGTTTTTTACCGAAATTCGGTAACTTTGCTCTTTCATCAAAAGCTATAAGAGAGTATATAGCTTTAATAGTATATTAAAACACTAATTCATTTAAGTTTTAGAATTTTTGGGGTTTTAAATTTTACAATTTTAAAGTAAAGCCATGCATAGAAAATCATAAAAATAATGCATGATAAAATCAGAAGCAGCTTATACTTCCAGAAAAGCAAAGCAGGAATTGTGCATAATATCTGCATTATCCATAAATAGGGTGAGGTTAATGAATTTCTGAGCCTTCTTTTTATTTTTCTGAATTTAGGTTTTACAATTCTTCTGTATATTAGTGTATGCAGATGTATGCTATCTGGGTTAAAAGGACTGAATGAGCGAGCAAATTTTCTTCTCCATATTGAAAAAACGGTTTCCCATATGGGATACATAAGAAGAAGAAAAGGAAACCATGCAGAAACCTGAGGGTGGTTATTAACTATTAAAACTCCGTTAAGTCCTGCAAGAAATCCTATAGTATAGGCACCTCCATCACCTAAAAAGATATTTCCAAAGGGATAGTTCCATAGAAAAAATCCCATTAAAGAGGCAAAAATACATAAATTAAGATAAAGCAAAAAAATATCACCAACTAAAAAAGAGACATAAGCATAAGATAAAAAAACAAGAATACCCACACCTGATGCAAGTCCATTAAATCCATCTATGATATTTACAGCATTTGAAACCCCAGCAAGAGCAAAAGATGTAAAGATGACTGAAAAGATGAAAATTGATTTAAGAGCATCATCAAAATATGGGATATCAACCCTTAGAAGATTTGCTTCAAGAAGAAAACAGGCAACCATACCAGATAAAAAGGCACAGGCAAGTCTCATTTTTGCACCAACTTTTTTTGTTATATCCTCTGCAATGCCTCCTAAAAATACAGGTATACAGGAAAGAATAATAAAAAGAAATTTATTTGAAAAATCTTTTTTAGCAATAAAAAAGGCAATACAAACAAAAATCAGAGATAAAAATATTGCAACACCTCCTGTTCTTGGAACTTGCCAATTATGAAACTTCTGTATTCCCTCAAACTTATCAAGATGGCTTTTATGTTTAATTCTTAGAAGAATGAGGCATAAAAGAAAGGATGACATAAAAGCAATAAGCAAATAAGGCATAAAACCTCCACATGCTTAATGAGCTTGTTCAAAAACTTGCAAGTTATTTAAAATCAATTTTGACAAGCCCTGTTATTTTTCATTTAGCTTCATCTGTCATTCCGAGCCGAAGGCGAGGAATCTCTTCTTCTTAAACGAAGGAGATCCCTCAGGCAAAGCCCTCGGGATGACCCTTTCGGGTCAGATTCCTCTGGGTCATTGAGACCCCTCAGAATGACAGTTAGTAATTGAATAACCTTTCTAAATATAATAGCATAATAGGTTATTATAGAAAATAATGTTCCAAAGCAAAAAGTTGCTTATTACAATCATAATTATATGCGATTATTCAATAAAAAGATGAAAGTCGCATTTGTTGGTAATTTTTTTCTGCCACCCGAGCGATTTTACTGTCACCTGAGCGATTTTACTGTCACCCCGAGCGTAAGCGAGGGGTCTACTCCTTCTATCATTTTGAGTGGTCTCAATGTTTTTCTTGTCATTCCGAACACCCTCAATGGGTGTGAGGAATCTCTGTCCTGTTTTCCCCTTGCAGAAAAAAGAGAAGGAGATTCCTCGTCGCTAACGCTATGAAGGTAAATCACTAAATAACGAGGCTTGTAGTTTAATGATTTTGTGTAAATTACAATTTTTTGAACAGTTTTTTATTAGATAAAGAGATAGTTTATTGACATGAAAATACATTTCATGTTATTGTTCAAATAATGAACAAATCATCAATAAACGATGAAATCTCCCTTCGTATTCTTGAACATATTCATGAAAGTCCATCAATAACCCAGAGAGACTTAGCATCAAAGCTTGGGATAGCTCTTGGACTTACAAATTCTTACATAAAGAGGCTATATAAAAAAGGCTATATAAAGATTAAAAACCTTACAGGTAAAAGGATAATCTACATGCTTACTCCAAAGGGTTTTACGGAAAAAGCTCGGCTTACGCTAAACTATATGGCAAGGTCTTTTAACTATTTTAAGGAAATAAAACAGCGAATAGATAAAACCTATGACCTGATGGTGTCATTGGGTATTAAAGATGTGGTTATCTGGGGAAATGATGAACTGGCAGAGCTCTGTTATATTGCATCAATAGGGCTTCCTATTAAAATAGTTGGAGTAGTAAGTCTAAATGGAGCTAAAAAATTTCATAATTTACCTGTCTATTCAAAGGCAGAAATAAGAAATACCCAATTTGATGCCATTCTTGTGGCAACTTTTGATGAAAAGGAGATTGCCGAACTAAAAAATATAGATGCTGAGGTTTATTATCTATGGCAGACTTAGCATTTAATTGGTATTGCATATATGTAAAATCAAGACATGAGTTTAAAGTATTTGATAGACTCACAAAGGCTGGCATAGAGGCATTTCTGCCTGCTGTTGAAAGGCTTAGAAGATGGAAGGACAGAAAAAAGCTCATTAAATTCCCGCTTTTCCCCGGCTATCTTTTTGTATGTATAGAGAAAAGCTATGAATTGATGCTTAAAGTGCTTAAAACTCCGGGGGTTGTCACTTTCATAAAAAATCCTTCTGGAGAGCCAGAGCTTGTGCCAGAGGAGGAAATAGTCCCACTTAGAAAAGCAATAGAAAACGGAAGAGAAATAGACCCGTATCCTTATCTCAAGGAAGGACAGAGGGTAAAAATAAAGAGCGGACCCCTTGCAGGAGCAACGGGAATACTGAAGAAAAAAGAGAAGCAGCATTTTTTTTATTCTCTCGATACATATGCTTCAGAGGTCTGTAAGTGTTAAAATAGATGCCTCTGAAGTAGAACTGGCTTAATACGTTTTTAGCCTGCTCGGTTACTACGGCTTTATCTTAATGCCCATGTAACTGAGGAGGCGGAGCATTGGGGAAAGAGGAGATTTGCCGATAAGATGAAAAAAATAAGGGGTTATAAAAAAAAATACATGAAAATCATAGAGCAGCTAAAAAACTTATGCTTAAATTACTACAAAGATAGATTGATCGCTGTTGTTGTTTTTGGTTCGGTAGCAAAGGGAATGTTTAGTCCTGTTTCAGATGTTGATTTACTGATAATTTTAAAAAACAGGAAGAGTCAGTATAGAGAATATTCGGATTATTATGATAACGTTGAAAGTAAAATATCGGTCGGAGATTTAATGGTTGAAATTAATCCAATTTTTAAATCTATCAGAGAACTAAGCATCAGAATCCCTTATCTGTGGAATACAGAATTCTTAATACTTTATGATAAAGAGAATTTTTTCAGAGATTTCTTAAAAAAACTTCAAGAATTCAAGGAAAAATTTTTAGTTTTTCATACCAATCCTTTTGACTATATAAAGGTATTAAATGATAAACAGGGAACTTTTTGAAGATCATATAAAAAGAGCAAAATTAAGATTCAGAATTTTAGGAGAATATCTGCAAGAAAAAGACTATGCGGATGTTATAAGAACATCTCAGGAAATCGTAGAACTCATTCAGAAGGCTATACTGATAAAAATCGGTATAAAACCTCCCAAATGGCATGAGGTAATAGATGTTATTCTTGAGAACAAAGAAAAATTATCAGATGATGTTAATCGTGAGTTAATGAAATTAAGAAAAGATTCAAAATGGCTAAGAAGTCAGAGAGAAATTGCTTTCTATGGTGATGTGGACTTTATACCAATTAAAGACTATACTTTGAAAGATGCCAGAAAAGCCATTTCAACTGCAGAAAAATTTTTAGAAATTATTGAAAAAATTAAGTAGAAAAGAAAGAAATCTCTTAAAGTTTTGTCTGACTCCACTTTGTTACGGCTTGGACAAAAAAGTGTCATTCCGAAAGGCTTGATGCCCCGAGGAATCTCTGTCATGATAAAATAAAAACGAGGAGATAAAATGAGATTTAAAGTGGTGATAATATATGATCCAGAATACGATGGCTATGTTGTTGATGTTCCAGAGCTTGTAGGATGCATGAGTCAGGGGAAAACAATAGATGAAGCTCTTGAGAATATAAAAGATGCAATTAGAGGATGGATAGAAGTAGAAAAAAAACACGGAAGATTTGACATTTTTGAAGAAAAGGAAGTGTTTCTTGGCGAGGTTACTGTTTAATTGGGGGCTTTGTCCAATATCTCAGGCAAAGAAGCAGTAAGAATTTTTCAAAAATTTGGTTATATACTTGATCATCAAACTGAAAGTCATATGATTCTTTATCACGAATCAAGGCCAACGCTTTCAATTCCAAATCATAAAGAATTAGCTCCAGGACTGTTAAGAGCTTTAATTAGAAAAAGCGGATTAACAGTGGAAGAATTTTTAAAGAACAAATGAACTCAAAGATTAAAATCCTTGTCACAGGTGGAGCAGGGTATATAGGAAGCCATGTAGTGAAGGCACTTGGTGAGAGAGGCTATCAGGTGCTCACCTATGACAATCTCTCATACGGATGCAGAGATTCAGTGCTTTATGGAGACCTTGTAGTTGCTGATTTGGCAGATAAAGAAAAGTTGAGGAGAGTATTTGAAGAATTCAAACCCGATGCGGTGATACACTTTGCTGCATCAATAGTAGTGCCAGAGTCTGTGAGAGAGCCAATTAAATATTACAGAAACAACTTTTGCAATACCCTTAACCTCATCGAGACATGCATAGAAAAGGGAGTGAAAAACTTTCTATTCTCATCTTCTGCTGCTGTTTACGGTATACCTGAAAAGTCTCCTGTTGATGAGACTGCGTCACTCGCTCCTATAAATCCCTACGGAAGGACAAAAGCAATGGTAGAGCATCTACTTGCTGACCTCTCTCAAGCAGAGGATTTCAGATACGTATCCCTTCGCTACTTCAACGTTGCAGGTGCTGACATTAGCGGAAGATTAGGGCAGAGAAGGCCAGATGCAACCCATCTTATCACGCTCGCTGTAAAAACTGCACTCGGTAAAAGACCCTTTCTTGAAATATATGGCACTGATTATCCTACAAGAGACGGAACATGTATCAGAGACTACATCCACGTAGATGATCTTGCCGAGGCACACTTATTGGCTTTGGAGTATTTGATACAGAATGGCAAAAGCGATATCTTCAACTGTGGATATGGTCATGGATACTCTGTTAGGGAAGTAGTGGATGCTACAAAGAGAGTTTCAGGCGTTGATTTCAAAGTAATAGAGACTACCCGTAGAGAAGGAGACCCTCCTGAACTTGTGGCAGACAGCAGAAAGATAAAGAACACTCTTAACTGGATGCCTAAATACGACGATATTCAATACATAGTAAAAACAGCCCTTGAATGGGAAAGAAAGCTGCCAAGATAAAAAGTCTTCCTTTGTCAGCCCGAGCGTTAGCGAGGGATCTCAGTAAAGGATGAGATTCCTCGTCGATTACGCTTCTCGGAATGACAAGTAAAGAAAGTCTCGGAAGGACAGGAATAGAGAAATGATAGTAATGGAGAAAAGTGAAGGCGCCCCTATTCTGTCACCCTGAGGCGAAGCCGAAGGGTCTCCTCCTTTTAAAAAAATGAGGAGATTCCTCGCTCCGCTTCGCTACTTCCGGAATGACAAAAAGAGTGTTCAGATTGATACAAATATAGGCGGAATGATAAGAAGAGGACACAGAATGACAAAGAGGAAAGTCTCAGAGTTAAAAAAGTTAAATTATTCCATGGGTGGATGATAGATGAAAAAAGCACTTATAACAGGCATAACAGGCCAGGACGGAAGCTATCTTGCAGAGTTTTTACTTTCAAAGGGCTATGAAGTTCATGGACTTATACGAAGGGCAAGCACCTTCAACACCCAGCGGATAGACCATATATACATTGACCCCCACCTGCCTGAAGCAAGACTATTTCTTCATTACGGAGACCTTTCTGATTCGGGACAGCTCGTGCATATTATATACAACATTCAACCCGATGAGATATATCATCTCGGAGCTCAGAGCCATGTACGCGTTAGTTTTGACATGCCTGAGTATACTGGTGACATTACTGCCCTTGGCACAACAAGACTTCTTGAGGCAATACGAAGAAGTGGTATAAAGACAAAGTTCTATCAGGCCTCCTCCTCAGAGATGTTTGGTGCATCTCCACCACCTCAGAACGAAAAAACACCTTTTTATCCAAGAAGTCCCTATGCGGCTGCAAAAGTATATGCCTACTGGATGACAGTAAATTACAGAGAGGCTTATAAACTTTTTGCCTGTAATGGCATTCTTTTTAATCATGAAAGCCCAAGAAGGGGAGAAACCTTTGTCACAAGAAAGATCACCAGAGCTCTTGCCCGTATTCTTGCGAGCAAACAGGATAAACTCTACCTTGGAAACCTTGAGGCAAAGAGAGACTGGGGTTTTGCCCCTGAATATGTGGAGATGATGTGGCTCATGCTCCAGCAGGATGAGCCCGATGACTATGTGGTGGGAACAGGAGAGAGTCATTCTGTGAGGGAATTTGTTGAAAAGGCTTTTTCTTATGCAGGGATTGAAATTGAATGGAGAGGCAAGGGCGTTGAAGAAAAGGGTATAATTGCCTCTGTTGATTATTCTATAAACTCAAATCTAAAGCCCGGTGATATAGTAATTGAAATAGACCCTAAATATTTTCGACCCACAGAAGTTGAACATCTTCAGGCAGATATTACGAAGGCAAAAGAGAGACTTGGCTGGCAACCAAGAACAACCTTTGATGAGCTTGTGAAAATAATGGTTGATTATGACATGAAGCTTGCAGGGATTGAACCAGTTGGAGAAGGTATTAAAATCTGTATTGAAAAAGGTTTTTGCTATACAAATCATGAATATTCAAAGGAAGGGAAAATCTGAAAGTATGCGGTGGAGATTCTTCATCGCTATCGCTCCTCAGAATGACAATGAAGAAACGTGCCTCAGAATGACGCCCATGGCGTTATCCTTGACATTTTTTGTAACCCTGATTCTTCTATTTGTCATCCCGAGAGTTAGCGAGGGCTCTCATCCTGAGGGCTTTGCCCGAAGGGTTTCAAAGAAGAGGAATTCTTCGCCTTCGGCTCAGAATGACAGCTCGGCTGTCACCCTGAGCGATAGCGAAGGGTCTCTTAAGGTTGAAATTATTCAACACTTTGTGACTTAGAATGACAGTTATGCCATCATACCAAGTAACCTCAGCGGTTGTGAGGAGTCTCTCACTTAGTTTATCTCTGAAAAAAGAGGAGGAGATTCCTCACTTCGTTCGGAATGACACTATTGTTACCCTGAGTGAAAGCAAAGGCTCTCCAAAAGATAGGATTTTTAGTCTCCAGCTCAGAACGGCAGGGAAAGGGAGGTCCTTTAACTTTTTTCAGGACTGCTTCGCTTTGGCTCGGAATGGTCGTTTCCACTTTGTCATTCCGAATTTTTTTGTATTCAGAACTTTTTCATCCGATTTTTTTGTCGTCTGGATTTTTTCATTCGGTTTTTTTTGTCATCTGGATTTTTTCATCCCGTTTTTTTTGTCATCCCGAGCGAAAGCGAGGGATCTCATCCTGAGGGCTTTGCCTGAAGGGGCTCAAAGAAGAAGGGATTCTTCGCCTTCGGCTCAGAATGACAGCTAGGCTGTCACCCTGAGCGATAGCGAAGGGTCTCCTACTAAATAGGAGCGAAAGGTTTAGAGAAAATGCACATAAACAGTAAAATAGCAGTTCTTGGAGCAAGTGGATTAGTAGGTTCTGCAATACTGAGAAAGCTTCTTGAAAGGGGCTACAAAAACATAATCGGAACCTACAAAAGCAGAAAACCTGCTTTAAAGGAAACTCCCCTCTTTCAGGTTAACCTTACTTCCCAGAGAGCTACAGAAGTGTTCTTTGAAACTCAGAGACCTGATTATGTTTTTTTATCAGCTGCAAAGGTTGGTGGCATTCTTGCAAACAATACCTACAGGGCAGACTTTATCTATGAAAACTTAGCCATAGCCATGAATGTGATTCATAGTTCCTATAAATACAGAGTAAAAAAACTCCTCAATCTTGGCTCCTCCTGTATCTATCCAAAACATGCCTCCCAGCCTATGAAAGAAGAATATCTTCTTACGGGCTCTCTTGAGCCAACAAATGAACCTTATGCTTTAGCAAAGATTTCAGCTATAAAGCTTTGCAGATACTATAATGAGCAGTATGGAACAAATTTCATCTCTCTGATGCCGACAAATCTTTATGGACCAAATGACAATTTCAATCTTGAGACATCCCATGCTTTACCTGCGCTTATAAGAAGGTTTCATCTGGCAAAAATGTTAGAAGAGGATAGCTTTGAAAAGATAAGGAGAGACTTTAAGAAGTATCCAATAGGTTTTGGCTTAGATAACAAAATAAACTTTGCAGACAAAGACTCATTATTAACCGTCCTTTCAGAGCTTGGAATTAACAGTTCTACATCCAAAGCAACTGTTACCCTCTGGGGATCTGGAGAGGTTTTCAGGGAGTTTCTTCATGTAGATGACCTTGCAGATGCCTGTCTGTATGTTATTGAAAAGGTGGATGCAGAAGAGATGAAATCTCACTGTGCAGATTATTTTTTAAATGTAGGAACAGGTGAGGATTTAAAAATAAGGGAGCTTGCAGAAATAATCAAGGGGATTGTGGGCTTTAAAGGGGAAATACACTTTGACCGCACAAAACCTGATGGCATGCCAAGAAAGCTTCTTGATGTAAGTAAAATCCGAAAACTTGGCTGGACCCATAAGATAAGTCTGGAAGATGGAATAAAAGGGACATATGAGTGGTATAAAGATTTTGTCATATAATTGTAATTTAATAGAAAGCTTTGATAAAATTTTAAGGTGAATAAAATGGATACTTTAATAGATATGATCAAAAAATTACCTCCAGAATATGAACAAGAGGTTCGTGACTTTATTGAGTTTTTATTAGAAAAAAAGAGAATCAAACAAAAAAAAGAGTTAACACTCTCATGGCGTGGGGCTTTACAGAATATTAAAGACAAATATACATCAGTGCAACTCCAACATAAAATATTAGAATTGTGGAATGATTAGTGTATCTAATTGATACCAATATAATCCTTGAATTGCTCTTAAACCAAACAAGAGCAGATGAAGTAGATAAATTTTTTCGCAATATCCAATTAGAAAAACTTAACTTAACTGATTTCTCACTTTTCTCACTTGGAATAATCTTAATAAAGAAAAGACAGTCTGTGATTTTTACTGAAATTATAAATGACCTTTTATTGAATGGTGGTATCCAATTATTAAGGCTTTCTTTGGAGGATTTTAAAGATATAGCAAAATTTGCAGATATTTTCAATCTTGACTTTGATGATGCTTATCAGTATACCACGGCTGAAAAATATAACTTAACAATTATCAGTTTTGATTCAGATTTTGATAGGACTGTAAGAGGTAGAAAAACCCCTGCAGACTTAGTTTAAAAAACCTGAAGGAACACCAAGAAAGCTTCTTGATGTCGGCAGGATACAAAAACTTGGCTGGACACATAAAGATAAGTCTGGAAGATGGAATAAAAGGGACATATGAGTGGTACAGAAAATTAAAAAGAGGTTTATGAGGAGAAATGAAACTGACTGTGATTTATTTTTGAGCTACAATTTAAGCCATAAGAATGTTTATGATAAAATTATAGGCAGATACCATTAAATATAAAAGGAGAGCAATGAGATGGAGTGGGAAAAGATAGCAGAAAAGATAAGGGATTTGGTATTAGGTGAGATAAAGAATGAGTTTAAGGATTTTAGAGCATCTGTAACAGGAGAGCTTTCTGGATTCAGGCTTGCAATAGAATCCCTAAATGCAAGGATGAGCTCAATAGAGTCAAGGCAGTCTAATATGGAGAATGAACTGAGAGATATCAGGCGGGCAATTGATGAAACAAATAGGAAGATAGACGAGGTGAGGGCTGAGCTAAAGGCTGAGATTATGGCAAACACTGCAAGGATAGATGAGACAAACAAGAGAATAGACGAGACGAACAAAAGGATAGATGAAACAAACAAGAGGATAGATGAGACAAACAGGAAGATAGATGAGACAAGGGCTGAGCTAAAGGCAGAGATTATGGCAAACACTGCAAGGATAGACGAGACGAATAAACGGATTGATGCCTTATATTTAGAGACATCTGAGATCAGGGGAGATTTAAAGAAGGCATTAACAGATAAAGAAATCATAAATGACCTCATCCTTAGAATTGAAAGACTTGAGACAAAGATTACTGTTTAAGCAAGTAACTAAATATATCTGCAAAAATAAGGAATGAGAAATCATTAATGGGACTTGAAAAAATTATAATGATATAAAATTTGAGGAAAGACTTAAAAAACCACATCCAGTTAACCCCCAACATTCAACATTGAGCTTTGAACTTTTAGCCTTGAACATGGATACTTCGGTTAAAAAATATAGATGGCTTAAAGACTGTTTAAATTTGATTGTATTAGCCAAGATTGACATTTGGTAAACAAAAAGTATGATTTTATATGAAGAGAGACTTTCCTAAAATTAAAGGCTATAAAAAAGCATACATGGGAGTTTTAAGGCAACTCAAAGACCTATGCTTAGCCTACTATAAGGATCCAAGAATATATAGAGATATTAAATGCTTAATAAAGAGCTTTCTGAAGACCGTTTAAAGAGAGCGAAATTGAGATTTAGAATTCTTAATGAATTCCTGAAAGAAAAAGATTATGCAGATGTAATAAGGACATGTCAGGAGATTGTGGAGATCATACAAAAGTCAATTCTCATTAAAATAGGTATAAACCCACCCAAATGGCAAGATGTAATTGATATTATTTTAGAAAACAAGGATAGATTGCCGTCCGACATTGCCATTGCCTTAAACAGACAGAAAAAGACTCCAAGTGGTTGAGAAGCCAGAGGGAAATTGCCTTTTATGGTGCAGCGGATTTTATTCCAGCAAAGGACTACACATTGAAAGAAGCCAAAAAAGCAATCTCTGTAGCAGAAAAAATTCTTAAGATTTCAGAGAGATTTTAAAAAGTAGGAGATAATTGGAAGCACATTACAAGTTTAAAAGAGAAGGATAAAAAGCCATATGAACGGTATAAGGGTTGAGGTCTTTTGACTCATGAATTTAATTTCAAGCAAAACATTGCAATTAAAATCTAAGATTTACAGTTTACTAACCCACACTGGCTTTCGTAAATACTTTGCCAACACAAGCTGGCTGATGGCAGAAAAGGTCTTTCGGATGGCGGTAGGCCTTTTTGTTGGTGTATGGATAGCGAGATATCTTGGACCGGAGCAATTTGGTTTGTTAAGTTATGCACAGGCATTTGTAGCTTTATTCAGTGCAATAGCAGGATTGGGATTGGATGGGATTGTGGTGAGGGAGCTTGTAAAAACACCTGAAAGAAGAGATGAGCTTCTTGGCACAGCCTTCTGGCTAAAAGTGCTAGGTGCTTTTGCTACATTGATAGTGATTGGAATTGCAGTCCAATTTACCTCCAATGATTCATTTACCAATCTCCTTATTTTTATCATAGCTTCATCCACAATATTTCAAGCTTTTAATGTAATTGATTTCTATTTTCAGGCGACTGTGCAGGGAAAGTATATAGCCTATGCAAATAGTATTAGCCTTTTTATTTCGAGTGTAGTTAAAATCGCACTGATATTATATAAAGCTCCATTGATTGCCTTTGCAATGTTAGCGTTATTTGATAATTTGATTTTAGCTCTGGGGTATGTTTATTTTTACATTAAACAAACCAGAGCATTAAGCATCCAATATCTCAAAATATCTACTGCTAAAAACTTATTACGAGATTCTTGGCCATTGATTTTTGGAAGTATTACTGCACTTATTTATATGAAAATCGATGTTCTACTGGTAAAAGAATTTCTTGGGAATAAAGAAGTTGGTTATTATATTGTGTCTCAAAGAATAAGTGAATCTTTTCTTTTTATAACAACTTCTATAACACAAGTAGCTTTTCCTGCTATTGTTAAAGCAAGACAAACTAATCTCAATTCATATATAGAAAAGATATATACAGTATATAAGATACTGGTAGCAATAGCTTTTCTTGTTTGCATGATTATAACATTATTTTCTAAATGGATAATTCTCTTCTTATTCAGTCCGATGTATGAACCTTCAATTAACGTTTTAAAATTATATGTGTGGACTACAATTTTTGTATTTCTAAGTAATGGTAGTTGGTTGTTTTATTGGAATGAAAACCTTCAATTTCTTGCATCTTTGCGCCTAATGATAGGAGCTATTTTGAATGTAATTTTGAATTTTATTTTGATACAAAAATATGGTCTTGCAGGAGCAGCGATTTCTTCGCTCATTTCATACTCAATCTCTTCATATTTTTTTAATGCTTTTAATAAAAGGCTAATTATTAACTTTAGACTTCAGACTTTAGCTTTATTCCATTTGTTAACTTTAACATTATGTTGTAAGAATTTTAATATAAAGAAAAGGTGAATGTCATGGAAAAATTTAAAATTCTAAAACTTAAAAGATATGAACTAGAGAAACAAAATGATTTTAGTGTAGATTATTTAACTTGCTATAGTTTAAAAAATGAGAATAGTTACATTTTAAAAATATATAATCAACCTAATTATTATAATGAACTTTATGAGAACAATTTGTTAGAAAAACTCAATAAAGCTAAATTAATTCCGCCTACAGAGTATGTGAAAGTCGAATTTGATAATGGTCAAATTCATTACGGATTTTTGCAAAAGAGAATATTTCCCATGACATATCCTTTTGAGTGGACACCATCTATGCTCAAAGATGCAGCTAATAAAATTTTAGAAATTGTTGAGTTAACCAATACTTTTGGCTTTACTTTAAAAGATGCCCATCCTTATAATTTAGTTTTTGATGAGTCTTTTTTACCATTATGGATAGATTTGGGTAGTTTTATTAGAATAGACATTAATAGTTCGAAAGAAAAAATTATTTTTCCTTCCTATCCAGAATTTTATGCACTGTTTTATGCACCTCTATTATTGGCTCAAGAAGGTTTGGTTAATATATCTAAAACTCTATATTCTGTTATTAATTACGATGTAAAGGAAATATTAATATTGGTGGAAAAAAAATTACGTTATTTTAGTGTATTTCCAAATAAGATAAAAGATAAATTAGTGCGTTATTATCTTAATTATAAATACGTAAATATGGTAAATGATTCAGAAATATTAAAAAAGCTAGATACTTTGAAATTTAGGTATCTATTAAAAACTTTTTTCTATATTTTAAAAATGTTTAAGTTTCCGTTTGCATTGAAATTTCATAAACTAAGAAAAGAAATAGAAGAGATTAACTTTAGTTTTGATACAGCATGGTTTAATTATTATGATAAAAATAAACTAGATCACGAGATTGTAAGTAACCCTATAGCTTTAATGAAGATACTTCCTCCACGTTTTATAATTATTTCGGATATCATTAAAAAAATTGGTGTAAAAGAAGTTATAGACTTAGGTGGTAATATAGGGCTTTTGGGATTTTATTTAATGAAACAAGGAATAGTAAAGAAATACATTAATATAGACACAGATGTTGGAGCTATAGACTTTTGTTATAATATTATAAAAAAGTTAGCATTTAAAAACTTTTATTGTGTTAATAGTAATTATTTTATTCCAAGTTCTCCATCTTTATTTAAATCTATTGAAGAAAGATTTAGAAGCGAATGTGTAGTTGTACTTGCTCTCACACATCATCTTATTCTTTCACAGAAGTTAAATATATCCTATATTCTTGATAAGATTTCAAAATTAACTGAAAAGTATGTTTTAATAGAGTTTATGCCTTTAGGGTTATGGGATGGGAAACAGGCACCACCTACTCCAGATTTTTACAATATTAATTGGTTTAGATCTAATTTTTTAAATTACTTTAAAGTACTTGAGGAAAGAGTATTAGAGGAAAATCGGATTCTTTTTGTTGGTTATAAAAAATAGAATTGATACATGTTCCCGACTTTTTTATTTAGAATGGACTAACTTTGGGTTGGGCTACATGGGCTAATCGCTGGAGATATTTTGATTTAAATATGAATAGCATGGATTCCACAGATTTTATTGATGAACTCATAACATATAAACCTTCCAATAAATATTGGAAAGATATATTTAAAAAAATGAAAGAAAATAAGATTGACTCATGGGGTTACATTTGGACATTTTATTTGTGGAAGAACAAAAAGATTAGCATAATTCCAAATGTTAATCTTGTTTCAAATATTGGCTTTGGGACCGATGGAACACATACATTAGATCCAACCTCAAAATTTTCCAACATGCCTAAGGCTGAAATGGTTTTAACTACACATCCAAATAAAATAGAGATAGATTTAGAAGCGGATGAATATACATCGAAAAAACAATTCAGCTACAAGCCTTTTCTTGTAAGAGCTTTTAATAAGTTGAAGAGAATATTGACAATATAAGATTTAGGAGGTTATTAAAATGCTCTCCCCACTATGTGAGAGTATACATATAAATAAGCTAACAAAAATTGATAAAAACCAATTGCTATATAGTTATAAGAAATTAACTAACATAGATTTTGGCTATTTAATTACTCAAGATATTTATACTTAACCCATTAAATAGTGGACACGATCAATTAGTAGAGTTTAAACTTTCTCAGATGAACAGAGGAAAAAAATTAAGAAAGGGGGGCAGTATAGATGAAACAAAGGAAATGGTCAGCAGAAGAAAAAAATGGCAATTGTTTTGGAAGGAATTAAAGGAACTAAATCTGTGGCTGATATTTGCAGAGAGCATAAAATCAGTCAGGCTCTTTATTATCGGTGGAGGGACAAATTTCTTGAAGGAGGCAAGAAAGCTTTAAACAATGCTCAAGTAGATGATAATGTTTACAGAGCAGAGAGAGAGAAACTTCAAAAAATCATAGGTAAGCAGGCAATCCAGATAGAGATATTAAAAAAACAGAAGAACTGTTAGGAAAAAAATAGAGATGGTCAAAAAGCTTAGTGGGGAGGGTTATTCAGTAAAAAACTGTTGTGAAGCAGTTGGGATATCAAGAAGCAGGTATTACAGCTTTCAGAAGCATAAGGAAAAAGAAAAATCTCAGAAAGTGGGCGGGGATGTATTAATACTGCAGAAGATAAAAACAATAAAGACGGAGCATCCATTTTGGGGTTAAAGAACAGTAACAGCATGGTTAAGGCAAAGGGAGGGTTTATTAATAAATCACAAGGCAGTAAGGAAAATAATGAAAGACACGGGATTACTTGCCATACAAACAGTTCACAAAGCAAAGAGAAAGGCAATCCAGAGAAAACCTCAGGCTATAAGAGCAAAACAAATCTGGGGAATAGACATGACAAAGTTCATGCTTATAGGTTGGGCATATTTAGTGATAGTGCTTGACTGGTATACAAAGAAAATAGTTGGATGGAATTTATCTTTAAGGAGCAGGAGTTTACAGTGGAAAGAAGCTATGGATATGGCTATACAGAGGGAATTTCCAGAAGGGGTAAGGGGCAAGGGATTAAAACTTGTAAGTGACAATGGCAGTCAGCCCACTTCAACATCTTTCATAAGAGAGATGGCATTGCTTGGGATTGAACAAATATTTACGTCTTATGATAATCCAAAGGGAAATGCAGAAACAGAGAGGATAATGCGAACGATCAAAGAGGAGTTAATATGGCTTAATGAGTTTTCAAACTTTGAAGAAGCCAGAGACAGAATAAGAGAGTGGATAACGAATGATTACAACAAGTTATATGTTCACAGTAAGCTCGGATATTTATCTGCTGAGGAATTTGAGTTAAAATATTATCTTGAGAGGGAAAGAAATGTTGCATAGAACTCTACAAATTGAAACACTAAAAAGTGTCCTCAAAAACGGGGTGCAGTACAGATAAAAAGCCATATGAACGGTATAAGGGTTGAGGTCTTTTGACTCATGAATTTAATTTCAAGCAAAACATTGCAATTAAAATCTAAGATTTACAGTTTACTAACCCACACTGGCTTTCGTAAATACTTTGCCAACACAAGCTGGCTGATGGCAGAAAAGGTCTTCCGAACAGGGGTAACTCTTTTTGTAGGCGTATGGGTTGCAAGATATCTTGGTCCTGAGCAATTTGGATTACTTTCCTATGCACAAAGCTTTGTCGCTCTTTTCACTGCCTTTGCCACTCTTGGACTTGATGGTATTGTAGTTAGAGAGCTTGTGAAAGACGAAAGTAGAAGAGAAGAACTTCTTGGAACTGCTTTTTGGTTAAAAGTCATTGGCTCCGTTGCCGTTCTGCTTATTCTCGCAGTAGCGGTTAATTTTACATCTAACGATAAATATACCAACATGCTTGTATTCATAATTGCGAGTGCAACCATATTTCAGAGTTTCAATGTGATTGATATGTATTTTCAGGCAAAAGTTTTAGGTAAATACATTGCCTTTGCTAACAGCTTAGCCTTATTTTTAGGTTCTTCAGTAAAGGTTGCATTGATTTTGAATCACGCTCCCCTTGAAGCATTTGCCTTGGCTGTAGTTTTTGACGGATTCATTTTGGCTATTGGATATGTGTATTTTTATGGACTGTCATTACGAGCGAAGCGAAGCAATCTTCACTCAGACATTCAAAATGCAAAGTTTTCCATTATCCCTTTAAAATTTAAAAGACAAACTGCTGTTTCACTTTTAAAAGATTCATGGCCCCTCATACTGAGCGGAATAGTTATAATGATATATATGAGAATTGATCAGGTCATGATCAAAGAGATGCTTGGTGCCGAAGCAGTTGGTCAGTATGCAGCAGCTGTCAGGATAAGTGAGGCTGTATTCTTTTTATTTCCTGTGATGATTAATTCTATGGCACCGGCTTTCTATAATTCTCTAAAAATTGATAATAAGACTATTTCTGAAAAAAGAATTAAAATTTTTTATAGCACAATTTTCTATTTGTGTTTAATTTGGTCAATATTTATCTTTATAATTAGCGATAAACTGATTTTATTATTGTATGGGCATAAATTTTCAGAGTCGATTAGCATTTTTAAAGTGCATGTTTTTTCAAATATTTTAGCTTTCATTGGCGGTGTGACAAATTTATGGTATTTGGCTAATGGGTATTCAAATCTTACATTCTATAGAACTTTACAAGGAGCAATCCTGAATATTATTTTAAATTGTATACTTATTAATAAATTAGGAACTATTGGAGCAGCAATAGCTACAGTTCTTAGTTACTTTCATGTTGCTGTGATAACGATGTTTCTAAGCAAAAAGACTAGAAAAAATGGTAATCTTTTTATTTTATCTCTGATTTATCCATTTAAAGTAATCACTTTCAAGGAGAGTTAAAAATGAAAGAAATATTTGATTCATACATTGAAAACGCCTTTGGTGAGGAGAAACAGGCAGAATTTAAATTTAAGCAATTTGAGATTAATTACAAGAGATATTTCCCAGCGAATAAAAATGCAAAAGTTCTGGATATAGGAATAGGACGAGGTGAAATGCTCACGTGTTTTAAAAATTGGGGTTATGAAAATTATATTGGAGTAGATATTAGCCCAAGCACAGTGAAATTTTGCCAGTCATTAGGCTTAAATTGTATTTTAGTTGAGAGCACCGAACAATTTTTAAGAGACAATCCTAATACATTTGATTTAATAACTTTGATAGATGTTTTAGAACACATACCGAGGAAAAATGTCATTACCTTATTAAAACTAATAAGGAATTCTCTAAAAGAGGGGGGGGGGAACTCATCATTCAAGTCCCTAATTTAAGCGCTCCTGACTCAAATTTACACATGTATAATGATTTTACGCATTTAGTAGGATTTACAGAAAAGAGTTTAAGTCAAGTTCTCATTGCCTCTGGATTTCGAGATTTTCATTTTCAACCATTTGAGGAAATATACTCTGTTAGTTTTAAAAGCTTGTTAAAAAAAGTATTAAGGAGGATGTATTGGAATATAGTAAGATTTAATCGGAAGATTAATTGTAACATCGATGCAAAAATTTTAACGCCAATATTTTCAGCAATTGTTAAAAAATAAGAATGAAATGTAAAATTTGTGGACAATCTTACTTGGAGGAAATATTTAATGCAAAGATTCTTAAAAAATATAGTATAACTTACTTTTTTTGCCATCAATGTGGCTTCCTACAAACTGAAGAACCCTTTTGGCTTGAGGAGGCTTATGCTGAACCAATCAATACCTCTGATACTGGATATATTCAGAGAAATATAACTTTATCTCAAAAAACAACGATTTTGCTTAGTTTGTTCTTTAATAGAGAGGGAAAATTTTTAGATTATGCTGGCGGATATGGAATGTTCGTTCGATTAATGAGAGATATAGGATTTGATTTTTATTGGTATGACAAATATACACCTAATTTATTTGCAAGAGGTTTTGAAGCGACAAACTGGGGGGGGGGAAGTACGAGGCAGTGACAGCATTTGAATGTTTTGAGCACTTTGAACATCCAATGGATGAATTTGATAACATGTTGAAATTTTCAAATAATATAATTTTTTCTACTGAACTTTTGCCTGATCCAATTCCAAGACCTGAAGAATGGTGGTATTATGGTTTAGATCATGGACAGCACATTTCTTTTTATAGTCGGGGGACCTTTGCGTTCATAGCTAATAAATATGGACTAAACTATGAAAATTTAGGTGGATTGCATCTTTTAACTAAGAGAAAAATTAAAAGTGCTTATCTTAAAATTTTGAAATTAAGTAAGTTTGGATTGCATAAGTTATTTCAAATAATGCTAAAAAGTAAGACATGGGAGGATTATTTAAATCTAAGTAGCAGGGGGTTTTGATATGGATCATAATATAGATTATTTTAAACTCCGAAATGTATCCTTTGAAAATTATGCTAATTTTAAGCTACCTAAATGGATTGAACAAGAGATTACCAGCAAGGACTTATTCATTCTTGACTATGGTTGCGGACTTGGTCAATTACTTAATGCATTAAGAGATTTTGGATGCAAAAATATATATGGAGTTGATATTGATGACAAGGCAATTGCATTTTGTAAGAAAAAGGGACTTGCTGTTGAAAAAGTCAACCAAGAGAACTTGTTAAATCCGTTCCATTTTAAATTTGACGTTGTGATTATGTCTCATGTTTTAGAACATATTCCGAAAGATCAGATAATTAGCACTCTAACTTGTATCAAAGACAGATTTCTCAAGGGGGGGGGGGGGTAAAATCTTGATTGCTGTACCAAATGCTCAGTCTAATACAGGTTGTTACTGGGCATATGAAGATTGGACTCATACTACTTTATTTACAAGTGGCTCAATCTACTACGTTCTAAAAGCTGCAGGTTTTGAAAAGGTAGAGTTTTTAGATATTGATTGCATATTAGGTTGTCCGGTTGTAAAATCAATAATTAGGAAGATTTTCCTAAATATCTACAAAATCAATAAAAGTTTTTGGAATAAAATAACATGTAGTTCATATCATCAGCCATCACCTGAAATTTTTAGTTTTGAAATCAAAGTAAAAGCTGAGTAGATGGGACTAAAGGTTTTAGCAAAAGATATAGTTAAATTATCCATACATACTGTAATAAACTCTCTAATCAAACCATCTCAAAAAGTAGAACATAAATCCATGCTTATCATACGTCTTGATGCCATAGGAGATTACATACTTTTTAGGAACTTTATAAAAATTTTAAAGGATAGCGACAAATTCAAAGGTTATAAAATTACTTTACTGGGAAATATAGCATGGAAAGAATTAGCTGAAACTTTAGATTCAAAAGAAATATCACATTTTATTTGGTTAGACAGAAAAAAATTTGCCAAAAATCCGTACTATAGATTAAAAAAACTTAAGGAAATAACTGCAAAAGGTTACGAATTAGTCATATCTCCAGTATATAGTAGAGAGTTTTATTACTGTGATACAATAATTAAACTCATTTCTGCAGGTCAAAAGATAGGAAGTTCAGGAAATTTATCAAACATAAAAAAGTGGCAAAAGAGAATTAGTGATAAATTCTATACAAAATTGATTCCAGCTAAAGATGAAATTATTTTTGAGTTTTATAGGAATAAAGAGTTTTTTGAGTATCTGTTGCAGCAACAAATAACATTGAGAAAACCCTTCATTCAAATTCCTGATGTTAATTTATCCTTTGAACTTCCTAAAAAATATGCGGTTTTATTTATAGGTGGAAGTGCGAGTTTTAGAAAATGGAGTATTGAAAACTTCGCAAAAGTAGGATTATATTTAAAAGATACATATGGGTATAATATAGTTCTTTGTGGTTCAAAAACTGATTTGATAGACTCTGAGAGCTTCAGGAGATCTTTTAAGAAGTCATATGTTGACCTTGTTGGTAAAACCAATTTAATTGAACTCTTGCAAGTGATAAATAGTGCTGAAATAATAATTTCCAATGAAACAGTAGCCTCTCACATGGCAGTTGCGTTAGATAAGAGAGTAATTGTAATATCCAATGGCAACCATTTTGGTAGATTTACACCATATCCAAAAGAAATAACCTCAAATTATTTTGCTGTCTATCACTCAGAGATAGAGAAAAATTTGGATGATTATAAAAAATTGAGCAACACTTATGGATTTATTAGTAAATTAAACATAAATGAAATAACCTTTGAGATGGTAAAAGTAAAGATAGATGAATTATTAAACGATTTGAAGAAGTGTTAATGAAAGGATTGATTACTTAGATAGGAGAAAAACTTGAGCATGACCAATTACAGAAAAATTATATCTAAGGACAGTGCTGTTATTATCAACCATCCCGAAGACAAATTCGAAACTCTCTTATTTCTTCCTCCAACAGAAAGCAGAAAAGGAGAGGGGGGATTAAGGAAAAAGTGTTCTCTTGATTTGAAAAATCTGGGGATTCCTCGCAGACCCTTCGCCCAAGGCTCAGGGCTCGCTTCGCTACGCTCGGGATGACAGACGGAGGTAATTGAGAAGTTTTAGAGCTTATAATTCATTGAATTTCGATAGGTTACAAGTTTTTGAACAGTCTCATACTATAATCAGGAGGTTTTTGATGCAAACTCCTAAATTAGTAATTGTAGTGCCCTGTTACAATGAGGAGGAGGTTTTGCCTGAGACTATCGTTAGGTTGACTAATGTGATGAATGAATTGATGGAAAAGCAAAAAATTTCACGGGATAGTTTTATTTTATTTGTTGACGATGGAAGTAGAGACAGGACATGGGAAATAATAGAAAATACAGCAAAAATTAACTCTACAATAAGAGGACTTAAATTAACAAGAAACTTCGGGCATCAAAATGCTTTGATTGCTGGAATGGAGTATGTTGTTGATAAATGTGATTGTCTTATAACAATTGATGCTGATTTACAGCAAGATGAGAATGCTATTGGAGATTTTTTAGATAAATACTCATCTGGGGCTGAAATTGTATTAGGAATAAGAAAAGATAGAAAAAAAGACGGTTTTTTTAAAAAAATGACTGCATTAGGATTTTATGAGCTAATGAAGATATTTGGGGTTAGAATTTTAAAGAATCATGCAGATTACAGATTATTAAGTAATAGAGTTAATAAAGAATTATTAAAATTTGCTGAAGTAAACCTTTTTCTTAGAGGTTTAATCACTTATTTAGGATTTAAGACTGAGGTTGTATACTTCGATGTAAAGGAGCGTTTTGCAGGTAAATCGAAGTATTCATTTAAAAAAATGCTTGCCTTTGCATGGGATGGTATAACATCTTTTAGTGTTGTACCTCTAAGATTCATTACTTTGACAGGTTTTTTAATTTTCCTTGCAACTATTTTTATGAGTTTTTATGTTTTATATGTTGTCTTTTTTACTGATAGAGCTGTTCCAGGATGGGCTTCTACTGTTTTACCAATGTATTTCTTGGGTGGAGTTCAGCTTTTATCTCTTGGTATTATAGGAGAATATATCGGGAAAATATATAAAGAAACTAAGAGAAGACCGAGATATCTGATTGAAAAAGAGTTATAGTTGAGACTATGCATATGAAATATTTTGATTTGTATCTGAAAAAAACAATAGATAGAAATTTTTTACTTTACTTACTTATTGGAGTAGTTAATACCATTGTCGGATTTGGACTCATATTCTTTTTGATGTATATTAATTTTAAGCCAGAATTAGCTAACTTTTTGGGATACTGCGTAGGTATAATTGTATCTTTTTTCTTGAATAGGAAATTTAATTTTAAATCAAGAGGACATGTAATAAGAGAGATAAAAAAATTCGTAGTTGCCATGGGAATAGCTTACTCAGTCAATCTTTTAACTCTTATTGCTGCTTTAAGAGTTTTTCAATTTGATAAATATATCGCTCAAATTATTGCCGGCAGCTTTTATGTAGGAGTAGGATATTTATTGTCAAAATTCTGGGTTTTTGAGGCTGGACAAAGTGAAAAAAATTAAAAAATTTTCAATATTACATGGTTTTTTCTATTTTGTTGTTATTATTTATGGAGTTATGATTGTTATTTGCTCAAATTTTGGCGTTATAGACGATCACGGACTTCTTGATACATTACTTGTGGGCAAAAATATGCCACTGTTTATTAGTCCTGAAATCGGTAGATTTTATCCTCTTAACGGATTTGAATATAATTTAATTTCCAAATTATCTATCTCCCCTACAATTTTTTATGCATATAATTCACTCCAATTTTTTTTGGTTATTTTTCTTCTTTATAGAATTTTAACTGAAGTCATAGGAGAAAAATATAAGAGATGGGTAATTTTTTCTATTCTTATACTAATTTTTTTACCCGGATTTGTAACAGCTTTTTATAGATTATTTGTTCCAGAGAGAAATGTATTCTTTTTTTTGGTAATATTTCTATTTTTATTTCTCAAGTTTCAAAGAGAACAAAAAGTCTTATATATGATAGCCGGTTTGATAGCCTCAAATATTGCTCTTTATTATAAAGAGCCGGTTTTTATAATGCTCGGTAGCTTTGCTTTTCTTCATTTTACATTTGGATGGAAAGAGCTAAACTTAAAGCAAAAAATATTTGACTTTCTAATTTTAGCTTCGTCATTTTTATTCGCTGTTGTTTATTATTTCTTGGTTTATTTGAATAGAGGGGCATCTCTTTATGGACAGACTACAATATCTTGGATTTTAGCCTTTGCTAAAAATATCCTCAATTATTTTATTAGTGAACCAATTATCTTTTTCTTTATATTCCCACTTATTTTGTGGAGAGTTTACTTTGTCTTCAAAAATAAAAAATCTGATATTTTATTAGATTCCCTGCTTTTTTCCTCTTTTGCCTACGTTCTTGTTTTTTTAAAACTAAATATTTTTTCGTATCACTATTTATTGCCAGCTTATGTGTTTGCGATTATACCAAGTGTGTATTACTTTTTTAATGAGAGGATGTATAGGAAATCAGTATTTAAGTTTTTGGGATTTTTTACTCTATTTATGATAATTTGTTCTAATCTCCCAACATCTTTGCATCTTATATCTCATTACAAAAACGTGCCTCATAATTTTCAGAACACATTGAATTTCTTATCAGAGTATATAAGAGAAAATTCAAAGGATGGCAAAAGGGTATCATTATTTCTATATTCAGTGGATAAAAATACTGGTGTCGAAATTTATCATAGTTTCATAAAATATCTTGAATTTAATGGACTAAATCATAATAAGTTTGATGTGAAAACTGATACTGAAGATAGTGGGATATTACAATTTGTAGGAGAAAAACATAGTCCCTACAGCGTATTTAATCAAAGGACTCCATCTAATGTTGTGGTTGGTGATTTGATAGTAATTACTCCATATACTTTAGGATATATTGACATTAAACACAAGAAAATTAACGAATTATTCTTATCTTACCAACTTCTTTATCATGCCAAATCTTTTATGGAAATTCCTAATTTAAGCGTAAAAGCCTTAATAAAATATATAGCCTCTCAAAAAAAGGAAAGATTAAGAGACGGCAAAGTTGTTGTGTCAGAAAATATCTATGGTTTGCCCTTAGATTTTTATGTTTTTAAAAAAGTTAGATGAGATGTAAGTAATATGAGTCTTAAAACTAAGGAAAAATCTCTCATAATCAACCATCCCGAAGACAAATTCGAAACTCTCTTATTTCTTCCTCCAACAGAAAGCAGAAAAGGAGAGGGTGGATTAAGGACAAAGGGATATTTTAAACACAATTATAAGCTTAATCCTGAGGATAATCTCTGGTATATTTGCGACACAGCGGGTGATTTAGTAAAACCAGCACCTGAGGAGATTCAGAGGGAGATAGTTGATTTTATAGCTTCCATGAAGAGTTCAGAGCCTGAGATGGCGAATATATCGGATATAACTGAGCTACCACTAATTACAGTTATAACCGTTGTCTTAAATGGAGAAAAATATTTAGAACAAACCATCCAGAGCGTCATAAACCAGACCTATCCGAATGTAGAATACATAATTATTGACGGCGGCTCTACTGATGGAACACTGGATATCATAAAAAAGTATGAAGATTATATAGACTACTGGGTAAGTGAAAAAGATAGGGGAATCTATGACGCAATGAATAAGGGAGTAAAGGTTGCTTTGGGAAGTTGGATTGGTTTCTTAGGAAGTGGAGATTTTTATTTTTCCTCTGCTTTAGTTGATTATGTCATGTCTGATATTAATAGTGAATTAAAAGATTGTGAATATTTATCATCAAGGATTGGTTTAATGAAAAATAACAAAATTGTAAGAATAATTGGGCAGGAATGGAATTGGAGAGTATTTAAGAAATATATGAATGTTGCTCATGTAGGTTCTTTACATTCTATAAATTTATTTAAAAAATATGGTCTCTTTGATAACAGTTTTAAAATTGCAGGAGACTATGAATTTCTCTTGAGACCTAAATCTGAATTGAAAGCGAGATATATAGATAAAATAACTGCAACCATGAATATAGAGGGAATAAGTAATAGAAATATTAAAGTCTTTTACGAAACTGAATTAGCTAAAATAATTCATACTGGAAGAAATAAATTGCCAATAAAGTTAGAAAAATATTTAGTTATTTTAAAATGGTTAATAAGAAAAGCAATCATTTATTAAATTTTAAATTAACTCTTTTTCTTTTAACATTTTCAATTTCAGGAATAGTCTCTAAATTTACGATTTCTTACCGGGGCAGTGTAGCATTTCAAATATTTTTGTTGATTTTTATATCATTTGTAAGTTTGTTTTATTATTCTATAAATAGAAAATATTTTATTTTTATTTTATTTGTTTTTAGTTTTATTAGTTTACATCTTTTGATTGCTACATTCATGTATGGATTTGAAAGCATTGAGAAATCTATTTATTCCTTATTTTTTCTTTTAGTTGTAATCTTGTCTGCTCCTATCTTTGTTAAAATTATAGAAAAAGCAAATCAAATTATAATAAAGAGATTAATATCAATTCTATTTTTATTTTTTATCATAAATGGATACCTATCGGTATTTTTACAACAAAAACAAATTGTTCTTAATAAAAATATGATTCTTTTCCATGAGCCGTCCCATTATGCATTAGCATTAATTCCAATAGCGATAATATTTTTATATCAATCAAAAATTATCATTAAGTCCATTTCAATATTTTTTATAATACTTTTATCTTTGCTTTTACAAAATTTGACATTATTATTAGGTTCTTTCTTTATATCTTTGTTAGCAATTATAAGAATTAAAAACCTTAATTTAAAAAGAGTTTTCTCTTTAGTGATTTTTATATTTTTATTAGTATCATTTTTAGCCTATATCATATTGAATAATCCTTACTTTCAAGAAAGAGTTCTCTTTGTTCAAGAAAACTCTTCTGTATTGGTTTATCTTTCTGGATGGGAAAGAGCATATTTTGCATTAGTTGATAGTAATTTAATAGGATATGGTTTTAATAGAATGGGATATATTGAAACCAGAAGCAAGTATCAGGATATATTAGATAGTCTTAATTTAGGAGATTTGAATCTATATGATGGAGGGACTACTGCTTCAAAAATTATCTATGAGTTTGGAATATTTGGTTTTATTGTAATTCTTATTTATTTATTAAACTTTTTTAAGTTAACTAAAAAACTAATTAGTAGCAGAATATCCTCTTATAATGAAGTTCTTTTTATCTCCTACTTCTTAAGTTATTTTTTTGAACTTTTTATTAGAGGAGTAGGTTACTTTTCCATAAATTGTTTACTTTTTGCAAGCTCCTTTTACTGGATATTTACGAAGTATTTTATCTATGAACATAGCCCTAAATACTCTTAGTGCTCGTGCTGGTGCAGGTATTAGTGTTTTTCAAACACTAATGAAAGCACCGAATATGGTAAAATCATATATTTGTTAAGATTTTAAGAATAAAATTTTCTTCAAATATAAAATTATAAACAGATAAAGGATAAATTAAAAATAAAAGCAAAATTATCCAGACGGAGGGCTTAATTTATGTTAAAAAAGAGAGTTTTAGTCACAGGCGGGGCAGGTTTTATAGGTAGTCATCTATGTGAGAGACTTTTAAAAGAGGGTAACGAAGTTATTTGTGTTGATAATTTTTATACAGGAACTAAGGAGAATATAAAACATCTGCTTTCAAATCCATATTTTGAAATTCTTCGTCACGATATTACCTTTCCCCTGTATGTGGAAGTTGATGAAATATATAATTTAGCCTGTCCGGCTTCACCTGTGCATTATCAATTTGATCCTGTTCAGACTGTCAAAACCTGTGTGCATGGCGCTATAAATATGTTGGGACTTGCTAAGAGGTTGAAGGTAAAAATTTTACAAGCTTCAACATCTGAAGTATATGGAGACCCCGAGGTTCATCCTCAATCAGAAAGTTATTGGGGGAATGTAAATCCTATCGGACTAAGAGCCTGCTATGACGAAGGTAAAAGATGTGCTGAAACATTATTTTTTGCTTATCATAGGCAACATAACTTGAAGATAAAAGTTGCAAGAATATTTAATACTTATGGTCCAAGAATGCATCTAAACGATGGTAGAGTTGTAAGTAATTTTATTGTTCAAGCCCTTAAAGGTGAAGATATTACTGTCTATGGTGATGGCAGCCAAACAAGGAGTTTTTGTTATATAGAAGACTTAATTGATGGGATTATAAAATTGATGAATAGCGATGACAGTATTACAGGACCTCTTAACTTAGGTAATCCTGATGAGTGGACAATTTTAGAATTAGCTGAAAAAGTTTTAAAATTAACTAAGTCAAAATCAAAGATAGTTTTCAAACCCTTGCCTGAGGATGATCCAAAACAAAGAAGACCCGATATTGAAAAAGCAAAAAAAATATTGAACTGGCAGCCTAAAATTGATATAGATTATGGATTAAAAGAAACTATAGCTTATTTTAAGAAAATCCTAAATTTGTAGAATGAATTTAAAAAATTTTAAAATCGCAATTGTTACACCCGTTTATGAAGACAGAGAGTCTCTTAAAATGTTGCTTGAAGATATTGAAAAGCTCACATTTGATGTTACAGTATTCGCTGTTGATGATGGCTCTGTAAATAAGCCTTTGCAAAGAGAGGATATTAGTCAATTTAGAAAAGTCAGTATTAAAATAATAAAGTTAACAAGAAATTTAGGACATCAGAAAGCTATTGCTGTAGGATTAAATTATGTATATCATAATTATAAAAATGAGTTTGACTTTGTCGTCACAATGGATTCAGATGGCGAAGATATACCAGCACAAATATCAAACTTAATAGAATCTCTTCTGAGAGAAAAAAAGGATATCGCTGTTGCTTCAAGAAAGAAAAGAAAGGAGACAATTAGTTTTAAAATTTTTTATTTTTTTTATAAATTGATATTTGCGATTTTGACGGGAAAAAAAATAAATTTTGGTAATTTTATAGTATTTCAGTCAAAACTATTAAAAAGAATAATTTCAATGAATGAAATATGGCTTCATTTAGCCGCTTCAGTATTGTTATCAAAATTAAGAATAGCCTATGTTCCAACAGATAGGGGGAGTAGATATAGAGATAAGAGCAAAATGAACTTTGTTGGACTTGTTTTACACGGTTTTAGAGCATTGATGGTATTTGCTGAAGATGTTTTAGTCAGAATTGGTATATTTTCTACTTTCGTAGCATGTTTATCCGTAATTGGTATAATAATCGCTTTTATTCTCAAATTTTGGGGCAATGCAACCCCTGGATGGTTTTCTATTGTAGTCGGTGTGTTGTTTGTTGTTTTTTTGTTGACAGGTATTCTTTCCTTAATATCATTAATGTTAACGGGGGTTTTGAAAAACAATACAGTTTCAAATAGAAATTATGAATTTTTAATAGATGAGGTTTATGAATGACAGTTTTAAAAGATTATAAGATAATTGATGGCATAAAAGTATTTGATTCAGAAATACCAGAAAACCATCCAGATTTTGATGCTTCTACGCTTGATGAAATTTTTGAGAGAGAAGAAAAACATTTTTGGTTTATAACAAGGAGAAAAATAATTTTAAGAGTTATGAGGAATTTTATAGATACTGAACAAAGAATTATAGAGGTTGGTGCTGGTACTGGCAATATTTCCAAGTATCTTTTTGAAAATGGGTATAAAAACATTTGCGTTGGGGATATCCATATGAAAGGTCTAAAGTATGCTAAGAAATATGGTATAAGCGAATGTTATCAATTTGATCTGCTTCAATCTCCTTTTGAAAATGAGTTTGACGCAATCTGCATGTTTGATGTATTAGAACACCTATCTGATGAAGATTTAGCCCTTAAAAATATATACAAGATGTTAAATTATAATGGCAAAGTAATTCTAACAGTCCCTGCACATATGTGGTTATGGAATAGAATGGATGATATTTTAGGGCACAAAAGAAGATATACTAAAACACAAATAATACTCAGATAATACTCAGATTAAAGGAAAATAGATTTAGAGTATTATGGGCTAGATATTTTTTTAAAAGTATAGTCCCTTTTCTCTTTTTGAGAAAATTTATTTACCCAGACGACATAGTTAAATTAAAAAAGGCAAATTTTGAAATAAATCCTTTAATTAACAGGATTCTCTTATTAATAACTGAAACTGAGTACAGAATGGAAAAATTTTTACCAGATTTATTTGGAGGTAGTTTGATAGTAGTAGGGGAGAAGGAATAGGATAGATGCCTTTTTTTAAGTTGTACATAAACTATAATATTTTTTTTAATGTAATAGTTGGCTTTTTTTATTTTTTAGGAGTTTATTGGCTGGGATATTTAACAAATAAATGGATAATTTTTAGACAAGCCTATAAAGTTTGGATACCTTATTATCCCGTACTTGGCACATTAATTGTTTCGCTATTAGTTCAATTACCTGGTTTTTATAGTGTATATTGGTTTAGAGAGTGGATAACATTCTTGTTTTATTTTCTATTTAGCTTGGGTTTTTTCTTTTTTGTTTTTCTTATTAAGAATTTAATTCTTAAAAATTTTAGCCAAATAAGATTGATTAATTTAGATTTTTATTTTTTACTACTCATCTTCGTTTTTATAAGTAGCTTTTTAATATCTCTTACGCCTCTATCGAAGCACGATGAACTCTACTATCATGCAGTGTTACCCGGAAGAGTTGTATTGGACAATGGAATAAACTTCTATAGATATCCAATAGAAGCTGCTGTATTACCACATATGCTTTTTCATTTTAGTATCGTACCGCTTTTTAATGTGGGCTTTCCAAATGCATCAAACTTATATGCTTATTTTTTTTCAATTCTACTCTTCTATTTATTTTATGAGAAATTAAAAGAAAAAACTTGGGGAAAAATAGATAAAAAATATATTTTTTTATTAACTTTGTTGACTTTAATTGGAATGCATCATTTAGTTTTTCATACAACTTTAGGTGGACATGCATTTAATGAATTCTGTATGTTCTCACTTTTATGTATGATTTTGAATAGGGAAAAAATAGGAGATGAGAAGGTTTATTATTTCTATATAGGTGTTTTAAGTACTGGTGTTGTAGGAAGTAAGATTTCGTATGCACCCGTGATTATTGTAATTTTAATTTACTTTACAATTTCAATAATAAAATCTGGAAGATTATCCTCTTTAGTTTACATGTATATACCATTTTTAATTTTCTTATTACCTATTATAGTATTTACATACGTTAAAAGTGGTTCTCCTTTTGGCCCTTTTTTCATAGAATTCTTTGGTTCTAAAATTTATACTATTGATGAAGTAAAGAATTTCATCTTTAATTACTCCATTAAGCTTCCTTATTTAAATTTAGAATTTTCTTATTTTATCAAGAGTATTCTGTTTGATTACTCTATTTTAGTTGTTTTATCGCTTATTTTATTTTTGTTTGCTGGATTTAAAATGAACAAAATTATATGGTTATTAAGCATTTTAATGTTAATAGCAATATACGTTAAACTACCCCATGATATAAGATTTTGGGGGGGTTTTCTATATTGCTTTGTTATTTTAAACATAAATTACATGACTAAAAATTTAAATGTGTTAGAAATTTTTAAGAGTAAAATTACATATAAGATAGTAAAATCATATATTCTATTTTTTTTATTTGTTATATTTGTCTATAGCTTAAATTTTTATAATTTCTATTTTACAGATGATAAGAAAAAATGGATGTTTGAGAATATAGGACTTTATGAAGAGTACTTAAAAATAGATAAATTAGTTGATAGTGATTCTGTAATTTTATTATTAGGAACTCGTGGAAATGGTGCTTACTCTCCGAGATTAATTGTTTATGATTGGAAAGACCTTGAATTACATAAAGAAAAAACTAAATACTTGCTATACGTTGGAAATACTGGAGAATTAGAGAATAGATTTAGAGATTACAATTTGATAAAAATTTATGAAAATAACTCAGCAATGATAACTTCTTATAGAACACCTTTTAAATCAAAAGATATAGGACAATTAACTCTATATAGATTAGAAAGGTAGAAATGACCAATGGCAAAAGGAATGGTTAAAAAATTTAAAATTTTTATTCTTTACCTGTTTATTTTCTCTGTTTTATTGATAAGTATTCATTATATTCATATGAGATTTTTCAAGGTGAATGTAGTTCTTTATAGTGCTCTTATGGATGTTTTAATCGGAGTTATTATTACCTCTTTTTTTCTATTTAGAGTAAAAATTTATGACTTTTTTGAAAAATTCCTAATTTTGTTTTTATTTTTATTGGCCGGATACGCTTTTGCTATTTCAATTCCCACTGTAATTGATAGGTCTTTATCCTTTTATATATTAGAAAAGTTAGACCAGCGTGGTGGCGGAATTCAAAAAGAAAGATTTAAAGATGTTTTTATCAACGAATACTTAAATGAACATAGATTAATTGATGTAAGATTAACTGAACAACTTGAATCAGGAACAATAATAATAGAAAAAAATTGCGTAAAATTAACAAATAAGGGTTACATAATAGCAAAAATAAGCAGATTTTATAGAAAAAATTTTCTCCCACCCAAAAGATTGTTAATGGGTGAGTATTCTGATGATCTTGTTGATCCATTTAGAAACAGTAAACCTAATGTAGACTATTTATGTAAGTAATTAAGAGCGATATATGTTATTGGGATTTGCCTATTTTACTTTATTGATTTTTTCAATATTAAGAATAATAAGGTCTTTTTTCCCTAAATTAACCAATTTTCAGAAAGTATTAGTTTTCTTTTTATTCTTTTTTCTCTTTCATGGTATCATGATTCAATTACTATCAATTTTTAATTGGCTCAATATGTTAGGTATTTTCATATTTATATCAATTTTTAGTTTAATTTCAATTTCTCTAACAGTCAAATCTTATGATAAATTCAAATTTAAAAAATTATCTTTAATAGATTTATCAAGTAATTTTATGAAAATGAACAAATTTTTAATATGGCTGATAATTTCATATTCTATAACTTTAATTACAATTGCTGCTACTGCGTGGCTTAATTTTCCAATGGCTGATAGTTATCATTGGGAAATGCCTTATTATTGGATCAAACACGAGACTATAAAACCCTTTATAGTTTTAAATTTTCGTATTACAAGTTTTTCTTTTTTACATGAGGCTCAATTTGTCCCATTTTATACCTTCTTTAAAAAGGCTGAATTAACTTTTTTAGTTTCAGCCTTCTGTTTTATATTATTACCATTTGTGATAAGAGAAATGGCAATAAATATCGGTTTCTCCAGAGAGGCCTCTATTTTTGCAGCTTTTATAACGACATCGTTTACAATAATAATTTATAGTTATTATTTCGGTTCAAATGACATCAGTAAGTCTTTTTGGATATTGGTAAGTATTTATTTTGCTTTAGAATATATAAACAAGAATGATAAAAGGTTATTATTAGTAATAATTTCTGTTTTATCGTTTTGCGTTGCTTTAGGTATTAAGAATACTACAGTTATTTTATTGCCTATTTATTTAGCAATTTGTATTCTTATGATAAAATGCTCCCCAAATAAACTAAAAACTTTTTATATAATCTTTTTATCATTTATTTTTGGTTTTTTAGCCTCTACTACTGTATGGCTTTATTTAAATAATTACTTATGGTATGGAGATCTTAGAGGATTTAAGGAAAATTATTTAACAGCGATTGGAAATTTAGATTACTTAAGCATTAAAGGTAGAATTGTTAGAGGTATACTTTATATGGTATCTGATTTTGGTTATTTGCCTAAAAAATTGAATCTATATTATTAACTATTCATAATTTTATCTTAGAATTTTTCAATATACCTGATATATTACCAAGAGAAGGCGGATATTATATCTTTTTAAAAGATAGAATTCCTCAAAGGAATGCCTTTGGTATAGTAGGTTCATTGATACTATTGCCTACATATTTATATTCAATAAAAGCTTTTCTTTTAAATAAGCATAATAATTTAAATAAGAAACTTTATATTCTCCTTATGGTTTTTTCTACTATCTCTTTTATTCTTTATCATGCTTTTCTTTCTTGGCAACCGTCAGGACTTTTTAGGCTTTCATTTGACTTTGTGCTTGTTTTTGCACCAATATTAGCTATATTGTTCAAGGATTTATTTGTTCGTAAAGTAGTTAGTTTGCTTGCTATATCAAATTATATTTTTATTACCGTTATATTAATTTTTATATCAATTCCTACAAATTATATAGTTTCAAACAACTTACTGCATTCTATTTCAAGTTTAAGGTATAGCACTCTTGGAGAATTTATTTTTGAAAATAAAGAGGCAAATGATATAAAGGAGTTAATATTAAAAGACTACTCAAGTAGCGAAGTTCTTAAGACAATAACTAAATCATATTTAAAATCAGGTTCCACCGTTGCATATATTGGAACAGATGAATATTTTTTATTTGGAGAAAAAATGGAAAATAAAATAAATTCAATTATAGATCACAGATTTTCTGTTTTGAACCAGATCAAGAATATGAAATTTGATGAAAGATATGTAATTATAGATCAACGTGTTTTAGATGAAGTCTCAAGAGATTTGTTAAATAAAAAGTTATTAGAAGATAATTATATTCAAACGCTTGTCATAACTCATAAAAAAACCGGAGTTATTTGGTTTAAAGTGTATGAAAAAATATATCAAACATAATTTAATCAAATTGAAAAATCTAAAGTTTAATCAATCATGAATATAGCCCTAAATACACTTAGTGCTCGTGCTGGTGCAGGTATTAGTGTTTTTCAAACACTAATGAAAGCACTTGATGAAGTGGATAAAACAAATAAATATTTTGTTTTTGTTAGCTCTAAACAAAATTCTATTATCTCATCTATTCCTGATAGCTTTGAAAAAGTTATTTTTAAACATTGTCCTGCTAATCCTTATTTTAGGGTTTTGTGGGAACAGTCTATACTGCCTTTTTATATTTATAAATATAAAATAAATGTTTTATATTCTGTTGGGAATATTACTTCTTTATTAGCTCCTTGTAACGTTGTGCTTTTTATTGAGAATGTTAATCCTTTTTCAAAAATTATCAAAAACTGGACACTTAAAGAAAAATTAAGAAATAAGCTAATTTTTTATTTAGGCTGGCTTTCAGCTTTAAAAGCATCAAAAATTCGTTTTTGTTCAAAAAGATCAATGGAAATAATCAAAAAAATTTATAAAATTGATGAAAAAAAATGTTTTCTATTAAGACACGGATTGGATCTGAGCAGTATTAAACCAAATATTGAAAATAGATTTCCATTTAATTACATATTAACTGTTTCAGTAGTTGCACCCCATAAGAATTTAGAGGTTTTAATCAAAGCTTTTGCCATACTTAAATCACATAATTTATATAATGGCAAATTGATTGTAGTCGGTAATACAGACTGTTATCAGGACTATTACAATAAATTAGTTAATATTATTAATGAACTGAAAATCCAGGATGATGTTATTTTTTCAGGTGCTGTTAATTATAAGGAAATCTTTGATTTTTATAAAAATGCTGACTGTTTCGTATTTCCTTCTTTAACAGAAACATTTGGTTTGCCTGTTATTGAGTCTTTATATTTTAATGTTCCTGTAATATTATCTGATGGGTCAAAGTATAAAGACTTATTTATTCCATTTAATGAGATTGCAAGGGATTATGCAGTTTATTTTGATCCATATTCTGAGCACGAACTGGCTGAAAAAATCATTCAGGCTATCAAGAATAAACAAGAAATTAATTCAAAAAAATTCATTGAAAGTTATTATAACATAAAGGAAGTTGCTAAAATATTAGTTAACGAATTTAATAATTTGAAATAATACAATTTTCATCTGCCTTAATAAGTGGGTAAGGTTCAGAGAAACTGCTGTAGAGAAAACGGTGGAGTGGTTTAAAAAATGTTACAACTAATCCAGAACTATCGGACGGGCAAGCTTGAACTGGCGGACGTTCCAGTGCCAAATATATCAGCTAATACTATATTGGTCAAAAACTACGCTTCATTAATAAGCATCGGTACCGAACGCTCAATTATTGAGCTTGGTAGAAAATCGTTGTTTGGTAAGGCGCGTAGCCGTCCGGATTTGGTTAAAAGATTTTTAGATAAAGCAAAGAAAGAGGGGTTTTTAAAGACCTTTCAAGAAGCATTGGGTAGACTGGATAATCCTGTGCCTCTTGGATATAGTTCAGCCGGTGTTGTAGTTGAAGTTGGTAGGAATATTCATAAATTTGCCCCAGGGGATAAAGTTGCCTGCATTGGTGCAGGATATGCTTCCCATGCCGAGTATATAACAGTTCCTGAGAATCTTTGCTGTCGAATTCCAGATGATGTAAGTTTTGAAGAGGCATCATTTGGAATGCTCGGAATCATTGCAATGCATGGTATAAGATGCGGGAATTTAACTTTTGGCGAAAGAGTTGCTGTTATTGGACTTGGGTTGCTTGGATTATTAACCATTCAGATTCTGAAAGCTTATGGTTGCATGGTTATGGGGTTTGATATTGATGTGTCAAAAGTGGAAATGGCAAGAAAATTAGGAGTAGATGCAGTTAGCTCAGATGCCGAGGATTTTAAAAATCTTGTTGATAAATATACGGATGGATTTGGTGCAGATGCGGTGATAATTACTGCTGCAACAAAGTCTGATGCTCCTATTAATTTAGCAGTTGATATTGCAAGATTTCGTGGCAGGATTGTTGTTGTAGGAGTTGCTGATATTCATCCTGATAGAAATGAACTCTGGCACAAAGAAGTAGAAATTATTGTCTCTAAAGCAGCGGGTCCGGGTAGTCTTGACCCTGTCTATGAAAATAAAGGAATTGATTATCCAACAGGTTATATTAGGTGGACGGAAAATAGAAATCTTGAGGAGTTTTTAAGGCTTGTCTCTGGAAAGAAAGTCATATTAGAACCATTGATTACTCACAAATTCCCGATTGAAAAGGCGATTCAGGTTTATGAAAATATAATGAATAACAGATGCGGACCCTATATTGGCGTAGTTTTGGAGTATTCCAAAGAGAAGGATATATCACAGGAAAAACTAAAAAAATTAAAAGAAACAGCAAAAAATTCCTCTGTCGTTATTGGAATAATTGGTGCGGGATTATTTGGTAAGGCTTTATTGATTCCAGCTTTATCAAAGCTATCTGATGTTCGCTTCCATACACTTTCTACAAGCTCTGGTATAAATTCCTATCAGACTGCCAAAAAATATGGATTTGAAAATGCAACTTCTGATTACAGGTGGATATTAAATAATGGGGAAATCAATTCGGTTGTCATATTAACTCCCCACAGTCTTCATGCAAAAATGGTGAAAGAATCCTTACAGGCAGGAAAGCATGTTTTTGTAGAGAAGCCATTGTGTATCAATGAAGAAGAGTTAAAAGAAATTACAGATGTCTATTCTTCAGTGATGGATGATGGAAAATCTATTCCATTTCTTATGGTTGGTTACAATAGAAGATTTTCTCCTCATGTTGAAAAACTAAAAAGTTTTGTGAGTAATCGTAAAGACCCGTTGATGATTAATTACAGAGTTAATGCTGGGTTTGTTCCATCTGAACACTGGGTTCACTCTGAAGAAGAGGGAGGTGGAAGAATTATTGGAGAGATATGTCATTTCATTGATTTGATGATTTATCTGACAAATAGTTTACCTATACAAGCTTATGCAGATAGAGTTTCTGGTAACAATAAAACTATAGTTAATGAAGACAACGTTTCGATTGTAATTAAATTCAGGGACGGTTCTGTGGGTAATATTTTCTACTCTTCCTCAGGAGATAAGTCATTTTCACGAGAGAGAATAGAGGTTTACTCTGAGGGTAAGACATTAATTATTGAAGACTTCAAAAACTCTTATTTCTGGCTGGGTGGAAGGACTAAAAAGTTTAAAACTTTAAATCAGGAGATAGGCTATAAGGAAGAGTTGTCTCATTTTATAAGTGTAATTAAAGGGAGTGAAAAACCAAAAATAACCTATGATGAAATTTATTACTCTACACTTACTACTTTCAAAATCAATGAATCTATTTCAAAGGGAACAGTAATTCAAATATGAGGGTGCTATTAATAACTGATTCCTTTCCTCCAGAGATTCGTTCTGCCTCTCATTTGATGCTGGAGCTGGCTGAAGGGTTGAGAGACAGAGGTTTTGATGTTACTGTTGCTACAACCTATCCAGAATATAATTTAGTCGACGAGCAGAGGAATATAAAATATCCAGATTTTACTGAGGAAAATCAAATTAAGGTCATTAGAATAAAAACTCTGCCACATCACAAAGTAAATTTTATCATAAGAGGGATTTCTCAAATCAGCATGCCTTATATCTTTGAGAATAAAATTAAAAAATACTTAAACAAAACAGATGTAATAATCGTTTACAGTCCCCCTCTGCCTCTTGCAATGCTTGGAGCTAAACTTAAGAAAAATTTTAATGCAAAGTTTTTATTAAATGTTCAGGACATATTTCCTCAAAATGCAATTGATTTAGGAGTTTTAAAAAATCCTCTTTTAATAAATTTTTTTAGGAAAATGGAACGAAAAGCTTATATTGGTGCGGATTGGATATTTGTTCACTCCGAGGGCAATTTAAATTTTTTAAAAAATAATCATCCAGACATTTCCAACAAATTCATGGTGCTTCATAACTGGATAGACATAAAACAGTTTAACGGAGTTTCAAGAACTAATAAATACAGGAATCTGTATCATCTAGAGGATAAATTTATCTTGCTCTTTGCCGGGGTTATGGGTCCGTCTCAAGGGCTAAATTTTGTTATAGAACTGGCTGAAAAGGTGAAGGATTTACAGGATGTGGTGTTTCTATTTGTTGGTGACGGGATGGAGAGAACAAAACTACAGGATTTAGCAAGAGCTAAAAATTTAAATAATGTTATTTTTAAGCCCTTTGTATCTAAAGAGGAATACCCCTATCTTGTTAAGGATTGTGATGTGGGTCTGGTATCTCTGTCCAGTAAGAATAAGACTCCTGTGGTGCCGGGGAAGATTCTTGGATATATGGCTGCAAAACTTCCTGTTTTGGCTTTTTTAAATCAGGACAGTGATGGGCATAGTATAATTAAAAACGCCAATTGTGGCTTAAGTTGTATACATGGAGATATTCAAAAAGCAGAGCATTTAGTGAGAGAAATTTATAGAAATAAAAATGCTCTTATCACATATGGTGAGAATGGTTATGACTATTTAGTAAATAATTTTGAAAGAGAAGTTTGTATTCAAAAGTTAATAGAAAATTTTTATTAAGGAGGCTTCATGAATCATTATGAAAAAAGAGTTAAATTGGTCGATGAATATATGGGGAAGTTGGATTTAGGGAAAGATTTAATAAAATACTATGAAGGTAGAAATATTTTAGTAACTGGTGGAGCAGGTGCTATTGGAAGTAACCTAATTATTGCTCTTTCAAAATTAGTTGGAAGTAAGGGTAAAGTTGTTGTTCTTGATAATCTTTCAGCAATAAAAGTCAGAGACCCTTGGAATGTAACACCTCTTCCAAATATAATGTTTGTTTTTGGTGATGTAAGAAATGATGTTGACCTGAAGAGAGTTTTCAAAGAGGATATTAGCATTGTTTTTCATCTTGCTGCCTTCTTTGCAAACCAGAATTCAGTAGACTATCCAGAAGTCTCAGCAGAAGTTGATGTTATTGGTCAAATTAAACTCCTTGAATACTCCCGATTAGGGAGAGTGGAAAAATTCATATATGCATCAAGTGGATGTGCTATTTATGGCTCTTATCCCAAACTTCCCTTGAAAGAGGATTTTATTTCTATGCATCTTACAACTCCCTATCAGATTAATAAAATGACAGGTGAGATGTATTGTAATTTTTATTATCATCATTATAGTTTGCCTATTGTCAATTGCAGATTTTTCAATTCCTACGGTCCCGGTGAAGTGCCAGGTCAGTATAGAAATGTAATACCTAATTTTATTTACTGGTCAATTAAGGGTTTACCTTTACCAATTACGGGAACAGGAGAGGAAACAAGAGATTTTACCTATGTTTTAGACCTTGTTCAGGGACTTATAAAGGCTGGTTACTATAAAAAGGCAATAGGTGAGAATTTTAATCTTGCTGCTGGAAGAGAGGTTTCAATCAAGGATGTGGCTTCAATGGTTTTAGAAGCAACTGGAAATAAGGCGGGTTTGATTTTTAAGGAAAGAAGAAAGTGGGATACAAAACCGAGACTTCTTGCATCAATTGAAAAGGCTAAAAAGCTCATAGGTTATCAGCCTATTGTTGATTTTAAAGAGGGTTTTGATGCAAATATTGAGTGGTTCAGAGATAACTGGGAAAAAATTGATATGCTTGCTGATTTTCCACCGGGTATGAGTAGTGCTGTGAGGTGAGTAGAAGATGCGGATGAGTGAATGGGTAGATCGGGTGTTTAAAGTTCAAGGTTTGAGGCTCAAGGTTGGGATTTTTGATAGAGGGGTGCAGGAGATTTGAAGAGGATATTATTGATATTTGGGACGAGGCCAGAGGCAATAAAGATGTCTCCTCTTTACTGGGAATTTAAAAAATATCCAGAAGATTTTGATGTAAAAGTTTGTGTAACTGCACAACACAGACAAATGCTTGACCAAGTTCTAAATTTTTTTGCAATAAAGCCAGACTACGACCTTAATTTAATGAGGGACAATCAGAGTCTTTTTAATATAACATCTGACAGTATCATAGAACTTGAGAAAGTTTACAATGACTTTAATCCCGATCTTGTTTTGGTTCAAGGAGATACAACAACATCTTTCACTGGTGCGCTTTCAGCATATTACAAAAAAATAAAGGTTGCCCATATTGAGGCAGGGCTGAGAAGCGGCAATAAATATTCACCCTTTCCAGAAGAGATAAACAGAGTCTTGGTTGGACACATTGCTGATTATCATTTTGCACCTACGGAAAAGGCAAAACAAAATTTGTATAACGAGGGAATAAGGGAAAATGTTTGGGTTGTTGGGAATACAGTAATTGATGCTTTATTTTTAGGATTGAGAATTTTAGAGGAAAATGAGGAGCTCAGGTCTAAAATTGAACTTTATTTTAATGGAATTTTTGAATTTCAGCGAGAAAAGATAATATTAGTTACAGGGCATAGAAGAGAAAGCTTTGGTGAAGGATTTGAAAACATTTGCAATGCCTTAAAAGAGATTGCTGAGAGTTATCCAGAATTAAAGATAATCTATCCGGTTCATCTAAATCCTAATGTAAGAGAGCCAGTCAATAGAATATTAAATGGGATTAAGAATATTTTTCTCTTAGAGCCTCTGGAATATCCATATTTGATTTGGTTAATGTCAAAATCTTTTCTGATATTGACTGATTCTGGTGGAATTCAAGAAGAAGCACCTTCTTTAGGAAAGCCGGTATTGGTTATGAGAGAAGTAACAGAGAGAGTTGAGGGAATAGAGGCCGGAACTGCAAGTCTTGTAGGCATCAAGAAAGAAAATATTGTAAAGGCAGTTCAGAGTTTAATTGAAAATACCTCTGAATATCATAAAATGGCAAGGGCTATAAACCCTTACGGAGACGGTCTATCAAGCAAGAGAATTGTGGAGATAATAAGAAGTATTTGAGATTAATAAGGGTTTAAATTTAAATTGTTTAAGAATAATATAAAAATAATGTATTGGAATGATGAGAATATCAGATGCTCTATAAAATGACGCTTTTTGTCACCCTGAGGCGAAGCTGAAGGGTCTTCTCTATTGTAGCTAAGGAGATTCCTCGTCGCTTACGCTCCTCGGAATGACAAAAAACAGCTCGGAATGAAAAAAGGAATGATAACGAAAGAACATAAAAGCTATAAATTTTTGCATAGCCTAACAAAAACTTCGGAGGTTTGGAATGAACGAGCAAGGACGAAAGGAACAATACTCTGATGAGATTGACCTTTATGAACTGCTTCTCGTGCTTAAAAAAAGGCTCAAGCTTATCGTTGCTGTTTCTTTCATCGGGCTTTTAATAGGAGGCTTGGTAGCTTTTCTATCTCCCGATATTTATCAGGCAAGGGCAACTCTTTGGGTAGACTCTTTGATTGGTCAGTCTGTTATTGAGAGATTTAAAACAAGTGATAGTAAAACATCATTTATAATTCCTTTAGGACAAACCAAGTCGCCAGAGGTCAATAATCTATCTCTATCAATACTTAATAGCCTTGAGTTTAAAAAGAAGGTGCTTGATAGATTGATAAAACAGTATGGAGAAAAAGAAAATATACTCAACTTGACTAAATCAATCAATAAAGGCCAAGGAGACATTGTTTTTAAGGCTGAGATAGACAAAAAGACAGGGAGCATTAATCTAATTTCTGAACAGAAGGATAAAAAATTTGCTGAGGATATTCTCAGGTATGCAATAGATGAATTTGAAAAGGAGCTTGGAAAAACCTCTCAGACCTACGCTGAGGCAATATCAACACAAAAAGAAAAAATTAAAAATAATAAAAATTTCATATTAAGCGTTATAGAACAGCCTACCTCTCTTGATTCTCCCGTAAAACCAAAAAGAAAGCTCATTATAGCTGTGGCTGGAATAAGCGCACTTTTTTCAGGGATTTTTCTTGCCTTTGTGGCTGAGTGGTGGAATAATGTTAGAGCAAGAAGGAAAAATTAAAGCACATGTTATACTGTCAAGTTATGGGAAAATAAAATTGAAGATTTTTATAATAGGTGTAGTAGAAGGACTGGAGGGTTTTTATGGATGAGAAAACTTTATTAGAAATTGTAAGAAAAGCAGTAAAGGAAGAATTTAATATTTTCAGACAGGAGATGGCAACAAAGGAAGACTTGAAAGCCTTTGCAACTAAAGAAGATCTGAAAGCTTTTGCGACCAAGGAGGACTTGAAAGCCTTCGCAACAAAAGAAGACCTGAATAAATTAAAAGCAGAGTTTATGTTTGAGATTAACTACATAAAATCTGAGATGGTAACCAGAGATGATCTTAAAATTTATATCACCAAAGAAGACTTTAATACATATATAGAAGCTATTTCTGAAAGACTTGAAAGATTCTCAAGAAATATATTGAGTATGCTTGAACACTACGAGCGCGATGTTAGAGAACTTCATAAAAAATTTGATCTTATTGATTTTGGCTTACTTCTTACACATCTTGATAGACTGGCAGGTTTCATGGAGAAAAAGGAGCAGGAAAGAATTATTGCTGAAAATCAGCTTAAAAGACAGTATCTGGAGATAAGAGACAGGGTTAAAAAGATAGAGAGCATTATTGGCATTTAAAAAACTAAATTTAAGGTTTTAAATGCTTCCTCCCTTCCTTTTAAATCTTAAAAATCTGCCAGTTAATATTTTCCAGTAAAGATAAGTGTAAAGAACACCAAAAAATAGTGAAGTAATTATAAGTGGGGTTGTATTTTTCCACCAGAGTAAACCTGGAACTACTCCAAATGTGCATAAAATCCAGAGAAAGGGAGAGCTGTTGGTCCTAGAAGCTTTTTTGTGAGACGTTTATAGATTATCATGTGCAAATGAAGTCCATCTGGTGAAAATGGAGAGATACCCCTAATAAAAGTTTTTCTGTACATTGAAAAAACTACCTCAAATATAGGATAAACACAAACTACAAAGGGAAACCAGGGAGACACTTCTGAATGTCTATTCCCAAGAAGAACCGATATAGTGCCTATGAGAAAACCGATTAAATAAGCTCCTCCATCACCCAGAAAAATAAGTCCATTTGGATAATTAAGAATAAAAAAGCCTGCTATGGCTCCTATGAGGCTAATACAGAAAATAATTAAAAAGTGATCGCCACCTTTATAGGACACATAACCTAAGGCTAAAAGTATTATCATTGATACCATACTTGCAAGTCCATTAAAACCATCTATAATATTTATGGCATTTGTAATTCCAACAATAGCAAAAACAGTAAAAATAAAAGAAAAAATACCAAAGCTTAAAAAAGCATCTAAAGGAATATCCACTCGTTTGATAGAAGCATCTAAAAGAAAAAAAGCCATTGTAGGTCCAATGCCTATAAGTAGAAGTCTCAATTTAACTGAAAACTTTGCTAAGATATCTTCTAAAAAACCAGCAAAAAATACAGGAACAGAGCAAAGTATTAGCAGCACAAAGTCATATGAACAGGACTCTCTTCTAAGAAAAACCAGAGCTAAAGCTCCCGGGAGAGCTATAAAAATTCCAGTTCCGCCAATCCTTGGAGTTGGAGAGTAATGGAACCTCTGAGGACCTACATGTAGATGATCTGAAATAAGGGAGCTTATTCTTTTAGATTGTATGATTATAAAAAGAGATATTATAAAGCTAATGAAAAAAGAAAGAAATAGATAAGATATCATGATTTATCCTTTATCAATAATAAAATATATTCAGGCATTATAAGCCCTTTATCCAAATAATATCCCACCACTTTTCTTCCCTCTTTCAGCATTTTTTACTTTATATTATACATTATAAACAAAATTCTGCATTTCCTCTGTGATTCCAGACTCATTATGTAATTAATCGTTGCTTTACTCTGTTATTCCGAGGAGCATGAGTCAGAGATTCCTCATATCATTAAAGATGCACGGAATGACAAGAAATGTCAGAATACTAATTTTTTGAAAGATTTGGATATATTTTGTTATACTTTAACCTAACTGGATTTTAAGGGAAGAGAGGTGAGAATCCTCCGCTGCCCCGCAGCCGTGTTGGGAACGAAAGCCCACTTATGCCACTGGAGAGCAAATCTCTGGGAAGGCGGGCAAGTAGGTTGAAGAGAGCCCAAAGTCGGAAGACCTATCCAGTCAGAGAGCCTTTGGCTTTCTGAAATGCCTCGTGGGAGGAGTAGATGAAGATTAAAACCACTGTCTTTGGCTATCCCCGTATCGGTCCGAAGAGAGAACTAAAAAAAGCTCTGGAAGACTACTGGAACGGGAAGATTTCAAAAGTAGAACTTTTAGAGACTGCCAATTCTTTAATAATCCAGAATGCTAAAGTCATTCAATCCTCTGGGATTGACCTCATTCCATCTAATGAATTTTCTCTCTATGACTTTATTCTTGACCATTCAGTGATGTTTAACGCTGTACCTCAAAGATTTAACAGAATTTCAGACCCCTTGGATAGATATTTTGCTATGGCAAGGGGCACTCAAGAGCTTCCAGCCCTTGAGATGACCAAGTGGTTTAATACGAATTATCACTACATTGTGCCAGAAATAGAGGATGAAGAGTTTGAGCTTATGGAAAACAAGCCCCTTAGGGAATTTGCTTTGCTAAGAGATAGTCTATCCGTAAAAACCAAGCCTGTCATAGTGGGACCTTTTACCTATCTGAAGTCTGCGAAGTTAAATATGGATAGACTGGAAAGATTATCGGAAAAAATATTGCCTGCCTATAAAAAGCTCCTCATAAAACTCGATGCAGCAGGAGTTGAAGAAATACAGATTGATGAACCTGCAATGGTAATGGATATGGAAGAGCGAGAGATAGAACTCTTAACAGGTCTTTACAGGGAGCTGACAAAGGTCCTTACTTTAAAAGTTTATATTCAAACTTATTATGAAGCGGTTTCAGCATATGAAAAACTTGTTTTCTCTCTGTCTGTCCATGGATTTGGATTTGACCTTGTAGACGGCAAGGAAAATCTTGAAAATATACTAACTCTTGGATTTCCATCCGATAAAGTTCTCATTGCTGGAGTTGTATCGGGAAGAGACCCTTGGAGGACAGACTTTACTGTTGTTATGAGCATGCTGGAGAGACTTTTCAGAGTTACCGATAAGATTATGCTTTCCAATTCATCTCCACTAATTCATCTTCCAATAACTGTTGAGGCAGAGAGAGGACATATTCAAGAGGATATACTTAACATGCTAAGCTTTGCCAATGAGAGACTTGAAGAGTTAACCATTCTCAAAAGAGCAATTAATGATGGAGCAGCCCTGCCAGCAAGGAAAAGTATAGTCCATGAGATATTTTCAAAGGCAGAGGTAAGGAGCAAAATCTCAAGCATAGATGAAAAAGCTATTTTAAGAAAACCCGAATTTAAAGAGAGATACAGTATACAGATGGATTCTTTCAAGCTACCTCTTTTCCCTACAACTACCATAGGAAGCTTTCCTCAGACAAAGGAAGTAAGAAAATTCAGGGCAGATTATAAAAATGGTAAGATAACTGAGGAGGAATACAAAAAGTTTATTTTTCAGGAGATTGAAAAGGCTGTAAAAATTCAGGAAGAACTTGACATAGATGTGCTTGTTCATGGAGAGTTTGAGAGAACAGACATGGTAGAGTTTTTTGCTGAAAAACTAAAAGGCTTTGCGATAACTAAAAATGGCTGGGTTCAGTCTTATGGTTCAAGATGTGTAAGACCACCGGTAATTTACGGAGATGTATGGAGGGACAAAGCTCTTACAGTTGAGGAAACCCTCTATGCTCAATCTCTCACCACGAGACCAGTGAAGGGAATTATGACAGGTGCTGTTACAATTCTTCAGTGGTCCTATCCAAGAAAGGATATATCAAGGCGCGAGATTGCCTACCAGATAGCTCTTGCTCTAAAGGAGGAAGTGCTGGAACTTGAGAAGAGGGGTATAAAAATTATTCAGATTGACGAGCCTGCTTTCAGAGAAGGTTTGCCTCTTAAGAGAAACAAGCAGAACGAATATTTTGATTGGGCCATAAATAGTTTCAGGCTTACCACAGCTGATGTATCTCCCTTTACGCAGATTCATACTCACATGTGCTATTCAGACTTTAATGAGATAATTGACAGGATTTACGCTCTTGATGCTGATGTGATATCAATTGAGGCTTCAAGAAGCAAAGGAGAGATTTTATCTGCCTTTGAAAACTTCAGATACGACCATGGCATTGGATTGGGAGTTTATGATATTCACTCTCCAAGATTACCCTCTGTTGAGGAGATGATTGAGATTATTGAGCGTTCTGTCAGTCTGATTGATAAGTCACTTTTTTGGATAAACCCAGACTGTGGACTAAAGACAAGAGGATGGCAGGAGACAGTGGCATCCCTAAAAAATATGGTTTTAGCTGCAAAGGCTATGCGTGAAAGGGAGGTTTAGGATGTTTAAAAATATAATAAAGCGAGATGGCCGCATTGTCCCCTTTGACCCTGAAAAAATTACTGTAGCCATTTCAAAGGCGGGAAAAGCAACCGGCGAGTTCGATTACGATACAGCAAAAAGGCTTACGATAAAAGTCCTATTGCTTGCGGAGGAATTAATCAGAGACCGAGACCCACATGTAGAGGAAATACAAGACATAGTTGAGGAGATACTTTTAAGCAGTCCCTACAGGAAAACAGCTAAGGCATACATCATATACCGCGACCAGCATGCGAGAATGCGTGAGATTGCCCGTCAGGGTGGACTTGAGCTCATAGACAACTATCTTAGCAAGGTTGACTGGCGAATTAGCGAAAACTCAAATATGAGTTTCAGTCTTCAGGGGCTTAACAATTATATCTCCTCTGAAATAAGCAAAAGCTACTGGCTACACAAAATATATCCTCCAGAGGTGAGGGAAGCCCATATAAATGGCGATATGCATATTCACGACCTGAATGCCCTTTCTGCCTATTGTGTTGGATGGGATTTGATGGACTTGCTTATCCGGGGCTTTGGTGGAGTTCCCGGTAAAGTTGAATCTCGGCCTGCTAAGCATCTTAGGCCTGCACTGGGTCAGATTGTCAATTTCTTGTATACAACCCAGGGAGAGTGTTATTCCTCAGATACACAGGTTCTTACATATTCAGGTTGGAAGTATTTTTTTGAGCTCACAGAGCATGATTTCATCTTTACTATGAATACTGAGACAAAAAAAATTGAACTTCAAAAACCAGTAAAGTTTTACGAATTTGATTATAACGGTGCGATGTATCACTTTAAGTCCAAGAAGCTTGACTTGCTTGTAACGCCAAATCACAGGATGTTGGTGCAACAGTATAGTCCAACATCCAAAGAAAATGGAAAGCTAAAGTTCATTGAAGCAGAAAAATTCAATCCAAATACTCACTTTATACCAAAGCACGCATTATGGGAAGGCAGAATGGAGGAATACTTTATTCTGCCTGAGATCAAAATTTACCAATACAGAAATTTTAAAAAAATAAACAGTAAAAGTGAAAGTCCAGATATCCTTGAGGAAGAGGCAGGAATCTACAGCTCTCAACCAATTGAAAAATATGAGATCAAAGTGTTACCTCCAAAGAAGATTCCCATGAATCTATGGCTTAAATTCTTTGGATTCTGGTTAGCCGAAGGATGCACTTATTTGAGAAAGAGACAGAGAAAAGGAAGAGAAGTTCCCTACTATGAATACTTAGTAAGAATATCTCAGAAAAAAAGCGAAATTGCTGAAGAATTTGAAAAGGTGCTCAGTCAAATTCCCTTCAGCTACAACAAGAAGTTTAAAGCTGACTTAATAGAGTTTTACATTAATGACAAGCAATTGTTTTCATACCTAAGGAAATTTGGAAAAAGCTGCGACAAATTCATTCCTTCTGAAATTAAAAACCTAAGTAAGGAACAACTTGAGATTATCTTTGACTGGCTAATGAAAGGTGATGGCTGGAGTGGGGATGGAAACATAGAGTATTCAACAAAAAGTAAAAGATTAGCTGATGACATACAGGAGATAGTGCTTAAACTTGGAATGTCAGCTAACATTTATGAGAGAAAAAAGGGAAATTTCAAGTGGTATGATGTAGGAGTATCTTTAGCAAAAAACTTTAGACTCAATAGTGTCAATAAGCAAGTCACAAATTATGCAGGAAAAGTTTACTGTGTAGAAGTTCCAAATCATACTCTTTATGTAAGAAGAAATGGTAAAGCCTGTTGGTGTGGAAATTCAGCAGGAGCGCAAGCTTTCAGCAATGTGGACACCCTTCTTGCACCCTTCATTGCCTATGACGGATTGAATTATAAGCAAGTAAAACAGGCACTTCAGGAATGGGTCTTCAACCTCAATGTGCCTACTCGCGTTGGTTTTCAATGTCTTTCTGAAGACACCGAAATTTTAACCTTAGATGGATGGAAAAGATATAACGAAGTTGAAATTGGAGACTCAATTTATACATTCAACATAAACAATGGCGAGATTGAGACAAAATTGGTTACCTATGTTTTCAGAAAGGAATACTCTGGAATTATGTATAATCTGAAAAACAGAAGCCAGAGTCAACTAATCTCGCCAAATCATAGAGTTGTAAGAAAGGTTTTTAATACAGAAAAATACAGGCTGGATAGGATTGAAGATTTACTAAGCTACAGTTCACCATTAATTATTCCAGTAGCAGGAGAAAACAAAAATCCCGATTATCCCATCTCAGATGAGGAGCTTAAAATTTTCTCATGGATACTTTCAGAGGGAAGCATTGAGAGGGAAGGAAGTCACAGAGTTAGCATATATCAGTCTAAGGAAACTCATCCCGAGAACTATGAAGAGATTATTCAGCTTTTGGAAGATTTGAATTTTGAATATAGTGTTAAAGAGCAACACTCTCTTGGTAAGTGCAAGCATATAAGGCTAAAGCCAAAGTCAAGTAAAGCAATACATGAACTCATAGGCGCTAAGGTTAAAAAGTTTCCCGAATATCTTTATAGGTTAAGTAAGAGGCAAGCGAGACTATTTCTTGAAACATACTTAAAAGGTGATGGCTGGACCGAAAAGTTCAGAAAAAGAATAACCGTTACAGAAGAAGAAGCAAAGGATTTCATTACTGCGATTGCGGTATTGGCAGGATATAACTTTAATGTGAGAAAGAGAAAAATGGGAGGAATTTCCAAAAAGCTTCAGTATATTATTACCCTTACAGAGACAAAAGCTGACCATATAATGAAAATTGAAAAGATTGAATACAGAGGTATTATCTGGAGCGTTAATACAGAAAACGAGACTGTTATTGCAAGAAGAAATGGACAGGTTTTTATAACTGGAAACACCCCTTTCTCCAATATCACCCTTGACCTTAAAGTGCCTGAGCATTTTGTCTCTCAGGCAGTGATAATCGGAGGAAAAACTCAGGATGCTACATACGGAGAGTTTCAGAGAGAGATGGACATGTTCAATCAAGCTCTCTTTGAAGTGCTTTCTGAGGGCGATGCAAAGGGAAGAGTGTTTACCTTCCCAATTCCTACAATTAACATAACAAAAGATTTTGACTGGAATAGCCCAGTTGTAGACCTAATAATGCAGGCAACGGCAAAATACGGAATACCATATTTTGCAAACTATGTTAATTCTGATTTAAAACCAGAGGATGCTCGCTCTATGTGTTGCAGGCTCAGACTCGAAACTAAAGCGCTAAAGCATAGAGGTGGCGGACTTTTTGGTTCTAATCCTCTCACAGGAAGTATAGGGGTTGTGACCATAGATCTTCCAAGAATCGGATATTTAAGTAATTCAGAAGAGGAATTTTATCAAAGACTTCTCAGGCTTATGGAGATTGCGAAGACATCCCTTGAGATAAAACGGAAAGTACTTGAGAGATTTACAGATTCAGGACTTTACCCCTACTCCAAGCATTATCTGAGTTTTGTAAAAGAAAGAGCAGGAGCTTACTGGTGTAATCACTTCTCAACAATTGGAATAATTGGAATGAACGAAGCTATAGCAAATGCTCGTTGGCTTAACTCTAAGGGAATTTGGACAGAGGAAGGGAAAGCCTTTGCTTTGAAAGTAATGGATTTTATGAGAGAGAAACTCCTTGAATATCAAAAAGAAACAGGCAATCTATACAATCTTGAGGCAACACCAGCAGAGGGAACAAGTTACAGACTTGCGAGGATTGATAAGCAAAAATATCCAGATATTATCACTCAAGGCAGCGAACATCCTTACTATACAAACTCCACATGGCTTCCTGTTGGATTTACAGAGTCAATTCATTACATATTAGACAATCAGGATGAGTTGCAGAGCAAATACACAGGAGGCACAGTTCAACATATATTCTTGGGTGAAAAGCCCGAACCCCAGAAACTAAAAAGATTCATAAGACAGGTGTTTGAAAAATATACACTTCCCTACATAAGCATAACACCAACTTTCAGTGTATGTTCTGAATGTGGCTACATTGAAGGCGAACACTCTACATGCCCCAAATGTGGTAGAGAATGCGAAATATATTCCCGTGTGGTAGGCTATCTCCGTCCTGTATCTAACTGGAATGAAGGCAAAAAAGAAGAATTCAAAGACAGAAAATATATGAAAGAGCTTTGATAAAGCAAGATTGCCTTTTTGAACTATAATTATTTAAACTATCAAATGAATTTAAATGAAAAAGAATTTCTTAAACTATCAGATAAATTTAATCTAATTCCTCTTTACAGGGAAATTATCGCAGACCTTGATACTCCTGTAGGAGCTTTTCTTAAACTTAATCGCCGCCCTTCTTTTCTTCTTGAGAGTGTTCAAGGAGGAGAGAAATGGGGTAGATACTCAATAATTGGTATTGAACCCTCTGTTGTGATTAAAGCAGAAGGTAAGAAAATAACTGTTCAAAAAGGACAAAACAGGAGGGTTTATAAAAAGTTAGAACCTTTTAATTTTTTAAGAAAACTTTTCACTCAGTATAAGCCCTATATTGACTCAGAACTTCCAAGATTCTTTGGTGGAATGGTAGGCTTTATTTCCTATGATACTGTAAAACTTTTTGAAAAAGTTCCTGATATTCCAAAACCCTCAATAGACATGCCTGACATTTTTCTAATGATTCCGGAAACACTTCTAATTTTTGATAATCTTAAACAATCAATCAAAATTGTGTATAATGCCTTCATAGATAAAGATGCAACTTCTATTTACCAAAAAGCACAGAAAAAAATTGACAACCTCATTTCTGATTTAAAAAGTCATAGTGATGAGAGATTTAGAACCTATCTAAATGTCCCAGAAAAAGGGAGCAAAACACTGCACGGATTTCATTCTAATTTCAGCAAGGAGGAATTTCTCTCTGCGGTAAAAAAGGCAAAAGAGTATGTATTAAATGGTGATGTTGTTCAGGTTGTAATATCACAGCGATTTGAAACTGAAACCCAAGCTCATCCCTTTGATATTTACAGAATTCTAAGAATTATAAATCCCTCTCCATATATGTTTTATATTGATACAGGCGAGGGTTTTCTTGTAGGCTCTTCTCCTGAAATTCTTGTTAGACTTGAAGATGAAAGGGTTATTGTAAGACCTATTGCAGGAACTCGTCCAAGAGGAAAAACAGAGGAAGAAGACCTTGCTCTTGAAAAAGAGCTACTCAGCGATGAGAAAGAAATAGCAGAACACATTATGCTTGTTGACCTTGGAAGAAATGATGTGGGTAGAGTAGCAGAGATAGGTTCGGTCAATGTTACAGAATTAATGACAATTGAAAGATATAGCCATGTAATGCACATTGTAAGCAATGTAGAGGGGAAGCTTAAGAAGGGACTTGATATGTTTGATGTTTTTATGTCCTGTTTCCCTGCAGGAACTGTAACAGGCGCACCAAAGGTAAGAGCAATGCAGATTATTGAAGAACTTGAACCAACAAAAAGAGGTCCTTATGCAGGAGCAATAGGATATTTTGGATTCAGTGGTAATATGGATATGTGCATTGGCATAAGAATGCTAACAATCAAGGACAATCATGTATTTGTTCAGGCAGGAGCAGGAATTGTTGCAGATTCTATACCTGAAAGAGAGTATACAGAAACAGTTAATAAAGCAAAGGCTATGCTTAAAACAGTAAATTTTCTCCAATCTGGAGGACTGTCCTCATGATTCTTATAATTGACAACTATGATTCATTCACATATAATCTCTATCAATATGTTGGAGAGATGGTTAAAAACGTTAAAGTTTATAGAAACGATAAAATTACAATTAAAGATATTGAAAAAATGTCTCCTGAAAAAATTATTATTTCTCCAGGTCCTTGCACTCCTACAGAAGCAGGAATTTCAATTGATGTAATAAAATATTTTGCAGGTAAAATACCAATTCTTGGAGTATGCCTTGGACATCAGGCAATTGGAGCAGCCTTTGGTGCAAAAGTTATTCGTTCTCATGAAATAATGCATGGCAAGACATCTCTCATTTATCACGATGGCAAAACAATTTTTACAGGGCTTCCAAACCCTTTTGAGGCAACAAGATATCATTCACTTATAGTTGAAAGGGAAACTCTACCAGACTGTCTTATTGTTAGTGCATGGACATCAAATGATATAATTATGGGTATAAGGCACAGGGAATATCCTGTTGAAGGAGTGCAGTTTCATCCTGAAAGCATTCTTACAAAAACTGGCAAAGACTTATTAAAAAACTTTTTAAAACTATGATAGAAGAAGCAATATACAGATTAAGCAAAAGAGAAAACCTTCCTGAGGAACTTTTAAAGGGAAGCTTTATTGAGATAATTGAAGAGAAAGCTTCTCCAGTGCAGATTTCAGCTTTTTTAATGGGATTATCAATGAAGGGAGAGACAGAGGACGAAATTCTTGCAACTGTTAAACTTTTTAGAGATTATGCAATAAAAATTAAATCTCCTCAGGGAACAATAGATATTGTTGGCACAGGAGGAGACCATTCTGGTACATTCAATGTGTCTACTGCTACAAGCTTTGTAGTAGCAGGCGCAGGTGTTCCTGTGGCAAAGCATGGCAATCGCTCTGCTTCAAGCCAATGTGGAAGCATTGATGTCCTTGAAGAATTGGGAATAAAGGTTGATATGTCTCCTCAGATAGCAGAAAAATGTCTTTTTGAATGTGGACTCACTGTGCTTTTTGCTCCACTTTATCATCCAGCAATGAAAAGAGTTGTTCCTGTTAGAAAGGAACTAAAGATAAGGACTATTTTTAATATCCTTGGTCCAATGCTTAATCCTGCAGAGGTTAAACGTATATTGATTGGTGTCTTTTCAAAGGAATACATGGAAATAATCGCCCGAGTGATGTCAAAACTCGGAGCAGAGGATGTTATGGTTGTTCATAGTGAAGAAGGACTTGATGAGATATCAATCTCTGGAAAGACGTATATTGTTAGAGCAAAAGATGGTAAGATTGAAACTAAGACCATTACTCCTGAAGAGGCTGGATTATCTCGTAGTTCCTTAGACCAAGTAAGAGGAGCGGATAAAAGGGAAAATGCAAGGATTGTATTAGAAATTCTCAAAGGAAATAAAGGACCGGCAACAGATATGGTCTTGTTAAATGCAGCTTCAGCCCTTCAGGTTGCAGGGAAAGCGAATAGTCTCTCTGAAGGTGTAAAGATAGCAAAACAGGCAATAGATAGCGGAAAAGCTTATAATAAATTAGAACAACTTAAAAAACTATCTCATTCAATTTAAAAATGGTAGAGTTAGGCAAAATACAAAGACTCAGTATAGATGAGTTCAAAGGCAAAAGAAGGCTTTTTTGTATTCCAAATCTTTTTGTTTTTGATGAAGAAGATGAAAAACTAAAAGATATAATTGAGAAATACTGGCAGGAAGCTCTTATTCATGTTGAAAAACTTGAAAAATTAGGGTTTGTTACAAAAATTTTTATTGAGACAATCTTTATTGAAGGGCAGGAAGCAATTGATGTAATAAGAGAAACCAATCCTTATTTATATCCATTTATAGAGAAAAAAGTTTCAGAAGGTGCGGTTATTATAGGGATTGAAGACCCTGAAATATTTGGAGAATTTATTGATTGGGGAAACTGTCTTAGAATTGTTAAAACCAATGCTGTAATGCAGAAAATATTTGATTATTTTAATAAAATAAGCCAAAAAAGAATTGAGGAAATAGGAAACAAAATTTCAAGCAGTCTTCAGGAAGGAGAATCAGCAATCCTTATACTAAGAGAACAGGATAGAATTAAACTTCCTTTGCCAAAAGATATAGAAATTTTTCTTGTTGTACCATCTGCGTATGATGATGTATTGCGATATCTAAGAGATAAATTCTTTCTGCAGTAATTTTTATCTTTGCAAAATTCTTCAAAATCCTGTAAAATTCTATATCGGGAGTGTATGGGGTTCTGGTGTCCCTCCTGGACTTCAAATCCAGTGTTGCCTGTGAGGAACAGGCAGGGTGGGTTCGATTCCCACACGCTCCCGCCAACTCTTTAAAGGAGGTGCTTAATATGAAAATAACTCATTATTCATTTGGAAAAATTGTAGTAGATGGTAATGAATATACACAAGACCTTATTGTTTTTCCTGATAAAATCTTTCCCTCCTGGTGGAGAAAAGAAGGACATTGTCTTTGCATAGAAGACCTTGCTGAAGTACTGAAAAATAATGTTAACATTCTTGTTGTAGGAACAGGTGCATATGAAAGAATGCGTGTTCCTGCAAGCTTAATAGAAGAACTCAAACAAAAAGGAATTGAAACTTTTGTCAGCAATACAGAAAAAGCAGTGGATTTATTTAATCAATTTATGGATGAAGGCAAAAACGTGGCAGGGGCTTTTCATTTAACCTGCTAAAAATAAAAGGAGTCAAAAATGGAACAAAAAAAACCTGATCCTATGAGAGTTGCTATAGTAAAAATGCTTCCAAGAGATATTAAGGAACAATTGACAGTAGAGGAAATGAATGCTTTACTTTACGATGAAATTTTGCCTGATTCATTACTGGAGAAACTTAAGGATTATCTTGCAGACATAGATAATCCATCAGAATAAAACAAAAAATAATAATTCAGGAGAGTTTATGCTTCCAGAACCAGTATCATGTCCTGACTGGTTAATTGCTCAAGAAGCTGAAAAACGAATGAAATCAATATTTCAGCTTGCTGAAGAGCTTGATATAAAAAAAGAAGAACTTATACCGTATGGGTCTTATATTGCTAAGATTGATTACAGAAAACTTTACAGTAGAATAAAAAACAATCCTAATGGCAAATATATTATCGTTACTGCTATTACTCCTACACCTTTTGGCGAAGGCAAATCAACAACAACAATTGGATTAACTCAGGGACTTGGGAAAAGAGGTAAAAAAGTAAGCTGTGCTATAAGGCAACCCTCAGCAGGTCCTCTTATGAATATAAAAGGCTCTGCAGCAGGGGGAGGACTTTCCCAATGCATTCCCCGAACAGAGTTTTCCTTAGGGTTTACAGGTGATATAAATGCAGTAATGAATGCCCACAATCTTGCTATGGTTGCCCTGACATCAAGAATGCTTCATGAAGCTAATTATTCAGACGAAATTCTCAAAAAACGGGGGTTAAGAAGACTTGATATTGACCCAAAAAGAGTTCAGATGGGATGGGTTATTGATTTTTGTGTTCAGGCATTAAGAAAAATAGTAATTGGTCTTGGTGGGAAAAAAGATGGCATTACTATGGAATCAAGATTTGACATAGCTACATCGTCTGAATTAATGGCAATTCTAAGCCTTGTAAAAGATTTGAAGGAATTAAAAAAAAGAATTAGCAGCATTGTTGTTGCGTATTCAAAAACTGGTAATCCCATAACTACTGAAGACCTTGAAGTAAGTGGAGCTATGTCTGCTCTTATGCTTCCAGCTTTCAATCCGAATTTGATTCAAACCATTGAAGGACAACCTGTATTTGTTCATGCCGCACCGTTTGCCAATATTGCCATAGGACAATCATCAATCATTGCAGATATGGTAGGGCTCAAGTTGAATGAGTATCACGTAACAGAGTGTGGATTTGGAGCTGATATCGGCTTTGAAAAATTTTGGAATATAAAATGCAGGACATCAGGTTTGAAACCAGATGTGGCAGTTTTGGTGGCTACATTAAGGGCATTAAAATATCATGGTGCAGATAAAGATTCACCCAAAATTATACCTGGTAATCCATTACCGAAGGAATATATTGAAAAAAATATGCAGTGGCTTGAAAGAGGAATGAAAAATCTCTTTCATCATATAAAAATAATTAAAAAATCTGGATTAAGCATTGTTGTGTGTATAAATAAATTTCAGTCTGACACCCATGAAGAGCTTGATTTTGTTAGAAAATTCTGTGAAGAAATGGGCATTCCAGTTGCAATTTCAGAACATTGGCAAAAGGGAGGGCAGGGTGCTTTAGAACTTGCAGACTTTGTAATTGATGCTTGCAAAAACAATTCAAACTTTAACTTTCTTTATGAAAATAGTTTGCCACATATTTCACGAATAGAGTTGATTGCGAGAGAAATATACGGAGCAGACTCAGTAGAGTTCTCTCCTCTTGCTTTAGAGAAACTTCAATCAATTAATTCAAAGAAAGAATTTTCAGATTTTGCTATATGCATAGCAAAAACTCATCTAAGTCTTTCTGATAATCCGCTTTTAAGAGGAGTTCCTGAGGGCTGGCAATTATTTATCAGAGATATATTAGTTTTTTACGGAGCAAAACTAATTGTTCCTGTTGCAGGAGAAATAAGCTTAATGCCGGGAACAGCTTCTACTCCAAACTTCAGAACAATAGATGTTGATTTACAAACAGGAAAGGTAACAGGAATATAGCTGATAAGAAAATCCTTTTTTATCTGACCTTATCAATTTTCTGAGATATTTCCTAAATTCCTAAATTTTTCAAGACAATGGTCTCAATTTAAAAAAATTTAATGGGGAATTAGGTAGTTTAAAAGGTAAAATTAATGTTTTCAGTAGTTGGCAATGAAGTTGTGTTAATTGACATCGGAAAAAAGAAGGAATGGATTGAAAAGGTGTGGTCATCTACTCATAGTTTTTGATAGCTTTTTCCCACCAATCAAATTCATCTGGAAACTTTTTATAATTTCTTTCAAACCATTGCGGTAATTCATTATCATGATAACCACCTCTATCAAATCTTTTTTCGAATTTTTCCAGACTCATATTCATTCTGATAGCCAATATATAATATCTTGCACCCACATTATCATTGGGATTCGTTTTTAAAAGATTTCTGAATAAATTTAAAGCTTCATCCATATGATTATTTTCCCATAATGAGATAGCTTTATTTAAAATAGTTCTTATAATGTGTCTATTTTCTAACCATCCCCATTCAAGGATATCAGGCCATTTGTCATTTTTATCTGTTATTAATTCCATTGCTTTTTTATAAGCTTCGTCAAGAACCCTCTCAGCCTCTTCAAAGTCTTTTTCATCACGTAATACTTCATAAAGTAACAAATAGGAATCTAAAAAATAAGGGTCTTTCTGAATCAAACGAATTAATTGATTTTTTATTGATTTTGCATTTGTGCCATCATACCTATCAAATAATTTATAATATTCTCCAATTACTTTGCTATGGTCTTTTTTGTCATAAAATGCTCTCTTTTTGCCCATATTATCCTCCTGCTAACTCCTCTGAGATTTCTTCAACCACTTTTTTCAACTTCTCAATATCACTTATATTTTCTATTATGGTTCTAAGATAATTTTCATGAAAGACAACAAAGCCGTTATTAAGCCTGATAAAATATTTTTTAAATGCTTCCAAAGAATTTTGATAACCTGTTTTATCCTTGACTCTTTTACTTCCAATTTTTCTTTCAAAATCCTCTAAATTAAAAACCGCATAAGGAATTGTGATTAAACTTTTCTTTTTACTTGCACTACGGGCTTCTTTTCTTTGAGTGATTTTAGCTATCTGAAAATTTATTTCATTTACTCTCGCATCAATTCCTTTTCTATCTAATTCAGAGTTGCATTCAAGTTTTAAATTTTTACTCTCTTTGTCACAGATATATTCAAATAAATAGCAAAAATCCAACTGAGTAAGCACTGAAACCCTCAGAAATTCTCAAACCATTCTTCAAAATTTAAAAAATTTCTTTCCTCCCAGTAATATCTGAATATTGAACTCAGTGGGAGTATTTCTTTTGGTAGATCTTGCTCCACCCATTTAATATTTTTTAATTCTTCGCGGTATTTGTCTAAGGGTATAGAACTTAAAAAATCCCTGAATCTTTGTAAATCTTTAAGAGGCTCTTTCATAATGATATCTCCTTTTTTATCCTTTTCCATTCTTTTTTATTAGGTAAAGGCAGGTTTTTTAATTGGGTGATACTCAAATGGTATGTAATTTCTCTATATATATCTTTTACATAACGCTTCACATAATCTGAATTTAAATATTCCACGACTTCTTGCTCAGACATGTCAAAATTTAGGTTGAATAGATTGGTTTTTCTTATAAGGTGATAAACATCTCCCATCCAAGGGTAGCATTTTTCATCATATGCTGCCGCTACTCTTCCATTTTCTCTAAAACCAAGCCCTACTACTATGTGGGGTATATTAAAGTATCCTCTAAGCTTATTTATATCAGCTTTTTTAATCCAGTAGCCAGTAAGATTCTCATAAATAATTTCATTGCATTTTAAATTTCTACCATTTAGGAGAGGTAAATAGTTCTGTTTATTCAAAAATTCTGCTTTCACAATATAAGGATTGTTTTTAATTTCTGGAGTTCTTGGAGAGATTCTTATTTCATAAATGTCTCCTAATTTATGGGAACAGCTGTGATCTAACTTTTTTGAATAATCTGTTTCAAAAGTAATCACTTCTCCCTGCCAGTTAGAGTTTATTTTTACTGCTTTTATCTTGTTTCTGTGATATTCTAAAATCTCAACTCTGTTAACAAACTCCTTAGATTTAACAAAATCAAGTATCACACATGAAACATCTGCTTCAGGACTAAAAACATCTGAGCCAAGATAAATTATTGCTGTGCCGCCATTCTGAGATAAAAATTTTCTTAGCTTTTTAAATTCATCAAGAATCATAAAGGTAGCTGGAACAATAAAAATTAACTGTCCTTCTGGCGTAAGAAGCTTGATCGATTTCTCAATGAATGCTCCATAGACATTGTATTTTCCATACCATGTTTCATATAAGGTTTTATACTTTTTCTTTATTTCAGGCTCTACTTTTATTGTATAGTGTTCAGACAGACTGGGTATACCATAAGGTGGATTGCCGATAATTAAGTCAAAAGATGTGTCGGTTTCCCATAAAAGGTAATCTTCTTTAATAAGTTCAATCTTACTACTAATATCAAAACTCACTAAATAATTTATAACTTCTTGATTTATCTCTATTCCGATAAGCTTTGCCCTTTCAAACAATGAAGAATGATTTCTTTTTATTCCAAACAAAAACTGTGCAAGTCCACATGCTGGCTCTAATATGGAGATGTCTTCTTTGCTGGACAATTTATCAATATCAATAAGGTTAACCATAAAATCAACGAGCCATTCAGGGGTGAAAAATATACCATAATCTTTCTTTATATTCTTTAGATTGCTATTTAATATGAACTGCTGAGTTTTATAGTCTAATGCTTGCTCTTTTATTAGGAGAGATTTTTCTTTTATTTCTGCGTATTTTAATTTTTGCATATTTTAACACTCCACAATTTTTATTATCATAACAAAAATTAAGATAATTAAAGATGTTTTTTAATATCAATATTTTACGAAATAAATAACATTGAAAAATAGAGCGGGCATGTATAGAAAAATTATGTTCACAGGACTTTTCAATGAAAAAGGTGGAGGTAATTGAAAAGGTTTGCTCTGGGACTTACTAAAGTATAGCAAGTAGATACTATGTCCTCATCAATAGTCAGAATCTCTTTTAAATTAATGATTGATAATGAGGGAATTTCAATGCGATAAAATATCTATTAAATCCGGAAATAGGTAAATCTTTCCCTTTACTCCCTTAATAGCAATGGATTTTAAAATTCCCATTCCAACAAATTTAGAGAGTAATCGCCTTGCAGTAGGTTCTTCTATGTGCAAATCCTTACTCTTAAAAATAGGCTTTGAAAACATTGTTTCTAAAACCTTATCTGTATAAGGTGATTTCATTTTTTCAATTTTTTCTTTTATTTGTTCTCTGAGGTAAAGAATTTTATAAATTAATCCTTGAGTCTCTTTGGCTTGATTTTTAAGTGAAATAAAGAAAAATCTTAGCCATTCTTCGTATTTTCCTGTTTTATCAACTTTTTTGAGGTGATTAATATATTCATCCCTATATTTCTCAAAATAACCGCTTATGTATAAAATTGGTTGAAATAAAATTTTTTTCCAATATAAATACAGAGGAATCAATAATCTCCCTATCCTTCCATTTCCATCATTAAAAGGATGTATTGCTTCAAATTGATAATGAGTTATTCCAATTTTTATCAATGGATGTTCCTTATTTTCTAAGAGATATTTTTCAAGATTTTCCATATATTCCTGCACTAATATTGGTTCAGGTGGGATATAATCCGCCTTATCAATAGTGGCATTTTCTACTCCAACCCAAACAATATTCTCTCTGAATTTACCTCTATATTGTTCTCCTCTTGTCCCTTCGAGTAAAATCTGATGAGTCGCTCTAATAAGATTTAAAGTTATTGGTAGTCCATTGTCTATTTCATTAGTCGCTAATAACATTGCTTTTTTATAATTTGCTACTTCCTTTGTATCTGCATATTTGGGCAAACCTGTTGCTTCAAACTCTAATACATCTGATACAGTACTTTGTGTACCTTCAATTTTTGAGCTAACTGTAGCTTCCTTTGTAATTAAAGGAGCAATCAGTATGGTAGGATTTGGAAGATTATATTGTAATCCATTTAAATTCCCTAATTCTAAAGCAGCTTCCGTAAGCTCTTTATAAAATTCTGTTGGATTTATTTCAACAGGTAACTTGGATGGGTGATGATGCTTCAGCATAATTTAATTATATTATAATCCGCTCAGAAAATCAAAAAAGTGATCGGGAAATTACTCTTCCGCTCATAAGTGATCGCAAACCTTTGGTTGAGATTATTTCAATCTTCTATTTATCCTTATTTTTAGGTTTATTGACATATTTATCAAATCATTATCAGTCCCCATGCAATACAGTATAGTTCTAATTTTTTCAAATGAAATTGTGTAGTGTGATAAGAATGGAATCAAAATAAAAAAACGTGTAATGTCAATATTCCGTTACTGGTTATATTCTTTCAGGAGCATATTTTAATAGTTTTTTCTTTACTTTAGGATTTCTTTGTATAATTATTTCGTATAAGTAGGGCCAATATTCAGTTGCATTAAGATTGCCTTGCATGTTTCTTCTGATGAATGAAGAAGTCTTTAAAATTCTGTGCTGTTTCATGTCTTCCAAGAATATAGGGCTATCTAAACTACAAATTCGTTTAATCAAAGCAGCATAACAATAACCCTCTCTCCATCCTGCTTTACACCTTCTTAATTCATCATCAAGAATAAAAATGTCTTTAATGCACTTTGCAGGTTTAGCATGATACATTAACAATAAGTCACCTTTTGTAGCACGCTTTGAAAGTCCCCAATTTGCTTTATTGACTTTTGAAAGCCATTCTTGTTGTTCTATACCAACCACTGGTTGAATCCATACATTAAAGCCAACTCCAAAATATTTTTTTAGCTCTATCACCCTGATTTTTTGAGGAACATCAGGCCAGTCATGTTCCCAACAAACAATCCAATCACAGTATCTACTTGAATGCTTGTGATTTTTAAAGCTGCTTGAACGAAATTCAAATTCAATTCTTATCCTTTTTTCGCCGTGTGCTGTTTTTTGATATGCAATGCAATCAGGGAATTCAGGTCTAATACTCTCAACCCTAACACGTAGTTTCTTAACAATATGTGAAAACAGAAACACTACTCCCAACTCATTCTCTGGGGTATATTGTAAAGGTGCCTTTTCAAGAATTTCTGGTCTTTTATCTTTCATAACAATAAATAAATCAAACTCAAAATTAAAGCTTTAAAACAACATATAGTATTTTACTAAATTTTTTATTAAATTAATCTTTTCACTTTTTTCAAAAAACCATTTTTTATTTTAAGTTAAAATAATTAAGACAACTAAAAGAGGACTGATTATGTATAAAAAAATTCTGGCAGAGGTGGATGAGAGGCTCACATCGGAGAGTGTTGCAAGGTATGCTTTGAAGTTTGCAAAAATAGGCAATGCTTCACTTTATCTTTGTTTCATTCATAAAAAGGAAGCAAAGTTTGAAAAGGCTGAAGCTACATTAAAAAGAGTTTTTCTTGAGGCAGAAAAGAACAATATTAAAGTTGAATGCATCATAAAAGAAGGTGAAAGGCTTGAAGAACTAAGAGAGATTATAAAAAAAGAAAAAATAGACATCGCCTTTGTGCCCTCGGATGATTTTAAACAAATTTCAAAGCTTCCTTGTTCAATTGCTATGGTAAAGATAATTAATATGGGGAAACTGTCTCCTAAGAGGATTCTTTTTATTCTGAAAGGCAAGGTAAACTATCTTAAAGAAAAGGCTATTTTTATAGAAAATCTTTCAAAAATTTTCCATGCAAGAGTGTATATCAACTATTTTGGAAACGATGAAAACATTGAGAAGCTCTTTTCAATTTTAAAAAAGCATGAGATAAAGATAGAAAGCAAGGTTTTTCATAAATTCTCTCTAAAAACAGTAATGTTTCAGGCTCTTTCCAAAAAAATTGAACTTCTTGTAGTGGAACAAGAAAAAAGCGGATTTTTAAGGATGCTTAAGCCTGACCCTGTAACTAAACTAATTGAAAATCCACCATGCAATTTAATTATTTTTAAGCCCTATCATAAAGAATGAAAATAACAGAGGCTACTAAAGAAGAACTCTTTAAACTTCTTGATACATCTGAGGCAGGACTTGCAGAAGAGGAGTCAAAAAGAAGGCTTTCTCATTTTGGTTTCAATGAAATTAAAGAGGCACGCAGGTCTCCCTTAATTTTAAAATTTTTAAATCAATTCACCCACTTTCTTGCAATAATTCTCTGGCTCGCAGCAGCCCTTGCTTTTATTTCTGATTGGATTCATCCAGGTGAAGGAATGCGTCATCTTGGTTTTGCAATTATAGGAGTTATCGTTATAAATGCAATCTTTGCCTTTGTGCAGGAATACAGAGCAGAAAAGGCAATTGAAAAACTTAAACTCATGCTTCCTTTTTATGTAAAAGTTATAAGAGATGGAGCTGAAAAACAAATTCTTGCAAGAGAACTCGTTCCCGGAGACCTAATCATTCTTTCAGAAGGAGATAAAGTTCCTGCTGATGCAAGGGTGATTGAGTCAAACTCCCTTACAGTTAATAATGCTCCACTTACAGGAGAGTCTGTCCCTGTTGTTTTAACTCATGAATCTGAATCAGGAGATTTAATTGAAAGCAAAAACATTGCCTTTGCAGGCGCTACAGTTGTCTCAGGCAATGGAAAGGCAGTTGTTTTTGCAACAGGAATGAGCACAGAATTTGGAAGAATTGCCCATCTTACACAAACTGTTCATATTCAGCCAACTCCACTTCAAAGAGAAATTGCAAGGACTTCAAGATTTATTGCCCTTGTTGCCACTTTGATTGGATTAATATTTTTCATAATAGGACACACAATTGGAAGAAGTTTCTGGGAAAACTTTATCTTTGCCATTGGTGTTATTGTTGCCCTTGTTCCTGAAGGGATGCTTCCAACTGTCACACTTTCCCTTGCTCTTGGAAGCCAGAGAATGCTTAAAAGAAATGCACTTGTCAAAAAACTCACATCTGTTGAAGCTCTTGGCTCAATTACAGTTATATGCACTGATAAAACAGGAACAATCACCCAGAACAAAATGGAAGTTAAAAGGCTGTGGATGTTAAATCAAAATCCAGAAACATTAAAGATGCTTTTAAAAATTGCCTATCTCTGCAATAATGCGAAGTTTGTTGAAGGACAATACAGAGGAGACCCAACAGAGGTTGCACTTTTAAGGTATGCAAGGGAAAACATCGGAGATTTAGTATCAGAGAGAGTCTCTGAAATCCCCTTTGATTTTGAAAGAAAACGAATGACAACAGTGAATGTTATTGATGGAGTTAAGCTTTCACTTACAAAAGGAGCTGTTGAAACAGTTTTACCCCTTTGTAAATATGCTTTGATAAATGGAGAAAAAGTTGAAATAAACGAAGAGATAAAAGAGAAAATAAATAATGCCTACTATTCATTGATGGATGAGGGATTAAGAGTTCTCTGCTTTGCCTATTCAGAGGACGAGCCAGAGAAAGATATGCTCTTTGTTGGACTCATTGGACTTGAAGACCCACCAAGACCTGAAGTAAAAGAAGCAATTAATAAATGCCATGAGGCAGGAGTAAGAATAATTCTTATAACAGGAGATGCGAGCAGGACAGCCCTTGCAATTGCAAAAGAAACAGGGCTTGTAAAGGATGCTCCGGTTATCATTGAGGCAGAAGAGTTTCATAGAATGACTGACTCTGAACTTAGGGAAAAACTTAAAGAAAAGGAAATTCTTTTTACAAGAATGACACCAAAGGATAAATTAAGAATTGTTACACTTCTTCAGGAATCTGGTCAGATAGTTGCAGTGACAGGAGATGGAGTAAATGATGCACCTGCTCTTAAGAAAGCAGACATAGGAGTTGCCATGGGAAGCGGAACAGATGTGGCAAAGGAGTCTGCGGAGTTAATTCTGCTTGATGATAACTTTACAACAATAGTTAATGCCATTGAAGAAGGAAGAGCAATCTATGAAAATATACGAAAATTCATATCATACTTTCTCACCTCCAATGTAGCTGAGCTTGTTCCATATATTGCTTATGCTATTTTCAGAATTCCTCTACCTCTTACAATTATGCAGATTCTTGCAATTGACCTTGGAACAGACATCCTTCCAGGACTTGCTCTTGGAGCAGAAAAACCAACAAAAGAGGTAATGAAACAACCTCCAAGAAGCCATAAAGAAAGGCTTTTAACTCTGAAACTTCTTTTAAGAGTATTTTTAATTTTAGGACCTATTGAAGCTGCGGCAGGGCTTTTTGGATATTTTTATGTTTTAAAAACAGGAGAATGGCAATGGGGACAAGCCTTAGCTTCAAACAACATTCTTTATATGCAGGCAACAACAGCATGCCTTACAGGAATAGTTCTCACACAGATTGCAAATGGCTTTGTATCCCGCTCCTTCAGAGAATCAGTTTTCAGCCTTGGTTTGTTCTCAAATAAGCTTCTTTTAGCGGGGATACTTGTTGAAATCATCCTGCAGATTTTCATTGTATATCATCCAGTGGGAAATAACATATTTTCAACCTATCCCATTCCTTTAAATGTCTGGCTTGTTTTAATTCCTTTTGCTTTGCTTTTGTTTGCTATAGAAGAGGTAAGAAAAAAATTCTTTAATTTTAGATTAAAATTTCTGTAATAAAGAAACTGGATTGAGCGAGTTTAGAAATGTCCAAAAATATCTGAGGAGCGAAAGCCAGTGCTTCTATTAAGAATTTTAAATTTTAAACTAAAATAATTAAAGAGACCATGAAAAAATTTAAAATATTTCTTTTTCTTCTATGTGAGATTAATAATAAATATCTTGCGGAATTAAAAAATCATCTTCAAAATCTATTTGGCTTGGATGTAGAATTGACATCACACTCAGTGGATTTAAGTTTTGCTTACAATGAAAGAAGGAGACAGTACTCAGGAGAAGAAATTCTCAGAAAAGCCGAAAAAAATAAAAGAAATGCTAATGAAAAATGGCTTCTTATTGTAGATGTTGACCTTTATTCAAGCGGACTTAATTTTATCTTTGGACTTGCAAATCCCTATTCAGGCACATCAATAATATCCCTTACAAGATTAAGACAGCAGTTTTATGGCAAACCTGAAAATGAAAAACTTTTTATCGAGAGATTAAAGAAAGAAGCAACCCATGAGTTGGGGCATCTTTTTTATTTGGGTCATTGTTTAGATAAAAAATGCGTGATGCATTTTTCCAATTCTCTTTATGATACCGATGTAAAATCAGCTTACTTTTGTGAAAGATGTAAGAAATTACTTTTTAATATAAAAAAAGGAGAATAAGAAATTGATTTACCTACGTGGGCATCATCTTATATGTTTGCATTTCTTTACAGGTGAGGGATACAGCGAAGAGTTTGTTGAAAACCTTCATGCAGTCATTGGAAGAGCAAAAAATGAAGGTATTTTTGTTGTAGAAGGAGCTGATGACGTATGCAAAAAATGTCCTTTTTTGGTAAAAAGGACATGTAAAGACGAAAAAGAAATAGCAGAGATGGATAAAATCGCTCTGGGTTTACTGAATCTCAAAATAATGGATACCGTTTCATGGGATAAAATAAAAGAAAAACTTCCTGAAATCTTCAATCGCTGGTATAGTCTTTATTGCATTCCTTGTATTTATCTCAATGTTTGTTCAAAAACTGCTTTACTTAACTCTCTTAGGAATATCTCTTCCTGATAGACCTCTCTTTGAATCTATCCTTTCTTTATAAAGTTTTATTGAATCCTCTACATCCTTAAGCCCTTCAGCATATATGTATCTTAAATATCCTTCTGTTCTGTATGATGTAATAGTTCTCAGCCTCTCCTTGAGGGTTAAAAAATAACAATAATAAAAAAGGTCTTCGTCAGGAGTATAACCATCTTTATAAACAGCTTCATTTACTTTATTTAAGAAATAATACTGCTCTGAAGGAGATAACTCTGTTAAAAACTTCTTTGCAATTTCTCTGTTAAAAACTTCTGTCATGCTGGACTTATCAAAACAGCAGCCAAGAGTGCTTTAGTGACATCTTCCATAAAGGAAAAATTTAGCTTATCAGGTGTATCCTGAGATGTATGGTAATAGGGATTTCTGAACATAGCTGTATCAGTAAGCATAACTGCCTGAAATCCCGCATCCCAAAAAGGGGCATGGTCACTAAATCTTGTTTCAAGAGCAAGCCATCCATTCATTGGCGCTTTGTAAGTAATGAGATTTATAGAAGGAACATATTCCTTTACTTTCTCAAAAAGCTCCAGAAGCGGCTTGGATTTTTTATTTCCTACAACTCCAAGAAAATCTCCCACATCAGGTCCTTTTATAAAGGCAGGAAGTTTCTGTGAATCCTTTTTCTCTGAAAAATAACCAACAGACTCAAGTATAATTGCTCTGTACTTATATCCGAGCCTTTTCATCTTTTTTACAAAATAGCTACTTCCGATTATAAATTTAAGGTCAAAAGTCTGGGGTTCTTCAAGGGTAAAGGCAACAAATTTTATTCTTTCAGCAATAGGGGTTTCTCTTATAATTCTTGCCACTTCAAGCATTACAGCAATACCACTTGCATTGTCATCAGCACCGGGAGAACCCATGGCAGAGTCATAGTGAGCACCAATCAGAATCCATTCTTTACTGGAGTTAATTCCTTTTAAAGTGGCAACTATATTTTTATATTCCCTTCCACTGTAGTAAAACTGATTGAAATCAACAAAATATCCGTATTCTTTAAAATGTTCTTCAATAAATTTAGCTACTAATGAAAGAGATTCGTAGTTATAGCAACCATGTCTTGGAATTGATATTGCCTGAACAATTTTTTTAAGATTTTTCTTCTCTATCCTTTGTAAAATTTCTTCAATTCTCATCTTTTTTTTGAAAAAATCAACGCCTTTTGTTCTAAATCTGCTTTTTTATGCTCATAGATTCTTTTCTTTTCAACTATGTGCAAAACTCTCCATCCTCTTTCAGTAAGCTTTTCTGAAATAAATCTTCTGTGACAACGAAAAAAGAGCTTTTCAGCGCAGAAAAAAGCAGATAGCTCTTCTTTTGCAATTTCCTCAAGCTTTGCAATTCCTTTTTTAAAATTCTCCGTTTTCATGTAATTGTCATATCCACCCTTTCTGAATCCACCAAGTTCTTTCCCAAGATAAATATAATGAAACCCTTCTTTTTCTAAAGCTTCTGCAAGAGTATCCGAATTGAAATGAGGGAATTTGTTTGATTTTGGGAAACTTCTTACATCCACAACTGCTTTTATATGAAAACTCTTTAAAATTTCTATAAACTCATCAATTGAACGGTTACTTGTGCCAATTGTATAAATTAGTTTCTCAGACAATTTTTATTATTGCTTCATCAAGATTTTTTATTCCAAAAATTTCTTTCATGGAAAAATTATAGCACAATTGAAGTCAATGGAGAGAGTCTTTAACATATAGACAATTATGGTAAAATTATCAGATGTTTTATAAAATAATTGCAACAGTTTTATTTATAGGTTATTTCCCATTTGCACCAGGCACAGTCTGTTCTGCTGTTACTATGATTTTTTTGGATTTATTTAAGCCTTCTTATATGGTTGTTCTAACTATTTTAATTGTTTCTATTATTACCGGTATAATAGCTTCTGAAAGGATTGAAAAGGCTTCAAATAAAAAAGATCCCTCTTATATTGTTATAGATGAATTTGCAGGATATTTAACTTCAATTCTTTTTATCCCGATAAACTGGCAAAATCTTTTAATTGCCTTTATTTTGTTTCGTATTTTTGACATAATAAAGCCACCACCCATAAGGCAGATTGAAAAGAAATTAAAAGGAGGATTAAGTATAATGATGGATGATATAATTGCTGGATTAATTACTAATGTTTTAATAAGGATTTTTTTAATGTTATGATAATTTTATGCGACTTTTTATAGCCATAGAAATACCTGATGAGATAAAGGAATTTCTGTATCAACTCATATATTTAAAAACATCACTTGACGGAGTAAGTATTGTTCAAAAAGGAAATTTCCACATCACATTGAAATTTCTTGGAGAAGTCAACGAAGGTCTTATCCCTGATATAACTAATACTCTAAGGAAAATTTCAAATGGGTTTTCTCCTTTTACGCTGAAGATAACACATCCAGGAGTTTTTCCAGATAAATTTAAACCAAGAGTTATATGGATAGGCACAGAAAACACGGATAGTCTTAAAGAAATGGCAAAGAGAATTGATGAAGAGATGGAATCATTGGGATTTAAGAGAGAAGATAAAAATTTTAAATCTCACATAACTGTTGCGAGGGTAAAGAATTTCCATAATGGAAAATATTTGTTTGAAAAAATTTTAAAAAGATTTTCTGGAGAATCTTCTCAATTAAAATTTCAAGTGGAAGAGTTTGTTTTAATGAAAAGCACTCTTACTCCAAAAGGTTCAATTTATGATGTTTTACAAAGGTTTCCTTTGGTCAAATAGATAAATGGTATAATAAAAAAAAGCCTAAGAGGTGATTTATGAATAAGGATAAGTTAAAGGCATTGGAAATTGCCATATCCCAGATTGAAAAAAATTTTGGAAAAGGCGCTATAATGCGTCTTGGCACTAAAGCTCATGCAGAAGGAATAGGAGTAATTCCTACAGGTTCTATTTCTCTTGATATAGCAACTGGTATTGGAGGATATCCAAGAGGAAGAGTTATAGAGATTTTTGGTCCAGAGTCTTCGGGTAAAACCACCCTTGCACTTCACGCAATTGCAGAGGCTCAGAGATATGGCGGAGTTGCTGCTTTCATAGATGCAGAGCATGCTCTTGATGTTAATTATGCTTCAAAATTAGGTGTTGATGTTGAAAATTTATTGATCAGCCAGCCAGACACAGGTGAACAGGCTTTGGAGGTAACTGAAACACTCGTCCGTAGCGGAGCTGTAGATATTATTGTCATTGATTCTGTTGCAGCATTGGTTCCTAAAGCAGAGATAGAAGGAGAAATGGGAGATAGTCTTCCAGGGCTTCAGGCAAGGCTTATGAGTCAGGCATTGAGAAAACTTACAGCTGCTATATCAAAGTCTCAGACCGCTGTTATCTTTATTAACCAGATAAGGCAAAAAATAGGAGTAATGTTCGGAAATCCAGAGACAACACCGGGTGGAACTGCTTTAAAGTTTTATGCATCTATGAGGCTTGACATAAGAAAGATAGATACACTTAAAGAAGGGCAAGAGACAACAGGCGGTAGAGTAAGAGTGAAAATTGTTAAAAATAAGGTGGCTCCACCATTCAAACAAGCTGAATTTGACATCTACTTCAATGAGGGAATATCAAAGACAGGCGAGATTCTTGACCTTGCAGTAGAAAAGGGAATCATTGAAAAGTCAGGTGCATGGTATAATTACAATGGTTCAAGACTTGCACAAGGTAGAGAAAATGCTAAGGAATACTTAAAAACTCATCCTGAAATTTTTAATGAAATATATTCCAAAGTTCTTGATGTATATGGATTAAAACAACCAAAGGTTTCGGAAGGTGAAAACAAAACAGAATAAGGCATTAACTATTGCATTGAGATTAATTACTAAGAGAGATAGAACAGAGGCAGAATTACAAGACAGACTTCAAAAAAAAGGTTTTTCTGAAAAGGATATAGTTGAAACTATTCAATATTTAAAACAGAAAGGTTTTATAGATGATTCAAAGTTTATTGAGAGAGCAGAAAAAATTGCTGAAGACAGGTTTTTAGGGACAATGGGACTAAAAAATTATTTGATGAGAAAGGGCATAGATAAGAATTTAATTCAGCATATTCCTGAAATTGATGAATTCTCAATAGCTCAGAAGCTCATTCAGAGGAAAAAGCATTTTTTAAGGGACATTCAACCAGATAAGAAAAAAGCAAAAATTGCAGGATTTCTTCTTCGCAGAGGATTTTCATGGGATACAGTAAATAAATGCTTAAAATTAAATGATAATTTTTTCGGGGATATTAAGTCCCCTCAGAATGACATTTTAAGGGAGGATAGAAAATGAGAATTTTAATTGCTTTATTGATTGCTGTTTTTATTTTTGGATGCGCATCGCAAGGTGTCAGATATACCTATGATGAAATTAAAAACTATCCACCTGATGTTCAGGAAAGAATTGCTAAAGGTGAAATAGCACTTGGGATGACAAAAGAGCAGGTAAGATATGCATGGGGTCCTCCTTCCACTACAAGAATTCTTACTCCTGAGAAAGGAAAACAAAGAGAAGAGTGGGTGTATTCTTCCTCTCTTGGGCTTTTAAAATCAAGACTTATTTTTGTTGATGGAAAACTGACATACATAATCAGTAATGAACAAAGAATTGTAAATGAGGAATAATTAATGCAAAGTTCTGAAATAAGAAAGCTTTTTCTGGATTACTTTGTATCAAAGGGACATGAATTAGTTAAAAGTTCTCCGCTTATTCCTAAGGATGACCCGAGTCTTCTTTTCACAAATGCAGGAATGGTGCAGTTTAAAAGGGTTTTTCTTGGCGAAGAACAAAGACCTTATAGCAGGGCTACTACCTGCCAGAAATGCATTCGCGCAGGTGGAAAGCATAGTGATCTTGAAAATGTTGGATTTACTGCAAGACATCATACTTTCTTTGAAATGCTTGGCAATTTCTCTTTTGGCGATTACTTTAAAAGAGATGCAATCCTTTTCGCATGGGAGCTTCTTACTGAATATTTTAAACTTCCAAAGGAAAAGCTCTGGGTTTCTATTTACAAAGATGACGATGAAGCTGCAGAGATATGGGAAAAAGACATAGGCATTCCTTCAGAGAGAATTGTCCGATTAGGTGAAAAGGATAATTTCTGGCAGATGGGAGATACAGGTCCATGTGGTCCATGCTCCGAGATAATAATTGATCAGGGAGAAGACTTTGGATGTGGACAGCCTGACTGTTCAGTTGGATGCGATTGCGATAGATTTCTTGAACTGTGGAATCTTGTTTTTATGCAGTATAACAGAGATGAGGAAGGAAAACTAACTCCTCTTCCAAAGCCGAGCATTGATACAGGAATGGGGCTGGAGAGGATTACAGCAGTTAAACAGAGCAAAAGGACAAATTTTGATACAGACCTTTTTGAGCCGATTATTTCTGAAATATGTTCAACTCTTAATGTTAAGTATGGTAAAGATAGAAAAACAGATATTTCTATAAAAGTCATAGCAGATCACATAAGAGCTGCCACATTTTTAGTAGCTGAAGGACTAATCCCTTCAAATGAAGGCAGGGGATATGTTTTAAGAAGAATAATAAGAAGAGCTGGTAGACATATTAAACTTCTTGGATATGATAAAACAGCCTTTTACAGATTTGTAGAACCTGTTGTTTACAAGCTTGGAGAAGTTTATCCTGAGATTGTTTCAGAAAGAGAAAGAATTGAGAAGATAATAAAAATAGAGGAAGAAAGATTTCTGAGAAGCCTTGAAAAGGCTCAGCAGATTTTTGATGATATTATTAACAATCTTAAGAAGACTGATTCAAAATTAATTCCTGGACATGAAATTTTTAAACTCTATGATACATTTGGTTTGCCTTTTGACTTGATAAAAGAAATGGCTCAAGATTCTGAGTTACAAATTGATGAGATAGGATTTCAGCAAGAGCTTAATAAACAGCGTGAACGTGCAAGGGCAGCACAAAAGTCTGAAGAAGTAGGAATAGGTGAAGTTTATAAACAGCTAAGACTTCAGGCGGAGAATTTAAGATTTATAGGATATATGGATTACGAAACAGAGACAGACATATATGCTATTGTGAAAAATAGTGAAAGAGTAAACGAACTTAATAAAGATGAAGAAGGTGAGATTTTTCTTTTTAAAACACCTTTTTATGCTGAGTCAGGAGGGCAGGTAGGCGATACAGGTATGATTATTTCAAATTCTGGCAAAGCTGAAGTTTATGATACAAAGAAAATTTCAGGCTTACATTGTCATAAAGTCAGGGTTATTGAAGGAACTATTAAAGAAGGTGATAAAGTTTTTGCAAAAATTGATCTTGAAAGAAGAAAGGCTATAAAAAGAAACCACACTGCAACTCATTTACTTCATGCTGCATTAAGAACCGTGCTTGGAGAACATGTAAAACAAGCAGGTTCTTTGGTTGCACCTGATAGATTACGTTTTGATTTTACCCATTTTGAAGCTGTGAATGATGAGGAGTTAAGAGAGATTGAAAGAATTGTAAATGAAAAAATACTGGAAAATCTTCCAGTTAAAATAGAGATTAAATCACTTGATGAAGCTTTAAATGAGGGAGTTACAGCACTTTTTGAAGACAAATATGAAGACACAGTTAGAGTAGTAAAAATTGTTGGTTTCAGTAAGGAACTCTGCGGAGGAACTCATTGTGACAGTACAGGTGAAATAGGAAGTTTTTATATAGTTTCGGAAGGCTCTGTTGCATCAGGAATCAGGAGAATTGAAGCTGTTACAGGGATTGAGGCATTCAAATATTCAAATACTAACAGAGAACAACTTAAAGCCATTTCCTCAATTCTTAAATCAGCTGAACCTGTTAAAGCTGTTGAAAGACTTGTAGCAGAACTTAAAGAAAAACAACAAGAAATAGAAGTTCTTAAAAACAAACTGGTAAGTCAGAATATTGAAGAGATTGTAAAGCAGGCAAAGGAGATAGATGGGGTAAAAGCTCTTGCAGTAAAACTTGATGGTGTTGATCTAAAAAGTCTTAGAACACTTTCTGATAAACTTAAAGAAAAACTTCATCCTGCTATAATTTTACTTATATCAAAGGCAGATGGACAGGGCATATTGCTTCTTTCTGTAACCAAAGACATAACAAATAAATACGATGCTGGAAAACTTATGAGAAATATAGTCCAGGCTGTTGGTGGCAAAGGTGGTGGAAGGCAGGAAACTGCTCAGGGTGGATGTCCTGATGGAGAGTCTCTTGAGAAGGTATCGGAGATATTCTACAGTTTGATTGAAAAACAATCATGAAGGAGGTAGCATGGCATTACAGGATTTATTTAAAAATATGCTTTTTGCATGCTTGGGAATGCAGGAAATGCTCAGAGAATTTCTTGAGGATCTTGTGAAACGGGGTAAGATGAGCGAATCAGAGGCAGCAAAGATAATTAATGAGTTTATATCAAAATCAGAAGAGGCAAAGGAGAGCTTCAAGGACAACTTCAAAGAAATGGTTCAAAAAACATTACAGGGAATGAATCTGGTAACAAAAGATGAGATTGAGAATTTGAAATCATTGATAAATGATATAAACTTAAGAATTACAAAGATTGAGGAAAAATTAAAGGATTAATGAATCTGGATAAGACCAAACTCTTAAGAAATATTCCTGCTGTTGATAGGATTTTAAAAAATGAAAAAATAGAAACTCTTCTAAGTAACTATTCTTATTCATTAGTTCGTGAATGCACAAGAAAAGTTCTTAACAGATTAAGAGATAAAATACTTAAAGGTTATGTTTCTCAGATTGATGAAGATAAAATAGTTGAAGAAATAGAAAAATCTTTAAACCAGAGATATTCACTCAGACCTGTGATAAATGCTACAGGAGTTGTGATTCACACAAATCTTGGGAGAGCAATACTCCCGGATGAAGCAATAAAACATGTGATTGAAATTGCTACAAGCTATTCAAATCTTGAGTATGACTTAGAAAAAGGGCAAAGAGGCAAGAGATATGTTCACATTGTTGATGCTATAAAAAAGATTGCTGATGTTTCTGGAGCAGTGGTTGTAAATAATAATGCAGGTGCAGTTTTCCTATGCCTTAATACTCTTGCTCGTGGCAAAGAAGTAATTGTCTCTCGTGGAGAACTTGTTGAAATAGGTGGTTCTTTCAGAATTCCTGATGTAATGACTCAATCAGGAGCTATTTTAAAGGAAGTTGGCACAACAAACAAAACGCGATTAAGTGATTATGAAAATGCAATAAATGAAAATACAGCTTTTTTACTTAAAGTGCACAGGTCAAATTTTAAAATTGTAGGTTTTACAGAAGAGGTTTCAATTAGTGAACTTTCAAATCTTGGTAAACAAAAAGGTATTCCAGTCATGGTTGATCTTGGAAGCGGATGTTTTATTGATTTAAAAAGATATGGATTTTTTACTGAACCATCGGTTCAGGAAGTTGTTAGAGAAGGAGCAGATATTGTTACATTTAGTGGAGATAAACTTCTTGGAGGAGCACAGGCTGGATTTATAATTGGACGGGACGATTTAATTGAACAGATATCAAAAAATCCTCTCATGCGTGCTTTGAGAGTTGATAAAATGACTCTTGCAGCACTGGAAGCAACTTTGATGCTTTATCTTGATGAAAAAGAAGCTATTGAAAAAATTCCTACATTAAGAATGATTGTTGAATCTCCTGAGAAGATTAAGAATAGAGCATTAAAGATATTGAGGATGTTTAAAAAAGAAGGAATTGATGCTACTCTGAAAGAAGATGTGTCAATGCCTGGAGGCGGATCTCTTCCTGAAAATGGCATTAAAACATATGTTGTAGCAATTAAAACAACTCAGACTGAAGAATTTATAAAAAAATTAAGAAAAACAGAACCTCCTGTAATTGCAAGAATAAAGGAAGATTTTGTTATTTTTGATGTAAGGACATTACAGGAAAAAGAGATTCCTTTGCTTGTTAAAGCTATAAAACAAGTTTTATGAACATCAGAGAACGATATCAGGAAATAGAAAAAAGTTTTTTACATCCCAAGTCCTGTCTGAGTTCACAAACAAAAGGAAGATTAAAGCCTGAACCAGAAGATGATATAAGAACTCCTTTTCAGCGTGACAGAGACAGAATTATTCATAGTAAAGCTTTTCGCAGGCTCAAACATAAAACACAGGTTTTTTTCTCTCCTCAAGGTGATCACTACAGGACTCGTCTTACTCATGTTTTTGAAGTATCTCAGATATCAAGAACAATCGCAAGAGCATTAAGGCTTAATGAGGATCTTACAGAAGCTATAGCACTTGGACATGATCTCGGACACACTCCTTTCGGACATGCTGGTGAAGCAATACTAAGAGAGCTTCATCCTGGAGGGTTTGAACATTATGAGCAAAGCCTTAGAGTTGTTGATATTCTTGAGAAAAATGGTAAGGGTCTTAATCTTACATTTGAAGTAAGGGATGGAATACTTAAACACTCAAAGGGTCGTGGAAAAATTTTAAGTGATGAGCCTTTCACATTAGAGGGGCAAATTGTGAGAGTAGGAGATGTTATCGCATATATTAACCATGATATAGATGATGCAATAAGAGCAGGAATTATCAAAAAAAATGATATTCCACAACAGTTTTTAAAATTTTTTGGCGATAGGCACTCAAAAAGAATAGATAAAATGGTTAGAGATGTTATTTTTACAACCATAAAAGAAGATTATGAAAAAATCTCCATGTCTCCTGAGATGGAAGAAATGGTTCACAGTTTTAGAGATTTTCTTTTTGAGAAAGTTTACTATAATGAACGCATTATAGAAGAGTTTAAAAAAGCTAAGAGAATGCTTGAGAGTCTTTATAACTATTATCTTGACAATCCTCATATAATAGATGCTCAGGAACTTGAAGAAAAAGAACTTCATAGAAAAATATGTGATTTCATTGCAGGAATGACAGATAGATATGCTCTTTACACATTTGAGAAAATATTTATTCCTAAAAGCTGGGCAGTTCCATGATTGAAGGAGTTGGTGTTGATATTGTAGCAGTTGAAAGAATAAAAAAAATTTATGAAAAATGTGGAGAAAAATTTTTAAACAAAGTTTTTACCGAAGGAGAAATTTCTTATAGTTTCAGCCATGCAAATCCTTTTCCTCATCTCGCAGCTCGCTTTGCAGTCAAAGAAGCAGTGATTAAAGCATTAAAAAAACAGAAAGGATTAACCTTAAAAAATATTGAAGTCAGAAACAACTCTGACGGTTCACCAGAAGTTAAAATACCAGGCTTTAATAAAAAAATTTTCATATCTATTTCCCACGAAAAAAATTATGCTGTAGCATTTGTCGTAATCACATAGCTTTACTGAAATTTCAAAATTCTGCTAAATTAAATAATATAATTTTCATTCAAAGGAGGATAAGTTGACTGACAGGATTCCCATGACCCCTGAAGGTTATGAAAAGCTGAAGGAAGAGCTGGACAGATTGATAAAAATTGAACGTCCAGCAATAATAAAAGCAATCGCAGAAGCACGTGCTCACGGAGATTTATCAGAAAATGCTGAGTATCACGCAGCAAGAGAAAAGCAGTCTTTTATTGAAGGAAGAATTCAGGAACTTCAGGCTAAACTCGCCCGTGCCTATGTAATTGATCCATCAAAAATCAATCAAAATAAAGTTGCCTTTGGTGCAAAAGTTAGAGTTATTGATATTGATACAGAGGAAGAGAAAGAGTTTCATCTTGTTGGTCCTGATGAAGCAGACGTAAAAAATGGAAAAATATCCATTACTTCTCCTGTGGGTAAAGCTTTAATTGGTAAGGAAGTTGGTGAGCAGGTTACTATAAAAGCTCCTGCTAAAACATTTAATTACGAAATTATCTCTATAAGCTTTGAATAAGCTATTTAAATCAAAAGTAATAAGCAATGAAGCACTAACAGAAGAGATTTATTTAATTTCCCTTGAGATTTCTGATGATGTTGAAACCAAGCCAGGACAGTTCTGTATTCTAAGAGTTAATCAGAGGCTTGATCCTCTTTTGGGAAGACCCTTTAGCATTTTTGAGCATGAAAAGGGAGAGATTAAGTTTTTATACAGACTAAAAGGCAAGGGAACAAATATCCTTACTAAACTTAAAAAAGGTGATTCTATAACTCTTACAGGTCCATTTGGAAGATGGTATCCTTTCCCAGAGGGAGATTTTATAGTAATTGCAGGAGGAATTGGACTTGCATCAGTTTATTATCTGATTAAAAAATTTCCTCAAAGAGCCTATCTTTTTTATGGTGTAAGAAATGAAAAAGAAATACTTTTTTATGAAGAACTAAAAAGGCTTTCAAAACAACTTTATATCTCAACTGAGAAAGAAACTTCCTATGCCTATAAAGGAGTTATTACAGAGCTTTTTAGAGAAAAAAGCATACAACTTCCTTTCCCTATTTATGCCTGTGGACCTATGATGATGTTAAAAGAGCTTAAAAAAATTGTTAATGAAAACAGACCCTGTTATGTAGCAACAGAGGAGAGAATGGCTTGTGGAGTTGGAGCATGTCTTGGATGTGTAATAAAAACAAGGGAAGATTTCAAAAGAGTTTGCACTGAAGGTCCTGTTTTTGAGCTTAAGGAGCTTGTATTATGATGCCTGTCTTGGAGGTTAAAATAGGTAATCTTAGTTTTAAAAATCCTGTGCTTACTGCATCTGGCACATTTGGCTACGGACTTGAGTATTCTCAGTTTGTTGATCTTAATATTTTAGGTGGCATTGTTGTAAAGGGGCTTTCATTAAAACCAAAACAAGGGAATCCTCCTCCGAGAATTTATGAAACTCCCTGTGGAATGATTAACTCAATTGGATTGCAAAATATAGGATTAGAGGCATTTAAAAAAGAAAAGCTTCCATTTTTGAAAAAGTTTAACACTAACATAATAGTAAACTTTTTTGGTGAAAATCTTGATGAATATATAGAAGTAGCAAAACTTCTTGATGAAACTGAGGGAGTTCATGCTCTTGAGATGAATGTTTCATGCCCGAATAAGACAAGTGAATGGAGAAAAATGGGATTAGAGCCAGAACTTTTACGGGAAGCTATAAAAAGGGTTAGACTTCATATTAAAAAGCCATTGATAGTTAAACTTGCTCCTCAGGTTACCGAGATTGCTTTAATGGCAAGAATTTGTGAGGAAGAAGGCGCAGATGCTGTCTCTTTGATTAATACAATTCCAGCAATGGTGATTGATATAAAAACTCGTAAAAGTATGATAGGAACTCTTACCGGAGGTCTTTCAGGACCTGCGATAAGACCAGTAGCTTTAAGAGCAGTGTGGGAAGTTGCCCAAGCTGTTAAAATTCCTGTAATTGGAGTTGGAGGAATTGTTAGTGCAGAAGATGCTTTGCAGTTTTTAATTGCTGGAGCAAAGGCTATTCAAGTAGGAACAGCTAATTTTATAAACCCTATTGCAACAGTTGAGATAATTGAAGGCATTAAGCAGTTTTTAATTGAAGAAAACATAAAAGACATAAATGAGATCATTGGCAGCTTCAAAGAATAGGATAATTACACTTTTAACTGATTTTGGTTATGATGACCCTTTTGTTGGGCAGATGAAAGGAGTAATTTTAAAAATAAATCCAAATGTAAAAATCATTGATATCACACATGGTATTAAACCTCAGACAGTGGAGGATGCTGCTTTTGTTTTATGGCAAAGCTTTAAATACTTTCCTAAGGGAACTATTCATCTCAGCATTGTTGACCCTGGGGTTGGTTCTCAGAGAAAAGCTTTGATAGTTAAATCTCAGGGACATTACTTTATCGCTCCTGACAATGGACTTCTTAGCTATGTTATAAAAGAACCCTTTGTATGCATATCAATTGAAAATCCTAAATATTTTCTACAAAAGGAAAGTCCTACTTTTCAGGGAAGAGATGTTTTCGCACCTGCTGCAGCATGGCTTTCAACAGGAGTTTCAATAAGTGAATTTGGCAAACCATTAAAAGAGATTTTTTTACTGGAGTATTTAAATCCTGTAAATTTGAATGATAAAATAGTTGGGAAAATAGTTTATATTGATAGATTTGGTAATGCAATAACCAATATAAAACCAGAAGAGAGAAAAATTAAAGAAATAAGAGTTGGAGAAACAATCCTTCCAATTGTGAACTTTTATTCTCAGTCTCCAAATAAACCTGCAGCACTTATAAATAGTGACGGATTTATAGAGATATTCATTTATATGGGCAATGCTGTAAAAACTATGGGGTTAGAGAAAAAACAGATTGTGGAGGCTTTATTAGATGGATGAGGTTGTAAAAGGATTAATAAAGAATGAGCATGTTCTTGTTGTAGCAACAATTTGCACAGAAACAGTTGAGTATGCAAGAAAGATTCACGATACATGGCCTACTGCTACAGCAGCAATGGGAAGAGTTATTGCTGGAAGCGTTCTTCTCGCATCAACATTAAAGGATAGGCAGAAGATAATGGTTCAGATAAAGGGTGATGGACCTTTAAATGAAGTTGTAGCTGAAGCAGATTCTTTTTATAGAGTTCGTGCATATGTAAAAAGACCACATATCTATATGGGATTGAAGAATGAGAAAATTGATGTGGGAAGAGGAGTGGGCAAAGGTTTTTTAAATGTGATAAGAGATTTGGGATTAAGAGAATACTATCAAAGTAGCGTGGAACTTCAAACAGGTGAGATTGCCCGAGACCTTGCTTACTATTTAAATGTTTCTGAACAGATTCCTTCAGCAGTCTCACTTGGAGTTTATGTTGAACCAGATAACTCAGTTAAAGCAGCAGGTGGTTTTATGATTCAGACCATGCCTGAAACAAGAACTGAAATAGTTGAGTTCCTTGAAAGAAAACTTTCTGAAACTCAATCAACTTCATCAATGATACTTCAAGGAATGGATTCTCTACAAATACTTGAAGAAGTAGTAGGATTACCAATTGAGGTTTTGCACAGAGGCACTGTTACATACTTCTGCCCATGCACAAAAGATAGAGTTATCAATGCAATTGTTACACTTGGAAGAGAAGAAATTCAGAAAATGATTGAAGAAGGAAAAACAGTTGATGTTGAATGCTATTTCTGCAAGAAGAAATATGAGGTAACAGTGGAAGAGTTAAAAATTCTGCTCAGGGAAATTTAAGTTTTAGCTTAAAGTTATAGTCTGCAAATTTATCTTTTTTCTTGATAAAAAGCCATTCATCAGATTTCCCCTTAAGTTTCACTAAAACAAAGTTTCCTTTTAATATTTCTCCTTCCATAAAAATTTCCCACTGTCCTTCTTCAGGAGAGCCTTTCACTGTGCTATATTGCCCTTTATCCCAGATATAAACTTTACCTGCACCATACTGTCCTTCAGGAATAATACCTTCAAAGTTACCATACTCTAAAGCATGATCTTCAACCTGAATTGCAAGACGCTTATCTTGAGGATTCATTGAAGGACCTTTGGGAATTGCCCAAGATTTGAGCACTCCATCCTTTTCTAGTCTGAGGTCAAAATGAAGCTTTTTTGCATGATGTTCGTGCACAACAAAGTAAGGCATTGTTCCTCCTATTTTTTTGCAAAGATTCTTTTAATAAGCATTGTTGCATAGGAACCTCTTGGAAGAATAAAACCAAGAGTAAGCTTTATTTTACCTTCATAAACTTCATCATCTTCAATTTTATGCAGAATATTAGGGATGACAAGGACTTGTCTTGGAACAGATTTAAAAAATGACTGTCTTATTTTTTTCAAATTAAACTGAGAAGGTTTTATTTGTCTTTCAAAAAAAATCTCATTATATATTTTTTCAATAATGTCCTGGGGCATTTTTGCGTTTGAAGAAGGTGTAGGAATCTCTAAACTCTTAAGATACTCAAAATTTTTTTCATCAATTTCATCAAAGAAGATATACTCTCCTGCAACTCCTTTATGAATAAGCAAATTTTCAACGGGGAATAAAGTTTTAAGGAGTCTTTTAACAGTTTCATTCCATATAAAACTCTGATAGGCTGAAAAAAACATGGACATTTCTTCTTTTGGAATTTTTTGAAGCAGTGATATGTAATCCTTTTGATGCTCTAAAAGATGGCTGAATGCAAATTTTTCAAATTTAGTTTTAGCAAAATTTAAACAACTGTTCCAGTCACCCCAGTTTTCAGAAATTTTTCTTTTTCTTTCTTTTGCCTTTTTTTTATCTTCAGGATATATATGGGTAAAGTAAATTTTAAGTGCTCCATTATAATGCCCTTTTATTATTTTTTCAGCAATAAATCCTTGGTTTGGATCAAAGCTTCCAAATCTCTGATCATCAAAATAGTTTATGAATCCGTAATTTTTAACTTTTTCAATATGATATATGATAGAATCAATGGCATTTGGAGAAATAGCTCTTACAGTTACTTTGAAAACATTGTTCTCAATGAATTGTGGCTTCATTGGTTCATCTGAAAAACCAATATGTTTGAGTTCAAATTTATCTTTTTTTATATTAAATTTGAAAGGAGGATTTTTTATTGTTATGAACTGCTCAGTAATACCGTGTCTGTCTTTTTTCCCACCGTATGAGATGCTATCAAAGGGAATTCTCAATTTTTGGGCAATCTTTTTTAACAAGTCAATCGTATTCCACTTTTTTTTCTTTAGAATAAAAACTCCAAAAGGTCCCTTTTCCTTTAAGGGAATTGAACTTATCTCTTTTACAATGAAATCTTCTGGCTTTACTTTAATTTTATATGACATGTTAAAATTATACCATTATGATAGAGGAAAAGTTGAAAGAGTTAGGGATAACACTTCCAGAGCCTCTAAAACCTGTTGGTGCTTATACAACCGCTTTAAAAGTAGGAAATCTTTTATTTTTAAGCGGAATTCTTCCTTTTAGAGAAGGAAAGCTTTTAAGGAAAGGCAAGGTTGATAAGAATGTATCTATTAAAGAGGCTTCTGAAGAGGCATTACAGGTTGTTTTAAATGCACTGGCAATTGTAAAAGATTATATAGGTAATCTTGATAAAATAAGACAATGTGTAAAAGTAACCGGATATATTGCTTCTTCAGAAAGTTTTACGGAACACCCTAAGGTTCTTAATCCAGCATCAGAACTTCTGATGAAAATATTCGGTGAAAATGGGAAACATTGTAGAGTAGCTGTAGGAGTATATAGCCTCCCACTTGATGCTGTAGTAGAAATGGATTTTATTTTTGAATTGAAAAAATAAAATTATCTAACGAAGATTATTATTTATTTCTTCTTAATTTTTCTATTTCTTCCTTTGTCAATGGTCTAAGTTGACCTGGTTTCAGGTCTCCCAATTTGACGTCATCAATAGCTATTCTAATAAGCCTGATAACAGGATGCCCGACGCGTTCAAGCATTTTACGAATCTGTCTTTTTCTACCTTCATGAAGAGTAATCTTTATCCAAGAATTAGCTTTAAGTTTTTTTACGAGATGAACACTTACAGGTACAGCAAGTTTGCCTTCAATTTTTATCCCTTTCCTAAGTTTTTCAATTGTTTCAGGTTCAACGATTCCATCAACCTTTACCATGTAAGTTTTTTCTATCTGGGAACTTGGGTGCATAACTTTGTAAGCTAATTCTCCATCATTAGTAAGAAGAAGCAACCCTTCAGAATCAAAATCAAGCCTGCCTACAGGGTAAATGCGGAATTTTATTCCCTTTATAAAATCTTTTATAGTAGGTCTTCCTTGAGGGTCTAAAAGTGCTGTGATTACCTTTCGGGGCTTATAAAAAGCATAGTACACCTTAGGTTCTGGTTTAATGAGAAGTTTTCCATCAACTTTTATATAGTCTTTTTCAGGGTCTGCTTTTTGTCCTATTACTGCAATCTGTCCGTTTACGGTTACCCGTCCTTCTTTTATTAATTCTTCAGCGTGTCTCCTTGATGCAATTCCATAATCAGATAGTATTTTCTGTAATCTTTCAAGCATTTTTTAATCCATAATCTCAATATAAGCTCTCTGACGTAAACCTCTTGTCCAGAGCTTGTAGTCTTTTTTGAACTTTTCTTCTTCTAAAAGGCTTCTTACGTAGTTTACAAGCTGGTCAGAGCCTTTTTTAAAACAAACTCCATCAAGTCTGAAAATAAAAATACCATGTTCAGTCATCATAGGTTCACTTACTTGTCCTATATTCATTTTTGAGAATAAATTTGATAGTTCAGAGGCAATTTCTTTCCTTTTAAGAAGTCCAATTGCTCCTCCTGTTTTTGCTGTTACGTCCTCACTCATCTGAGATGCTACTTTACTGAAAGGCTCACCTTGAATGAGTCTTTTGAAAACTTCATTTATTTTTGCTTTTAGTTCTTCTTGATTTTCTCTTTTTTTCAAAAATATCTGGCTCACATAGTAACCCTCATCATCACATGAAAGCTCTGGATGAGCTGCAATATAGTTATTTATCTCAGCATCAGTAATAATAATTTTGCTTTTTACTAATGTGTTTAATGCTCTACCAATTATTATCTGTTCTTTAAGCATTTTTTTATAGTCATTAATACTCATGCCTTCTTTTTTAAGGGTTTCCTGAAAAGCTTGTTCTGTAAGAGCATATTTTTTCTTTATATCATTTATTGCTCCTTCTATTTCAGAATCGGTAACAAAAATTCCATATTTTTCAGCTTCTTCAATTTGAAGTTTTGTATCAATTAGTCTCTCAAGAAATTCCTCTTCATGAGCTTTAAAGTATTTGAATTTTTCATCTGGATTTAATGCTTTAATCTCATCCTTTGCAGTAAATTCCATATATTTGTATAGTTCGCTCCAGGTTATTACATCTCTGTTTACAACAGCGATTACTTTATCAACGAAGAATTTGTTTTCTTCTGCATTAAGTTTGAAAATTAAAAGCTGAGTGCAGAAAAAAACAATCATCAGAAAAAAGACAAACTTGATTGAGCAATTTAGATATTTTTGATTAATCACTCTTGGTGAAATCAAGCGATTTTTAAACTTTCTCATATCTAACTCCTTTAACATATTCTTGGCAACTGTTCTCCAGGAAGCATATCAACTATTCTGGTACCCCCAATGAATGTTTTAAGTAAAACTTTTCCTCCCCTGCCAGTTACTTCCCCAATTATAGCAGATTCTTCTCCAAAAGGGTGCGATTTCATTAATTGTAAGATTTTCTCTGCTACATCTGCTTTAACAATTGCAACGAAAATTCCCTCATTCGCCACATAAAGTGGGTCAAGTCCAAGAAGTTCACAAGCACCTTTTACTGTGTCATGAAGAGGGATAGCACTTTCATAAATTAAAATATCTTTCAATGATTCTAATGCAAGCTCTTTAAGTGTTGTGGCTAATCCTCCACGAGTAGGGTCTCTCATTACTTTTATGAACGGTGTAAATTCCTTCATTATCTGTTCAATTAAGCCATTTAATGCCCTTGTATCACTTAGAACAGGTGGTTCAAAGGTAAAGCCGTTTCTCTCGCTCATTACAGCAATACCATGATTCCCTATAGAGCCACTTATGAGGATTTTGTCGCCCATTTCAATTTTCAGAGGGGAAAGCTCTACTCCTTCGGGAATTACTCCTATTCCAGAGGTATTTATAAAAATTCCATCTCCCTTTCCTTTGTCTACAACTTTAGTGTCTCCTGCAACAATTTTTACTCCTGCTTTTTTAGCTGAGGAGGAGATGCTACTGAGTATTTTTTCAAAATCAGACAGAGGAAAACCTTCTTCAAGAATAAAGCCAACAGTAAGATAAAGGGGAACTGCACCGACCACTGCCAGGTCGTTCACAGTTCCATTAATTGCAAGGTCTCCAATATCACCACCTGGGAAAAAGATAGGAGAAACAGTATAAGAATCAGTTGTTATTGCTATTTTCCCTGAATGATTAAGAGAAACTATCGCAGAATCCATAAGAGAAGGGAGTTCAAAAATAGGTGCAATATATTTTTTAATAAGCTCATACATGAGCTTGCCGCCACTTCCGTGTCCCAGAAGAATTTTATCCATCATGCACCTCCACTTTTATTTCTACTGCTTCACTCTCTTTTAAAGGAGCTTCCGAAGTGATTTTATAATAAACCGGCGATTTTATGTTAGTGATATTATACTTGGCGTCAAAGAATAGAGGAATCATTGTTTCACCTACAAGCTCATAACTCTTTTCATCTGCTGTTTTTCTATATATTCTGTAACCTTTTATCCATCTTTCTTTGGTTTCTTTCCATGAAATATAAACTCCTTGCTCATTAACTGACCAGAAAACTTCCTTAGGCTTTGTCGGAATAAAAGATTCAATTGAAACTTTTGTTTCAATGCCTTTGCTCTCCAGATATGCTGATTCATAGGATTTAGAAGTAGTAATAACATAGGGAATTTCCGATTGAGAGTTTTCTTTGTAACTGCTTATGCTTCCGTAAAGAAGTTCGTCTAAAAAGAATTTTTTATCTGTTGAGCCAATCTTTACTCTTTCGCCTTTTTGATTTACTCGGTATATGTTATAGGTCAATGAATTTTGTGCATCCCATGAAAGCATTACGCCTTCAGGATTAATTTTATAAGTAATATTTTCCACCTCAGGTAATTTTTGAGGAGTAATCGTAGCTTCTGTTGGTTTGCTGTATATACCTTTTGGTCTTATAGCAAAGATACGATATCTGTAAGTTTCTCCGAAGGTAAAATCTTTGTCCTCAAGGGAGGTAGTTTCTTTATTGTAGTAACCAAGAGTTTTTTTCTCTCCTTTGCTTTCTCTCTCTATGAGGAAGCTTTCTATTTTAGTTTTTTCTTTTTCAGGATAACTCCAGGAAATTAATATTTTGTCATAAGTAGCTGAAAGCGTTAAACTCGCAACGGGCTCGGGCTGAAGATAGTCATCAAGATTTGGGTCAAGCTTTCTGCCACAGGCTGTGAGAAGGAATAGTAAAATAAAAATTGTTAAACAAGTAAATACTGGTGTGAGCGATTTTAGATATCTTTGGGTAACAGTTCTTAACGAAGTGTAGCGTAAAACAGTTGCAACTGTCTGAAACCCGAAGGGTTGAGTTTTGCAACTGTAGCGAAACGAGTTTAGAACTGTCCAAAGATATCTCATGAGCGAACACCAGTAAAACTTGCCTTTCTTCATTCCTTCAACCTCTTCCTCAACATTCTTATCTGTTCCTTTACACTCTTTTTTGAAGTGCTTCCGTAGGAGCTTTTTGAATCAATTGAACCTTCAGGAGTAAGTATGGCATAGAGGTCTTTTTCAATTTTTGACGAGAACTTCCTTAATTCCTTTATGCTTAATTCGTTGAGATTTTTACCCTTTTCAATACAGTAAAGCACAATCTTGCCTGTTATCTCATGGGCATTTCTAAAGGGAACTCCCTTCTTTACAAGATACTCTGCAATGTCTGTAGCTGTAATGTAGCCACTTCCGCAAGCCTCTTTCATTCTCTCTTTGTTGAATTTTATCTCCGGAAGCATTTCTGTAATTACTCTAAGGCTCATGATTACTGTGTCAATCGTATCAAAGACAGGCTCTTTGTCCTCCTGCATGTCTCTATTATAGGTAAGGGGAAGTCCTTTCATAGTTGTAAGCATGCTAAGCAGATTTCCGTAAACTCTGCCTGTTTTCCCTCTAATTAACTCTGCCGGGTCTGGATTTTTTTTCTGAGGCATCATGCTTGAGCCAGTGGAGAATTTATCAGGCAGCTCAATAAATCTGAATTCATCTGTTGCCCAAAGGATTATCTCTTCAGCAAGCCTGCTTAGATGCATCATGAGCATAGCACCACAGTATAAAACATCAAGGACAAAATCTCTGTCTGAGACCGCATCCATGCTGTTTGGAATTGGTTCTTCAAAACCAAGCTCCTTTGCTGTGTAATGCCTGTCAATTGGAAGGCTGCTTCCTGCAAGGGCACCTGCACCAAGAGGGCATAGATTGAGCCTTTTTAGTGCCTCTTTCAGCCGCTCCCTGTCTCTTTCAAGCATCCATGCATAAGCAAGTAGATGATGAGCAAGAAGCACTGGCTGGGCTTTCTGTAGATGAGTATATCCGGGCATGATTGTATCAATGTTTTTTTCGGCAACATTAACAAGGGTTTTCTCAAGCTTTTCTGTTAACTCTATTAATTCATTCACTCTTTTTCTCAAATAAAGTCTTAAGTCAGTGGCAACCTGGTCGTTTCTTGACCGGGCTGTATGAATCTTTGCACCAGCAGAGCCTGTTTTTTCAATCAAAGCTCTCTCAATGTTCATGTGTATATCCTCAAGCTCTTCTTTGAACTGAAACTTTCCCTCTTTGATTTCTCTTTCAATTTCAGCAAGTCCCTTTAAAATCTGCTTTAGCTCCTCTTCAGTGATAATGCCCTGTTTGCAGAGCATCTTTGCATGGGCACGGCTTCCTTCAATATCTTCCTGCCAGAGCCTTCTGTCAAAAGAGATTGACTGTGAGAACTCCTCCAGTGTCTTAGCAGTTCCTTCCTTAAATCTTCCACCCCACGGTTTTTTCATCTATGCTTACTTCCTCCCTCGTATGTCATTTCAAGAAGCGTAAACCTCCCTCATCTGTCATTCCGAACGGAGCAAAGCAAAGTGAGGAATCTCTTTCGATTGTAAAAATTTTGTCTGCACTATTTCTTGTAACCTGAGTAACATATAAATTAGGCGACCCTTCGGCTAAAGCCTCAGGGTGACCCATAAGGGTCACTTCGGGGTCATTGAGCCCCCTCGGAATGACCTTTTGTAATTGAACATACCCTAATTTTTTAAGTTTATTATTCCTACAAAACATATTCATACTTTCAGAAAATAGATGCTTTAATAAGCGATTTATAAATCTTCTGGTAACAATTTTTATCAAACAAATAATTGCTGTATTGAGCGACTTTTAAAATTTTTGGGTAACAATTCTTAGCGAAGCAGAACGTCCACAGCCAAAACTGTTTGAGCCTGAAAAGCAAGTTTTTTGGCTGTAGTGGAGTAAGCTTAGAATTGTCCAAGAATTTTGCAAAAGCGAAATACAGCATCTGTTTACTTCACTCCTCTGCCTTTGCCTGACGTTCTTTTTGCCTCTGCTCAATTATTTTCTGGGCAATATGAGAGGGCACTTCCTCATAATGGGAAAACTCCATTGAGTAAATTCCTCTTCCCGATGTCATACTGTGAAGCTGATTGGCATAGGTAAGCATCTCTGCCATTGGCACAAGGGCTGTTATCTTTTGATTTCCTCCAGCCTGTGGGTCAACGCCCTGAACCTTGCCTCTACGGGAGTTAAGGTCTCCAATGATTGTTCCCAGTGTTTCATCAGGCACGATTATTTCAGCTTTCATGATTGGTTCAAGCAATACGGGTTTTGCATCCATAAAGGCTTTTTTAAGAGCAAGAGCACCAGCTATTTTGAAAGCCATTTCAGAGGAATCTACAGGATGATAAGAACCATCATAGAGAGTTACTTTTATGTCAATTATTGGATAGTATGCAAGTATTCCTTCTTTCATCGTCTCAATTATGCCTTTCTCAACAGCAGGGCGATACTGTTGCGGAATAACACCTCCTACGATTTTATCAACAAACTCATAGCCGCCTCCTCTTGGAAGAGGTTCTATCTGAATCCAGCAGTCTCCATACTGGCCTCTTCCACCAGACTGCTTTTTATATTTGCCCTGGGCAGAAGCAGAGGCTCTGATTGTCTCTCTGTATGGAACTTTTGGTGCCATTAGGTTAACTTCAACACCAAATTTTCTTTTAAGTTTTTCCAGAGCAACTTCTATATGAACCTGTCCCATTCCACTTAGAATCATATCCTTAGACTCTTCATCCCTTGAAAACTTAAGAGTAGGGTCTTCCTCAAGAAGTTTATGTAACCCTGCGCTGACCTTTTCCTCATCACCCCTTGTTTTTGGTGCAATTGCATAGGAGATAATAGGCTCGGAGAATCTTACCTCTGGAAGCAGAATCGGATTATTTTCATCGCAAAGAGTGTGTCCTGTGAGAGTATCCTTTAGTTTTACTGTAGCTACAATCTCACCATGTCCTGCTTTCTGGCAGGGATTTTGTGTTTTGCCGAGTATGTAGTAAATCTGGCCAATCCTTTCCTTTGTGCCTGTGTTGGGATTAAGAACTGTAGAGTCAGCCTTAAGCACACCTGAGAAAACTCTTATGTATGATATTTTGCCTGCAAAAGGGTCTATGGTGGTTTTGAAAACATAAGCAGCAAGCGGAGCTGTTTCGGAGGGTTCTCTTTTTGCTTCGCTGCCATCTTTTGGATTAATGCCTTTTATAGGATATATATTTGCTCTTTCCTGTGGGTCTGGAAGAGCGAGAATTATGCTATCAAGTAAAGCATCAACTCCTATGCCCAGCAAGGCTGAACCAGCAAGGACAGGGATGAATCTGCGGGCAATTGAGGCATCATGAAGCCCTTTTCTTAATTCCTCCTCGGTGAGCTCTCCTCCTTCAAGATACTTTTCGAGCAGGCTATCATCAAGCTCCGCAATTTTCTCTACGAATTTTTTTCTGTATTCCTCAACTTTTGATGAAAGCTCGGAAGGGATAGGCACTTCTTTTACTGATTTTCCATCCTGCTCGTAGGCTTTAAGTGATATAAGGTCTACTATCCCTCTTAAGCCAGGACCTTCGCCAATGGGCAGGGTAAGAGGGATTGCCTCCTGACCAAAAACCTTTTCAATCTCTGCAACTGCTCTGTCAAAGGATGCGTTTTCCTTGTCAAGCTTGTTTACGAAAACTACTCTTGGAAGGTCGTAGTCATCGCAGTATTTCCATATTCTTTCAGTTTCAGCTTTAACACCCGAAAGGGCACTGACAATGACAACAGCGCCGTCGGAAACTCGAAGGGCATTCTTTGTATCTTCAAGAAAGTTAACAAAGCCAGGTGTATCTATAATGTTAATTCTGTGCTCTTTGTAATCACAGTAAGCAACTTTGCAACTCAGTGTCATATTTCTTGCAAGCTCTTCAGGTTCATAATCAATTACTTTGCCTGTTGTCTCGCCTGTAGTTACTCTGTCAATTTGCCCTGTTTTAAAAAGTATCTGCTCTGCAAGTTTGGTATTCCCTGCACCTGCATGGGCTACAATTGCTACATTTCTAATTTTTGTAATGTCTCTACTCATAAAACCCCCTCCTCGTATTTTTCAAATTTCTATCCAAACACTCTCCTGTAAATATGGTCTATGTTTCTTGTGTAATAGTTTAGCTCAAAAATGTTTTTTATTTCATCTTCATTGAGATACTTCCTCACTTCTTCGTCCTTAAGAAGAAGCTCCATGAATGGTATGCCTTCTTTCCAGCTCCGCATAGCATTGGACTGGACAATTTTGTATGATTCCTCACGGGTAAGCCCCTTCTCTACAAGAGCAAGTAATACCCGCTGAGAGTTGTATAGACCAAAGCTAAGTTCAATGTTTTTAAGCATCCGTTCTGGATAAACCCTCAAGTCTTTGATTATTCCGTAGAGTCTATTAAGCATATAGTCAACAAGGATGCAGTTGTCGGGAATTATTACTCTCTCAACAGATGAGTGGGATATGTCCCTGTCATGCCAGAGTGCAATGTTTTCATAGGCTGTAAAGGCATTGCTTCTGACAAGGCGGGCAAGTCCACTTAGGTTTTCGCAGCCCACAGGGTTTCTCTTATGAGGCATGGCAGAGGAGCCTTTCTGTCCTTCTGTAAATGGTTCTTCTGCCTCTAAAACTTCGGTTCTCTGTAAATGCCTTATCTCAACAGCAATCTTTTCAATCATGGCAGCAATAAGGGCAAGCACACTTAAAAACTCTGCATGTCTATCCCTTTGCACAACCTGAGTTGCCACAGGCTCAGGCTTAAGCCCGAGTTTCTTAAGGGCAATCTCTTCAATCTCTGGTGGCATGTTTGAGAATGTCCCAACAGCACCTGAGATTTTACCGACTGAAATTCTATCAATTGCTGAAGCGAGTCTATCAATATTTCTTCCTGCTTCCTCATACCATAGAGCAAATCTCAAACCAAAACTTGTAGGCTCTGCGTGAACTCCGTGACTTCTTCCCATGCATATTGTATCTTTGTATTGAAATGCCTTATCTTTAAATAATTCCTTAATCCTTTTCAAATCCTCCATTATCAACTCTCCAGCCTCTTTCATAAGCAATGCCTGGGCAGTATCAACGACATCAGAAGATGTCAGTCCCATGTGAATATATCTGGATACAGTCCCAACTTTTTCAGCCACAGCAGTCAAAAAAGCTATCACATCGTGCTTGACAGTTGCTTCAATCTCATCAATCCTTTTAAGGTCAAAGTCTGCCTTTTCTTTTATCTCCCGTAAAGCTTCCTCAGGAATCTTTCCAAGCTCAGCCCATGCCTCACATACAGCAATCTCAACAAGAAGCCATTTCCTGAACTTGTTCTCATCGCTCCAGATGTTTCCCATCTCTTTTCTTGTGTATCTCTGTATCATTATCAAACCTCCTCCCAGATAATTCTTTCAGGTTTTATAATTACGCCATTGCCATAGCCTATTCCAAGAATTTTACCCCTGGTGTCTTTTACTTTAACCCAGCCTGCTGGAACTATTCCAGAGGGTATTTTCACTGGATTGCCGTTAAGAAATCTCGGAATGATATAATCCTGCATTGTAACAGATGGCAGAAAATATAAAGCTTGGTCTATGGAGAAAATACCCTTCTTAGGCTGAAAGCTGAAGGCTGAAGAGTCAAGATTATTTGAGATTAAACTCTTTAACTCCTCTAACTCTATTGACTCCTCCACTCTAAACTCTCCAATCCTTGTTCTTGTGAGCTCTACTATATGCGCTCCTATACGGAGTTTCTCTCCTATATCGTGACAGAGAGACCTCACATATGTTCCCTTGCTGCATACTACTCTGAATGTCACAAAGGGTGGTTCAAAACTTTCTATTTTAATTGAATGGATAATCACCTTCTTTGGTTTTCTCTCTATTTCAACACCCTTTCTTGCAAGTTCATGAAGGGGTTTGCCTCCTACCTTTACTGCCGAATACATAGGTGGTATCTGCATTATCTCTCCAGTGAACTCCTCAAGGATGCTCTCAACTTGCTCTCTTTCAAGCTTAAAATCCTCAACCACTCTCACAATTTTCCCCTCAGCATCATAGGTATCTGTTGAAATTCCAAATTTTGCCTTAAAGACATACTCCTTCTCAAGTTCCATCAAAAAAGGTGTAATCTTGGTCGCTTCATTTATACATACAATCAAAATCCCTGTTGCCATAGGATCAAGTGTTCCTGCATGCCCTGCTTTTTTGACTTTTAAAATCTTTTTTACCTTAGTAACAGTATCTTGGCTTGTAAAACCTTTTGGTTTATTAAGAACTACCACTGCGTTCATAAACTCTTATTGGACCTAATCCTTTCAATTCAAAAATTACAAGAAAACTAAACTCAGAGGTTTTTCTTCCTTGTATTTCAACAGGTCTTCTTGTGATTGCAATATTTGTTGCCCAGCAAGATTGAGTATATTTTATGTTTAATGAGCTATCTCTTAATCCAGGACCTTTAGCATCATAGTTTAAATTTGCTGTAAATGACCACTTTTCTGAAAGTTTTTTGGCTATTGCTAAGGCGTATGTCTTAACTCCCCCTTCTTTTTCCTGTGAGTTATACTGGTCTCTTAATGTAGGAGACCAGAGATAAGCAGGAGAAAGTGCACCGTCTTTGGTATATCGTTCACTTAATGAGAAAGATGTTGTTTCATCTGGAGAAAAACTTATATCACTGTTAAATCTTTCCATTCTTTTTTTTGCTATATTCTGATATGTATCAAATCCGAAACTTATTTTCCATAAGGATATTCTTCCTTCAAATAAAATCGGATATAACTTATCCCATTCATTTTTTGCTCTGAAATCATATACTTGGGCAATTCTTGCTTGGATATTAAAACTTTTAAAGTTTAATTTGTTATACACACCAGCTCTTAAAAGTGCTGTGTCATCAATTGCTTCAGTATCTTTTAAAATCGGAGGCTTACCATTAACTCCTATAAAAACTCCTTCCACAAATGGCTCAACCAGATGAGTGAAATTTTCTCCTCTTTTATAAAACCTCATAAAACTTTTTGCATTATATTGAATCATTTCTCTATGAGAAGTATCCTCATAAGGAGATGTGTTTTCAAGATTATAAAAAGTTTCTTTTAATCCTAAGCTCTGTGTTAGTTTAACACTATCTCCCATACTATGACTTATTTGAGGGCTTATCTCAAATCTTTGCCCTTTAAGTCCGTCTTCTTTATAAAACTCAGCCAGATTAGTATTGAAATTTATATTGAATTGTCCAAGTTTATATGGATAAACAACATATCCAAGTTCTGCTTTTCCCGGAGGACTTATACCTCCTTCTTTTAAATCCTTCCACCCTTGTCCAAGCAAATAAAATCTTGATTGAACCCCTGGTATAGAAAGCTCCAGAGAAGACTGCAAGAATCTATCATATCTTGCAGCAAGGTCTTTCCCATATTCTTTAAAAAGAAATGTATTTGAAGCTGAACGAACATCTCCGTATTCCCTGTAAAAATCATTCTTATTGACATAGTTTAAATCTGCCAGCAAGTCAACTCCCTTAAATTTCTGAAGATGAATTCCTCGTAATTCAATATATTCTTTATTAAGTTTCCTGTCCTTGATCTGATATCCATACCACATCCCCTTTGTATCAAAATCCATGTATCTGTATTCAATTCCTTTACCAAGTCCTATTTTTGAAAAATAGTCAAGATAAAATGTGGCATCTTTATTACTATCAATCACAAGATAATAGGCAGGGCTTAAACGAACTCCGCGAGTATTTGAATTTCCAAATTTAAATGGTAAAAATCCGGATTTTTTTGTGCTTCCACCAGGACCCCAGAACACAGGAGAAAAAAGAATAGGCACATCTTTGACTTTAAAAGTAGTAATTTTTGATGTTAATGTATCATCAACCACAAGGTCAACAAACTCCCCTGTAAAACACCATGGTTGTGCAGTATCTGGCTCTGGTTCACAAGTTGAAAAAGTTGCTTTTTTAGCTTTGTATTTAATCTCGCTCAGCCTTTCAATCTCAGATGCTTTTATCCACATATCCTGCTTTTTTATATGAAGAAGAGCATTTTTTAAAAGACCTGTTTTTTTATCCCTGTTAAGTTTTCCTTCTTCAGCCCATGCAGTAATTTCGTCATCGTCATAGTAAAGGTCTCCATAGGCTTCTATATCACCTGTATTTTCATAATAAATTACTTTTTGTGCTTTAAGATCAAAGGTTATATCGCTCATATAGACATCACCAATTGCAATAATTTTTTTTTCTTCGTCAAAGTATTCTAATGTTTCAGAGATTATCTCTGTAGCAAAGGAAATACGAGCAATAAAAAAAAGAAACAGTATTATACAAAACAAAAGAAAATGCCTGGAGATAATAATTTTCATAAAATTTCTCCAAGACTTCTATGCAATGTTTTTTCTCCAAGACGCTCTTTTATTTCACCAACCAGATATGCTGAGCCTGTGCAGAGGACATATATGTCTGAATTATTCTTACAAAGTGAAATGGCATTTCTAAATGCTTCCAAAGGTTCAGGAACAAAATCTATTTTTTTATCATTTAGTCTTTTCAGTAATTCTTTATATGTCAGAGCTCTTTCATAATTAGGGACTGTAAAAATCATTTTATATGCATAATTTTCAAAACATTTTATAAATTCATTTACATTTTTATCTCGCATCATTGCAAAAACTACTACAGGTTTTTTATCTGTAAGAGTTTTTAATGATTTTATCAAAACCTCCGCAGCATCAGGATTATGTGCTATATCAAAGACAGCAAGAGGTTTATCATAGATTATTTCAAGTCTGCCTGGTATTTTTACATTTTTTAATCCTTCTTTGATTGCATTTTCATTATACATGGGATATATGTTAATAAAAGCCTTTAATGCTACAGAGACATTTTCAAGTTGATGAAAGCCTGTAAGAGGCAAGAATAAGTTAGACTGAAGGCTTGAGGTTGAAGGCTGAAAACTAAAGGGATAAAAATCAAAGACAATTCCCTCAAGGCTCATTGACTTTAATACACCTATGAAATCTCTGTCGTAAATAAATAATGGTGACTCCATCTCTTCTGCTTTTTTTATAATCACTTTCTCTACTTCTTTTTTCTGAGATGAAGATACTACTGGTATCCCGTTTTTTATGATTCCTGCTTTTTCTTTTGCAATAGAGGCTAAATCAGCACCTAAAAACTCCTGATGGTCAAGTCCTATGTTTGTTATTACAGATATCAGAGGATTTACCACATTTGTGGCATCAAGCCTTCCTCCCATACCTGTTTCAATCACTGCATATTCAATACCTTTTTCTTTAAAATATTGAAGTGCCATTACTGTTACATACTCAAAAAAGGTAAGTTCATCTGAAAAAGGTTTTATTTTTTCAATAAGATGTTCAACTTCTTCTTCAGAGATTTCAATATCATTGACAATTATTCTTTCTGTAAATCTTGTAAGATGAGGAGAGGTGAAAAGTCCAACACTCAGTCCTTGAGCTCTTATAAGACAATATATGATTTTAGAAACAGAACCCTTACCATTTGTTCCTGCAATATGAATTGATTTGAAGGAATGATGAGGGTTGCCAAGTTTTTCAAGTACTGAAATAACTCTATTAAGTCCAAGTTTTATGCCATTTGTTCTTTTTTTATAAAGCTCATTTATCAACTCTTTATATTTCATCCTCTTTGTCATTTAGAGTCTGAATTGGACGAAGAAGAATTTTTACCTGTATGCTGTTCAGTATTCTTGTTTTCTTGAATAACATTAAAGGACGATTCAGGGTCATGGATGTTTTTAAGATTTTGGCTGTTGCTGTTATATGAAGTTGATACAGGCATAAGAATCTCAATAAGTCTATGAATTGTATTTTTTAATTCTTTTCTTTCTACAATGATATCAACCATTCCGTGTTCAAGTAAAAATTCTGCCCTCTGAAATCCTTCAGGTAGCTGCTGTTTGATTGTTTCCTGAATAACTCTCGGACCTGCAAAACCTATAAGACTTTTGGGTTCTGCAATGATTATATCGCCAAGCATTGCAAAGGATGCTGTAACTCCACCAAATGTCGGGTCTGCTAAGACAGAAATATACAGAAGTCCTGCTTCTTTAACTCTTCCAATTGCCTGAGATGTTTTCGCCATCTGCATGAGAGAAAACATGCCTTCCTGCATTCTCGCACCACCTGATGATGAGATTATTATTAAAGGAAGTTGTCGCTCAACTGCTCTTTCTGCTGCTCGTGTTACTTTTTCTCCAACAACTGTTCCCATGCTTCCACCCATAAAGGAAAAATCAAGAACAGCGATTACTACATCTCTTCCATTGATTTTTGCATCTCCATATATTGCTGCCTCTTTAAGTCCTGTCTTTTTTTCGTTTTCCTGTAATCGGTCCTTATAAGGCATTGTATCTTTAAATTCAAGAGGATCAGGGCTTCTAATATCAGAGTCAAGTTCTGTAAAACTTCCGGTATCTGTTATAAGAGAAATTCTTTCTTTTGCTGAAATTCTGAAATGATACTGACATTTTGGGCAAACTTTAAGATTATTTTCAAGTTCTTTTCTATAAATTATTTCTTTACAATTTTCACATTTCACCCATAATCCTTCAGGAATTTTTACTTTTTTGTCTATTTTAGGCTCTTTTCTTTTAAACCATGCCATTATATTGCCTCTCTGAGAGATTTAATGAATTCAGAAGCCTTTTCAGGTTTTTCATGAAAAATTTTTACAATTGCACTTCCCACAATTACTCCATCAGCAATTCGAGAAATATATTTTGCTTCTTCTGGTTTACTGACTCCAAAGCCTACACAAACAGGTTTTCCAAAACTTTTTACAAAATTTATATGGTCATTGAAAGATTTATCAAGGCTAAGTGTAGTGCCTGTTATTCCTGTTATTGAAACATAGTAAACAAAACCTGTTGAGGCTTTTACAATTTTCTTTACTCTCTCAGGAGTTGATGTTGGTGCTACAAGAAATATTGTATCAATACCGTATTTCTTCGCAAATGTTCTGTAATACTTAGACTCTTCAACTGTTAGATCAGGAAAAATAACTCCACCAACATTTACTCCCTTTGCATCATGAAAAAATCTTTCAATTCCGTAACAGAAAACAGGATTTAAATAAGTCATAAGAATTATGGGTGTATTAATACTTTTTTTAAAATCCTCAAGAAAATTCAATATCTTACGTAAGGTTGTTCCAGAGTTTAATGCTCTTTCTGCTGCTTTTTGTATTGTCGGTCCATCAGCAAGAGGATCTGAAAAGGGAACGCCAAGCTCTATTAGGTCTGCTCCTGCCTGTTCAAGTATTTTTAGTCTCTTTGCAGTTTCCTCAAGATTTGGGTCTCCTGCCATAATATATGGAATAAAGGCTTTTTTACCCTGATTTTTTATCTCTTCAATTTTTTTTCTAACTGCGAATCCTTGTTTCATATTTTTGTTTTTCCATCTCCTCCTTTGATTCTCGCCACCTCCTGCACATCCTTGTCACCTCTACCTGAGAGGTTTACAATTATTATTGAATCCTTTGACATTTTTGGTGCTATCTTTATTGCTTCAGCTACAGCATGGGCTGACTCAAGAGCTGGAATAATTCCTTCAAGTCTGCTTAAAAGTTCAAAGGCTTCTAAAGCCTCCTCATCATTAGCATAGGTGTATTTTACTCTTCCTGTATCTTTCAGATAGGCATGTTCAGGACCAACAGAGGCATAATCAAGCCCAGCAGAGACAGAATGTGTTTGAAGGATATTACCATCTTCATTTTCCAAAACATAGCTAAGACATCCTTGAAAAATTCCCTTTGCTCCTCCTGCAAATCTGGCTGCATGAAGCCCTGTTTCTATACCCTTTCCACCTGCTTCAACACCAATCATCTTTACATCTTTATCATGTAAAAAAGCACTGAAAAGTCCAATTGAGTTACTTCCACCACCAACACAGGCAATAAGAACATCTGGAAGCCTGCCTTCTTTATTTAATAGCTGTTTTTTTGCCTCTTTTCCTATAACACTCTGAAAAAATCTGACAAGTAATGGATATGGATGAGGACCAAAAACAGTTCCCAAAACATAATGTGTTGTTCTTACATTGGTTGTCCAGTCTCTTAATGCTTCATTTATAGCATCTTTAAGTGTCCTTGAGCCTGTATCAACAGGGATAACCCTTGCACCAAGAAGGTTCATTCTGAAAACATTAAGTGACTGTCTGCGAATATCCTCTGTTCCCATGTATATGTCACAACTAAGTCCTACAAGTGCAGCACCTGTAGCAGTTGCAACTCCATGCTGACCTGCTCCTGTTTCAGCGATAATTCTATCCTTTTTCATGAGTTTGCTTGCAAGTAGAGCTTGTCCAAGAGCGTTATTTATTTTATGTGCACCTGTATGGGCAAGGTCTTCTCTTTTTAGATAAATTTTTGCACCACCAAGGTGTTCACTTAGCCTTTTTGCAAAATAAAGAGGGGTAGGGCGACCAACATAGTCTTTAAGAAGAGATTCAAATTCGTTAATAAAATTTTTATCTTTTCTGGCTATGTTGAAAACCTTGTCAAGTTCTTCAAGAGCGGGCATTAAAGTTTCAGGAACAAAACGGCCCCCGTATAGACCAAAATATCCCTTTTTAATACTCATGAAAAGTATTATAGCATGAAGATTTTAAGTTTTGCATTGGATAATTTCTGGCTTTATTTTCTTGTGTTATAATAGTTTCAGCGAATGGATATTTTAAGAATAAAAAAAACGTATTTTTCAGCAAAGAGACTACAAGAAATAATCAATGTGTTTTTAAAACACGGATTTGGACAAATAATTGATCAGATTCATCTTGGTAGATTTATTGGTCTAAAGAAAAGGATTAGAAGTTTCGGAAGATGGCCATATTATAAAGTCCCCACCATTGCTGAAAGGCTTAGAATAGCATTTGAAGAACTCGGACCTACATTTATAAAACTTGGTCAACTTCTCGCATCACGTCCTGACATGGTCACGCTAAATTATGCGAAGGAGTTTAAAAAACTTCAAGACAGAGTCCCTCCTTTTAAAGTGGAAGTTGTTTACGAAATTATAGAAAAAGAACTGGGTATTTCAATTGAAAAGGTTTTTCAAAGTTTTAATCCAGAGCCAATAGGTTCTGCATCAATTGCACAGGTTCATGAAGCTACATTGATGAATGGAGAAAGGGTTATTGTGAAGGTTAGACGTCCTGGTATTAAAGAACAGATTATGCTTGATCTTTCAATACTTCAAACTCTTGCTAAACTTGTTGAAAAATATATTTCAGAAAGTAAGCTATTTGACCCTGTCGGAATTGTGGATGAATTTTCAAAATCTATTACAAAAGAGCTTGATTTTAGAAGAGAAGCAAGAAATGCAATAATTTTTAAGGAAAAATTTAAAAATGAGGAAAAAGTTTATATTCCTCACGTTTTCAGAGAGTTTACTACTGAAAAAATTCTTGTTATGGAAAAAGTAGATGGAATAAGAATTGATGACAAGGAGTCAATTAAAGAGAAAGGACTTAATATAGAAACTCTTTTAAATACGCTGATTGATATATATTTTAAACAAATTTTTGATTATGGCTTTTTTCATGGTGATCCCCATCCTGGGAATATCCTTGTCAGAGATGATGGAAGAATAGCTCTTGTTGATTTTGGTATAGTCCAAAGAATTGATGAAGAATTCAAAGAGGCTTATGCAAATGTCGCACTGGCAATAATAAACCAGAATACTGAACAGTTAATTACAGAGTATCTTAAACTTGGAATAATTCCAGAGGATATTGATAGAGAAAAAATCAAAAAAGAATTAAAGGAAGATATAGAAGAGCTTCTTTTCCCAATTTATACGTACAGAATTGAGGAAATCAAAATATCAGAACTGATTGAATCAATTATGAGAGTATGTTTAAAACATAGACTTAGATTCCTTCCTGAACTTCTTTTAATTGACAAGGTTTTGATAATGCTTGAAGGATTAACAAGAGAACTTTGTCCAAAGATATCTATCATTGAGTTACTAAAACCTTATGCGAGAAAAATTATATCAAAAAGATTGCATCCAGAGTTTTACTTGAACAAAACTTTTAAAGCACTGCGTGAATTCAGGGATGCTCTTGAGCATATTCCTTTTCAGTTTAAAACGCTTCTTAAAAAGGCTGTTAGAGATGAGATAACTGTGAGAATGTATCATGTTAATCTTCCAGAGTTTATTAAAGATATTGATAAAGCGAGCAATAAAATTGCATTCAGTCTTATTGTAAGTGCCATGATACTGAGTTCTGCAATAATGCATGCAAACCAGGTAAAACCTTTGATATATGGAATTTCCCTTTTTGGTTTAATTACAGGAGTTTTTGCATTTTTTCTCGGTTTATGGTTGATAATCTCAATAATAAGGTCAGGGAAGTTGTAAGAAAATTCTTTCATTTTGATATAATTGGATATGTATAAATGGTTGACAATAATAGCAGTATTTTTTGTATTTTTCAACAACAATCTATGGGCAGATAGAATTTGTGTTAAAACAATAGATGGTGAAAGGGTTTATACAAACTTTTGTGAAGAAAAAATTAAAAAAGTATCAACAAAAAAATTAGGTAGGGTCCAAAAAATATCAACATCTCAATCAGTTTCTCATTCATCCAGACATGAGCTTGAGAAAATTGTAGATGAAAAATCCAGGTTTTATGGTGTTGACTCTAAGCTTATAAAAGAAATGATAAAAGAAGAAAGTGGATGGAATCCAAATGCTGTTTCTCCAAAGGGTGCAATGGGAATTATGCAGCTAATGCCTCAAACAGCAATTCTCATGGGAGTAAAAGACCCATTTGATCCTGTGCAAAACATAGATGGTGGAATAAAATACATGAAATATCTTCTTGACAGGTTCAATGGCAACTTTAAGCTTGCTTTGGCTGCATATAATGCAGGACCCAATCTTGTTGAAAGTCTTGGTAGAATTCCTAAGATTCTTGAAACACAAAATTATGTTAGAAAAATATCTCTAAGGTATGCAGGAGATTCTGGACAATACAGGATCAAAAAAATGCCTATTAAAGCGATTATTCTATCTGATGGCTCTGTTGTATATACAAACAGGGAGGATTTGTATATATGGTCAACAGGACAGTAGAAGAAATTCTTGCTCTTAAAAAACAAAGGAATGCTATAATTCTTGCTCACAACTATCAGAGAGAAGAAGTTCAAGAAATTGCTGACTTTGTTGGCGATTCTCTTGAATTAAGCAGGCAGGCAACAAAGGTTGACTGCGATGTTATAGTTTTTTGTGGAGTTCATTTTATGGCTGAAACCGCTGCTATTCTCAATCCTGATAAAACAGTGCTTCTTCCTGAGATTGATGCTGGTTGCCCTATGGCAGATACTGTAGATGTTGAGGAACTTAAAAGATGGATAGATAGATATCCTTATGCGCCTATTGTGTCATATGTTAACACCACTGCAGAGGTTAAGGCATTGAGTTATGCTTGTTGCACCTCTGCCAATGCTCCTCAGATTGTAAAAGCGGTTCCGTTTAGCTCAATTATATTTGTGCCTGATAAAAATCTTGCAGACTGGGTTAAAAAGCATGTGCCTGAAAAAGAGATTATTGCATGGAATGGTTTCTGCCCAACACATCATATGATAAAAAAAGAAGATATTATTCGTGCGAAAAAGGCTCATCCGGATGCATTAGTTGTTGTTCATCCTGAGTGCCGTCCTGAAGTAATAGAACTTGCTGACCATGTTGCATCCACATCTGGAATGGTAAGATTTGCTCGAGCAGCATCACAAAAAGAGTTTATAATTGGCACAGAAGTCGGGCTTCTTTACAGGCTTAAAAAAGAAAATCCTGATAAGGTTTTCTATCCTATCAAAAAAACCATGATATGCCCCAATATGAAGATTACAACACTTGAAAGCATTCTTACTGCCTTAAAAGAAAATCAATATGTAATTAAAGTCCCTGAAGATATAAGAATCAAAGCCTATGAAGCTGTCCAAAGAATGTTAACTCTCATTTCCTAAAAAGCCGTGCTTAAAGAAATAATCATTAAAAAAATCAAAAAACATGGTGCAATTCCATTTGATGAGTTTATGGAAATGGCTCTTTATTATCCAGAGCTTGGTTATTACACTAAACCAGATGCAAAAATTGGAAGACAGGGAGACTTTTTTACAGCATCTCATCTTGGTTCAGTTTTTGGATTTTTTTTAGCAAGACAAATAGAGATTTTTTATCAAAAGCTCAATTGTCCCAAAAATTTTACCGTAACTGAGATAGGACCAGGCATGGGATTTCTTGCTAAGGATATTCTTGATAATATTGACTCTTCGGCCTCTATAAAATATAATCTCGTAGAAATAAATCCTGCTTTCAAAAAAGTTCAAAGAGAAAGGTTAAAAGAACATGAAGATAAAATTTTTTGGTATAGCTCAATTGAACAATTAGAGTCATTTAGCGGATTAATTATTTGCAACGAAGTCTTTGATGCCCTTCCTGTAAGAATATTTGAAGTGAATGACTCAGGTCAGATTATGGAAGTTTATGTAGACATTGGAGAGCAAGAACAGTTAATTGAAATATTTTTGCCTTGCAGAACAGACACATTAGAGTATTTACAGGAATTCGCACCATGGGTTTTGAAAATGAAAAAATATCGCTCAGAGGTAAATCTTGCAATGAAATCATTAATTGAAAGCTTGAGCAAAAAATTAAAAAAAGGCTATATTTTAATCTTTGATTATGGCTATACCTCAGAAGAATACTATCATCCAGACAGGAATAAAGGCACTTTACTCTGTTATTATAAACACAATATTAATGAAAATCCCTATATAAACATCGGACATCAGGATATGACTGCTCATGTAAATTTTACAGCAGTTGAAAAATTAGCAACTATGGCTGGACTTAAATTTGAAGGATATTTTTCTCAGGGTAGTTATCTTATTTCGCTCTGTGATGAGAAAATATTTCAAAAAATTTATCAAAAGAATTTAAAAGAGCATTTTAAAAGACTTGTGCTCCCCCAAGGAATGGGGGAGTCACACAGAGTTATGATTTTATCTAAGGATTAATAAGGCTTCTTACCTTTGATATTACCTGCAGGATTGTAATTACAAACCCAGATTTCCTCTCCTCCCTGACATAGAGCCCTGCCACAGCCTATTTCTCTTGTATCTTTCCAAACAATCTGCGTATAATGCCCACATACTTTACCTGGTTTACAACTGTCAGATAAATAATCATAGTTAAATCTTTCCTCTGCCCAATAATCAACCACATACTTTGCTGTAACAGGATAATTTGCCCAGAATATATTTTCTCCATAATTACTACTTCGGTGCATCATTCTACAACCATATGTTCTACTTAATTTATATGCCCAGTCTATTGCAAGTTTTTCCATTTCATAAGACCATTTTAAAGCTGAAACACCTACCTTAGCCCTCCATTTATTATGCTCTGCAAGTAGTTCTTCTTTTTCACTTGCTGAAAGTTCTGCATAATATCGTTTAGTAGCATTTTTATATTGATAATTTGAGCAATTCGTTAGAAAGACTAATAAAAAAACATTATGAACAGGACTCTATTTTTTATAAAAATTTTAGTGTATTTCATTAAATACCTGATTTTGTTAATTCCTTTATAATTGCCTGTCCTATGACATTCCTCTGAATCTGATTTGTTCCTTCATATATCTGAAGAATTTTTGCATCTCTCATCATTTTTTCAACAGGATAGTCCTTCATATATCCTGAACCACCCATGACCTGCACTGCATCAACTGTTACTTTCATTGCTACATCTGTTGCAAATGTTTTTGCCATTGCTGAAGCCTTTGTAATATCTTTTGCTCCGCTGTCAATATATCTTGCAACAGAATAAATAAGTGCTCTTGCAGCTTCAATCTGAATTGCCATATCAGCAAGCATGTGCTGGACTGCTTGGAAACTTATTACAGGCTGTCCAAATTGAACTCTCTGCTTAGCAAATTTTGCTGCTTCTTCAAAAGCTCCCTGAGCAACTCCAAGTCCCTGAGCTCCGACACCAACACGACTCTGATCAAGTGTTTTCATAGCGACAATAAAACCCATGCCTTCTCTGCCGAGCATATTTTCTTTTGGAATTTTACAGTCTTCAAATATTAATTCTCTTGTGGCAGAAGCTCTTATGCCCATTTTATTTTCTTTTTTACCAAAGCTAAAGCCCGGAGTTCCTTTCTCAACAATAAAAGCAGATGCGCCTCTGGCACCTTTTGTTTTATCAGTCAAAGCAATAACTGTATAAATCTCAGCTTCTCCACCATTTGTTATCCATTGCTTTCTTCCATTAAGAATGTAATAATCTCCATCTTTTGTAGCAGTTGTTTGAATTCCTCCTGCATCACTTCCTGCATTTGGTTCGGTGAGTGCAAAAGCAACAAGACGTTTCCCATCTGCTATATCAGGTAAGTATTTTTTCTTTTGCTCCTCTGTTCCAAAAAGAAGAATTGGGTATGTCCCAAGTGCGTTTGCAGCATAGGTAGTTGAAACTCCAAGACAAACTCTTGATAACTCTTCCACAACAAGACAAAGTTCAAGGGCACCTGTTCCAAGTCCTCCATATTCACTTGGAATGAATACTCTGAACATATCTGCCTGGGCAAGAATTTTCATGATATCCCATGGGAATTCTCCTGTTTCATCAAGCTCTGCCCGGACAGGAAGAACATGTTCTTCTGCAATCTGCCTTGCTAAGTCTTTTATCATCCTTTGTTCTTCAGTTAAAAAGTAATCCACGGCGATCCTCCTTTAACCAGATATATCTGCACCTTCTACAAGAAGGGTTGGTGAACCAGTGTTTCCAAAAAATTTTAAATCATTAGCTAATGCTCGTATATTTTTGAATAATTCTATCACATTGCCAGAGTATATTACTTCCTTTACAGGATGTTTTAATTCTCCGTTTTCTATATAAATTCCTGAAACTCCCACTGAGAAATCTCCACTAACAGGATTTGCTGTATGCATACCCATAACTTCAACAACATAGATTCCTTTGTCAACTTGTTTTATTAAATCCTCTGGAGAAGGCTTTTCCCCTTCATTATCAATATATAGATTTGTTGGACCTACGGATAGTCCTCTATCTGTTCTAATTGCATTTCCTGTAGATAATGTTCCTGCCCTGTTTGCTGTATAGGTGTTATGTAAAAGAGATGTTAAAATCCCATTTTTAATTAAAACTTTTTTTGATGCTGGAACACCTTCAGCATCAAATGGTGTTGAACCAAACTTTTCTGGAGACAGTGCATCATCAATGATATTTAATTTTTCGTTTATAACAATTTGTCCGATTTTGCCTGAAAAAAGAGATTTACCCATTTGATAGTTTTCTGCAGAAATAGATTGAGCTATAAGTTCAAGAAATTCACATGCAACATAGGGAGATAAAATTGTAATTCCTTTAAATGGTTTAATTTTTCTGGGAGAAAGAAGCATTAAAGCTTTTTTACCTGCTTCTAATGCAACATCTTCAAAGTTGATATTTTTTAAAAATCTTTCAGTTCTGTAAGCCCATCCCATCTGAGAATCTCTTTCTTCAGCAATTGCAATTATATGAACCATAATGCTTGTAAAAGGTTGATAAAGAGAGATGCCTTTTGAGTTTATTATGCCTTTTTCATCAATTGTAAAGCTTATTTCTGCATTTCTGAGTTTTTTAATTCTTCTATCAAAAAGAGCGGATTTTTGCATATTTATCAATATTTCAGGCAGTGATTCTTCCTTGTTGATTAATTGTTCATCAAAAACTTCCACTTTTTTTATTTGTTCTGGACATGGAAGAGCTAAAAATTCATCTTGGTCAGATATTTGAGCAAGCGTAGTTGCTAACTGAAAAGCCTCAGGAATTTTATTTATTTCGCTACAAATTGAAAATCCAGCTTTTTTATCTTTTATTACTCTTATTGAAAAAAATTCTCTTGTAGCATCCTTTTTTTTATCAAGTTTTAAATCTTTACCTTCTACTGAATGAGTTTTTCTTCTTAGAAAATAAATTTCCCAATCAGCATGAATATCTGGTATTTTTTTTAAAACTGAATCTAAATATTCATTCCATGTATGTTGCAGATGCATAATCAGACTCCCAGACAGTAACACTATAAAGTCTTACAAGCGTTGTATTGAACTTATCTTTCAGAGACATATATATCCATCTTGCTATGTTTTCGCTTGAAGGGTTTAATTGTGTAAACGGTGGAATTTGGTTTATAAAGGTATGGTCAAGCTGGGATACTACTTCATCAACATTTTTTTTTAATTCTTTAAAATCAAGAGCAATTCCGATTTCATTAAGTTTTTCTGAAATTACTTCTACTTCCACTTTCCAGTTGTGTCCATGAATATTTTCACATTTTCCTTTATAACCTTTTAGTTGATGAGCAGCATCAAATCCTGTAATAATTTTCAACTTATACATTATTTCACTTCTTTCTTGAAGACTGTGATATAAGGGAGATTTCTGAACATTTCATGATAATCAAGCCCGTAGCCAACAACAAATTTATTAGGAATTTTAAAGCCAGTATAGTTAACAGGAACATCAACAACTCTTCTTTCTGTTTTATCAAGGAAAACACAAATTTTAAGAGAAGATGGATTCATTGAAAGAATTTTTTCTCTTATGACTTTTAAAGAAATTCCTGTATCAATAATATCATCCACAAGAAGCACATCTTTGCCTTGAATTTCCTCTCTCGGAAAATAATGAATTTTTACTTCTCCAGAGGATGAGTCTTTTATGTAACTGGATGCAATAATAAAATCAACTTTTAAAGGAGTCTGAATATACCTTATGAGATCTGAGAAAAACATAAATGAGCCTTTGAGAACTCCGATTACAAGTAAGTCCTTGTTTGCATAGTCTGCAGATATTTTGTATGCCAGTTCCTTAACTTTCTTTTGAATCTGGTCTTCTGAAATAAGCGGTGTCCCAATAAACATAGTTAACAATTATAACAGAATAAAGATTATTTTTGCGAGAGTCTTTAGATTCCTATAAAGGAATATGGAATATGTTTTAAAATGGTTCCTTTTTGTCTTTCCAACATATACATAGTAACCTGAATAGAAATAATAGTTTCCCATCTGTATGATATTGATTAAATTCAGGCTCATTCAGGTTAGCTGTACTCAACTGTCATTCATTTATTTTAGTTATAAATTTTTTTATTTCCAGATATCTAGCAATTCCATTTCTTGTTATCATGCCTGTAATTTTCCCATCTTCTAAAATTACAAGTCTTCCTACATCTTCTCTGAGCATCTTTTCAAGAGCATTTAATGCATTATCTTGAGGAGATATCTCCCATTGAGGTTTGTGCCTACCATAAAATTCAGATACCTCTCTTAGTGGTCTGTCTTCTTCAGGAATACTTTTTATATCCCTTAGTGCCAAAATACCCAGATATTTGCCTTCAGAGATTACGGGAAATCCTGTATAACCATACTTAAGAAAATAATTATTAATCACCTCTTGAATGCTCATTGATGGAGAAACAGTAACTAAATCTTTTACCATCAAATCCTTTACTTTAACATTCTGTAACAGTGCCTCAAGTGTTGATTGTTGATAACTTCCATAGGCTGCGGAATAGAGAAACCATCCAATTAAAATGAGCCAGAGACCTGTGGGAATCCCCATAAAAAGAGAGAATACACCAAATATCATGAAGAATATTGCTATATTCTGTCCGATTTTTGATGCTTTCTGGGTAGCATATAGGTAATCTTTCTTTTTGCTCCATAAATACGCTCTTAGAACCCTGCCACCATCCATAGGAAACCCCGGTATAAGGTTGAAAAAACCAAGGATTAGGTTGAGCTGGTAAACATAGGAAAAAAGAGACTTGAAACCGATATTTGTTGTTTTCAGACTAAACAAAAAGAAAAAAGCCGCTAAAAAAAAGCTTGTTAGGGGACCGGCAATGGCTATTCTGAACTCAGCCTTCGCACTTGGAGGTTCTCCTTTCATCTGAGCAACTCCACCAAAAATAAAAAGCGTGATACTTTCAATTGTAAGCTTATATCTCTTAGCTACAAGTGAATGGGCAAGTTCATGTATTGCTACAGAGAAAAATAGCAAAAACGCAGCCACTACTCCATTAATCCAGTAAGAAGCTACTGGTAACTGTGGCGCAACTTTCGGAAAATAAAATGTTGAAAGTGACCATGTGATGAGTCCGAAAACAATAAGCCAAGTGTAGTGTATTCTTATGGGAATTCCAAAAACTTTTCCAATCTGCCATGCTCCCTGAAAAAATCCATTCATTTTCTCAATCTCCTTCTGAGCCATTTGTCAATTTCAACAACTATAATAACTGAAAGAGCCACAAGAAGAACATTATGCCAGTCTTTGATTGAAATCGGTTCTGTTCTGAATATCCACTGAAGTGTTGGAACATAAATAAAAGCAAGCTGGGCAATAGTTGCTGCTATTAGGCTTAAAAACAAAAATGGATTACTTAATAAGCTGATTTTAAATATGGATTCATACTCAGAACGACTGTTCCATGCCTGAAAAAACTGGAAAAATACCATTGTGGTTACCGCCACTGTTCTTGCTCTCTCAAGGGATGCATCACTTTCTAAGGCATTGATAAAGTTAAAAACTATTCCTGCCGAGATTAACGCACCCACAATGATTGTTCTTTCAATTAAAAGCCGCGACATTATTCCCTCTTTCGGATCTCTCGGAGGCCTTGTTAGCACACCCTTTTCTCCAGGTTCAAAGGCAAGAGCAATATCCTGAAGAGCATTTGTTACAAGATTTATCCATAAAATCTGTGCAGGAACATAGGGAATGGGAACACTGAAAAGCATTGCAAGAATAATTGAAAGTATTGAGGCAACTCCTGTAGGAATCAGAAAGAATGTGACTTTTCTAATATTGTCAAAAACAATTCTTCCCTCTCTTACAGCATGAAAGATACTTGCGAAGTTGTCATCAGTAAGAACCATATCAGAGGCCTCTTTTGCCACATCTGTTCCGCTTTTACCCATTGCAATACCTATGTGAGCAGCTTTCAGAGCGGGTGCATCATTTACTCCATCTCCTGTAACTGCAACTATTTCTCCGTGACGTTTAAGTTGATTAACAATTCTTAGTTTATGTTCAGGAGAAACCCTTGCATAGATAGATACTTCTTTTACTTTATGGAAAAGCTCCTCATCGCTCATTCTTTCAAGCTCTTTTCCTGTAAGAACCTTTGATTTACCATCTGAAATCCCGAGCATCTCACCTATTGCCTTTGCAGTGACTGCATGATCTCCTGTTATCATCACAACTCTGATTCCTGCGCTTTTACATCCCTTAATTGCCTCTATTGCCTCAGGTCTTGGGGGGTCAATCATTCCCTGAAGTCCTGCAAAGATTAATCCAGAGACTGTATCACATTTTTCTATCTCTTTACATGTTATTTCCTCAATTTCTTCTTTAATTTCTCTATATGCAAAGGCAAGAATTCTGAGCCCCCTCTTTGCAAACTCATTTGCCATGTGTAGTATTTTTTCTCTGTCTATCTCATTTCCAAAGGAATCTTTTATGCACATCTCTAAAACCTTTTCAGGTGCACCTTTTACAAATAAATATTTTTTCCCTTTGTGTCTGTGTAAGGTTGCCATGTATCCTCTTTCAGACTCAAATGGAATTATTGCAATCTGTCTGTATCTTTCTTTTTCTTCTTCAGGAGACATCCCTGCCTTCATTGCTGAAACAATCAAAGCAGCCTCTGTTGGATCTCCTTGAATTTTATACTCTCCATTTTCCACATAAACTGATGATTCATTGCACAGCAGTCCAATTCTTAAAACATCTATGAGATGATGTCTTTCTTTTGGGTTTACAGGTAATCCATTATGAAGTATATTCCCCTTGGGTTCATAACCGCTTCCTTCAACTTCATAAACATCTTTCCCATCATAAATCACTTTAACTGTCATCTCATTTTTTGTTAATGTTCCGGTTTTATCTGAACCAATAACAGTGGTGCTACCAAGGGTTTCAACTGCATGAAGCTTTCTTACAATTGCATTATGCTTTGCCATCCGTGAAACACCAACTGCAAGTGCTACAGTTACGACAACAGGTAATCCTTCAGGAATTGCAGCTACTGCAGCAGCCACTGCTGTCATAAACATATATTTTATTGACTCTCCAATAATCAATCCTGCTATAAAAAGTAGCAAAGAGGCTGATAGAACAAGAATACCTATAGCATTTGCAAACTTGGTTATTTTATCCTGCAGCGGTGCTTTTACTGTTTCTGCTTCTTTTATATGCTTTGCGATTTTTCCAAAAACAGTATTCATTCCTGTTTCAACAACAACTCCCTTTGCTCTTCCACTTACCACAATAGTTCCCATGAATGCCATATTTTTCTGATCTCCGTATGTGAGATTTTCTTCTTTAATGACATGATGATGTTTTTCAACAGGAAGAGATTCTCCGGTAAGAATTGATTCATCAATCTTGAGTTCTACTGTATGAATAAGTCTTATATCAGCAGGGACACGAATACCTGAATAAAGAAGGACTATATCACCTGGAACAAGCTCCTCACTGGTTATATCTCTTTCAACTCCATCTCTTAAGACCTTGGCTTTTGGAACAAGCATTCTTTTCAGTGCTCTTACACTTTGTTCAGCTTTGTATTCCTGAAAATAACCAATTATTGCATTTATTATTACAGCTGCAAATATGACACTGGCATCAATATATTCTTTAAGCAAGATTGTAACTACTCCAGCTATGATAAGAATGTAAATAAGAGGACTTGCAAACTGATGAAGAAAGATTTTAAGTCTGTTTATTTTTTCCTCTTCGGTGAGTCTATTTGCTCCATACTGTTTAAGCCTTTTTTGAGCTTCCTCATTGGTAAGACCTTTTTCAGAGGTATTGAGTTTTTGATAGATTTCTTTTGAACTTATTTGATACCAGTTCACAATTACTCCCTTTTAATTTTTGATAGATAATATCCAATTGATAGTGCTAATATGATCGCAGCTATTCCAAGCATTGTAAGACTGGATATCTCTTTCACATCAAGGATTATCACTTTTCTTGCTATAGCAATCATGGCAACTGCCAGAACAACCTTTACATGATCCACTCCCTCTTTAAGGTAGGTTTTAATTATTGATTCAAAAAGCTCTATGCCTATTATTACAAGCATAAAAACACCAAAAATTTCAAGAAGCTCATCAAGTTCCAGAAGAAAAAAAGGTGGAGAAATTATGTCTTTTGCTATTACATAGATTAGTTCAACAGTAGCAAGCAGAAGAACTAAGGCAAGAAGGAAAATTATGACTACAATTAGTGCATGCTTGAATTTTATTAAAAGATCAAACATTATCAATTATTTTAATTTAACTTGACAAGATGTGTCTATGAATTTATTTTTTGAAATTCAGATTGACAATGCATATTTTTATATCATATACTTATAGCATATAAAGGAGGTGATATAAATGCGTGCTACATTAAATATTCCTGATAATCTTATAGATGAGATTTTAAAAATTACTGGAGAAAAGTCAAAGACAAAGGCTTTAATTAAAGTTATGGAAGAATACATAAGGCAAAAAAAAATCAGCAAATTGATAGAACTAAGTGGAAAAATTGAAGTTGAAGATCTAACTGAAGAACTTGAGATAATGGAATTACAAGAGGCAGAAAATAATGCAAACTAAAGGAGTAATAATTGATACCTCTGTTTTCATTTCATTTTTAAGAGGCACAGAAGCTGCTCCATTTGTAATTAAACTACTTAAAGAAAATAAGGCTTATATCAACGGAATTATTATCGCAGAATTGATACAGGGATTAAAAAATTTCAAGGAAGAAAGCAATATTATAGAACTTTTAAAAGCAGTGAACACTCTTGAAATTACAGTAGATATATGGATAAAAGCAGGGAAGTTAAGTCTTGATTTAAGAAGAAAAGGAATTAGTATACCTCTTACAGATGTTGCAACTGCTGCTTTGGCTTTTGAACATGATATGGAATTGTATACTTTTGATAAACACTTTGATTTAATTCCTGGTTTAAAAATTTATAAGCCCTAAAACTTTTAATAAGTAAAAAGTTTAATCTATCCTTCTTTCATAAATTCTCAGCGTTTTGTATTTTTTTGCGCCTACAATCTGGGTGAGATTTATTGTATCATAGTTATCTTCAAGTATCCATGAAAACTCACACTTTTTAAAACCATGCCTGACAGCCCCTCTAAAAGCTTCTCTTATCATTATAGATTCCACACCTTTATGTCTAAAATTACTTTTTACTCCAAATAAAAGAAGCCTTATTGATTGAATTTTTTTTCTATAGTATAAAGCCTTTATGATTGACAGCGGAGTTAGCCTTCCTTTCAGCCTCCTTAAAACCTCGTTGAAATCAGGAATAGCACCAAAAAAACCCACAGGCTCTGCGTCTTTTTCAGCAACAATAACTAACTCCGGAATAGCAACAGGTTTAAGTTTTTCTGCCATATAGTCAATCTCTTCTTTTGTTATCGGGATAAATCCCCAGTTATCTTGCCATGCCTCATTGTATACTTCCATAAATGCGTAGAGTTCTTCCTTTAGATTTTTTAATTTTACAGTTCTTGTTTTTATTCCCTGTTTTTCAGCAAATTGTGCAACTCTATCAATTTTTACGGGAAGTTTCTCAGGCACATCAACAATAAAACAGAATAAATCTTTCACCTTTTCCATACCATAAGCTTCTGAAAGTTCATTGTAATAAGGTGGATTATAAGGAATCATTATCATAGATGGTGTATCAAATCCCTCATAGAGGAAACCACATTCTTCATTGGTTGAGAGATTCATCGGACCACGCATGATTTTAAGATTATTCTCTATAAGGAATTTTCTTGCCTTATCAAAAAGAGCATTGGCAACTTCTTTGTCATTAATACATTCAAAAAGTCCGAAAAAACCCACACTATCATTATGAAACTCAAGGTGGGCATAATTAACTATAGCTGCTACTCTTCCAGCAGGTTTTCCATCTTTATAGGCAATAAAAAATTTTGCCTTTGCTCTCTTAAAAAAAGGATTTTTATCTGTAAGATGCTCCATCATATCTTTTATCAAAGGTGAAGCATAGAAAGAATCTTTTTTGTAAAGTTTTAGAGGCAGGCTTACAAACTCTTTAAGATACTTTTTATTTGTAACTTCTTTTATTTCCAGCATTTTTTTATTCTGTTTTTTAGCAGTTGAAAATTCAAGCTTTTTAAGATTTTATAAAATTATACCATAAGACATTTTATTCTTAAGCTTTGAACTGTTTATTATAAACATCTTTTCTAAAAAAACATGCATAAATAGTGAAAAAAATCAGGTTTATTAAGAAAATGTATTTAAAATAATCATAAACAGAATTGAATGAAATTAGAATAAAACCAGAATAATAAAAAATTAAATGCAAATAAATTAAATAAAAACCTTTTTCCAAAGCTGTTGCTATGCTTATGAATACTATGTTAAAAAGCAGAGGTAAAATTGCCCAAAAATAGTAAGAAAGAAATTGCACTGCGGGTTCAAATTTATATCCAAAGAGTAATAGGAAAAGAGGCTTACCAGTAATAAATATAACAAGTTGTGCCAAAATTTCAGCAAGCACAACAATGCCGAACATTTGAAAGATAACATTTTTAAATTTGTCAGAGTTTTTAAGTTTAACGAACTCTGGAAAGTAGACCCCAAGAATGGTAATAGTAAGCCATACAAGCACCTTACCAACTATTGATACAGATGCAAATAATCCTGCAGTATGCCAGTCAAATATTCTTCTTATAAAAATATCGTCAGCATAAACAAAAAAACCTGATGGTGAAATATAAAGAGACGTCTTTATTATGTTTGTAATATTTAAAGAAGCCTTCTGTCCAAAGAAATTTTTATTTTTATAAAAAAGAAAAATTAAAGTGCAGAATAAAGCTATTGTAGAAGCCAATAACACACCGCCAACTTTTAACCCAATAAAAAGCAATAATACAGCAGCAAAAAAACGAAGTGTAAGTTCAAAAATACTTGAGAAAGCAAAAAGATGGAATCTATTAGTTGACTGAAGAAAACTTTTTTCAACAGTAACCATAAACATTCCAAACCATGACAAGGCTATTATAAAAAAATAGTATAGTTGCGTTACATGTAGAAAATTTTTAAGAAATAAAGAACCTAAACAAATAGATATTGCAAACATTGTTCCTATAAAAAAGACAAGTTTTCTCAATGACCTTAAAAGTTCATATCTATAAACAAAATTTTCAACCAATATTTTTATACTCACTGCCCCAAGAAGCGATGTAATATTACCTACTGTTAGCATGAAGGAATAAAGGACCATAAATTCACCGTATTGAACAGGACCAAGACTTCTGCTTACAACTGCATGAAAGAAATAGCCGAGAATATTTATATAAATAAAAGCAACAGTTACATAGGAAATATTTTTAAACATTTTTTATATTTTTCTATAGCTTGTCAAAAAATTGTAATTTATTGTAAATCAAGGCATTACAAGTTTCAATGTTTTTCATTTATTTTTATTTGTCATTGTTCGCATTCTTTCTGTAATGTTCAGCCTTTTTTCCTGCCATTCCGAACCCTCTTTCTGTCATCCCGCTCCCACTTTTTTTATTCCGACCCCCTTTATCTGTCATTCTGAACGGAGTGAGGAATCTCCTCTGTTTTTTCTCCAGAGGAACAGTCAGAGATTCCTCTCACCATTGAGTTTGCCCGAAATGACAGATAGAAACTGAATAGCTTTTTAATCAATATCCTACATATTTTTTTGGTAATAGTCAACTTTAAATGATTTTTACTATCTTTATTTGTAACTCATATGTATTAGATTTTTTTAATTTACTTATAGAAAATTGCTGTAATTGCAACTTCATCTGAGAATTTAAATGTAAATTTTCATGATTTTCAATTGCCTTGATAAATGTATATTTTTTATTTTATGATTTTAGATTATGCAAATTACTGAGGGAGGATTCTATGCAAGATATGATGAAAAAGTACTATGAAGAAGTTAAAAATTTTAAACTTGATGTTCCAGAAAAGTTTTCTTTTCCTTTGGATGTTTTTGACAGATGGAATGACAAAATAGCACTAATCTGGACAGATGGTAACGAATTGAAGAAGTTTAGTTTTAGTGATTTAACCCGTCTTTCAAGCAAACTTGCTGGAGGGTTTAAAAAACTTGGTATAAATAAAGGTGATACAGTTTTAATACTGCTTCCAAACAAGCCTGAATGGTGGGTAATTGTTCTTGCAGTTATGAGAATCAACGCAGTTGCTATTCCTGGAACAACTCTTCTTACAGCCAAGGATATTGAATACAGATTGAAAGCAGCAAACATTAAAGCTGTTATTTCGGATAGTGAGAATGCATCAAAAATAGAAGAAGCTGTTAATAAACACGGGAAAGACGTGATTTTGATAAATATAGATAATCAGCAGGGATGGCATAAATATGAGGAACTTCTTAAAAATGAAGCATTTTTAGGTGAGAAGACATTCTCTAATGACCCAGCATTTATATTTTTTACATCAGGAACAACAGGACTTCCCAAAATGGTTCTTCATACTCAGGTCAGTTACCCTCTTGCTCACATAATTACTGGAAAGTTCTGGTTGGACTTAAAACCAGGAGAGATTCATTGGAATATTTCAGATACAGGCTGGGCAAAAGCAGCATGGTCAAGCTTTTTTGGACCTTGGAACATGGGGACAACAGTTTTCACCTACTATAGAAAAGGAAAATTTTCACCCTCTTTAATTGTGGAAACATTAAAGAAATATGAGATAAACACTATTTGCGGTCCACCTACTGCTTATAGAATGATTGTTAAAGAACTTCCTTTGGAAGAACTTAAATTTAAAACAGTAAGACACTTTGTGGCAGCAGGTGAACCTTTAAATCCTGAAATAATTAATCTATGGAAAGATGCAACAGGAGAATATATTTACAATGGTTATGGACAGACAGAAACAGTAAACACTCTTGCTATGTTCAGATTTATTCCAATGAAACCAGGAGCAACAGGATTTCCAACACCTGGATATGAGATAGATATAACAGATGATGAAGGAAATCCGCTTCCTCCAAATACAGAAGGAAATATTGCAATTAAGATAAATCCTCAAAGACCTGTGGGACTTTTTCAAGAATATATAGGTGATAAATTAGAGATGGCTGCTGCATTTAGGGGTGATTGGTATTTTACAAGGGATCGTGGCTATAAAGATGAAGATGGTTATTTCTGGTTTGTTGGAAGAGAAGATGATGTCATAATAAGTGCTGGATACAGGATTGGTCCATTTGAGGTAGAGAGCGCTCTTATCAAGCATCCTGCAGTTAAAGAAGCTGCTGTTGTTGCAAGTCCTGATGAGGTAAGAGGAGAAGTAGTTAAAGCATTCGTTGTTCTTACACAGGATTATGAACCTTCTGAACCTCTTGTTAAAGATATTCAGGAATTTGTAAAAAAAGAAACAGCACCATATAAGTATCCAAGAAAAATAGAATTTGTTGATGAACTTCCGAAAACAATAAGTGGTAAAATAAAAAGAAAAGAACTCAAACTTAAAGAGTTTGGGAAATTAAAATAAAAAATATGTCATATATAGCAGTCATAGGAGCAGGGAGCTGGGGAACAACCCTTGCTTCCCTTCTTTCAAAAAAAGGATTTGATGTAGTAATCTGGGCAAGAGAAAAAGAGATTGCGGATGCTATAAATTCTAAAAAAGAAAATCCGATATACTTACCTAATATTAAACTGCCCCATAATTTAATGAGCACCGATGATATATTAGAAGCAATTAAAAAAGCCAGATTTATTGTGAATGTTGTTCCGACACAACATATACGCTCTGTTTTTACTTCTTTACAGAATAAGTTAAATGATGAAAATATCGTTGTGAGCGCGTCAAAAGGTATTGAAAAAGGCACTCTAAAAACACCATCTATGATTCTTGAGGAAATAATAAACAAAAAAGTTTATGTTCTTTCGGGTCCCACTTTTGCTATTGAGGTGGCTCAGGAAAAACCTACAGCTGTAACAATTTCAGGTTCAGAAAAAAGAGGAAGATTATTGTTACAGGAAATTTTTAGCACTTCTTACTTCAGGGTATATGAACACGATGACCCTATTGGCGCTGAGATTGGAGGAGCTATAAAAAATGTTATTGCAATTGCTGCGGGAATTTGTGATGCTCTTGAGCTTGGCAATAATGCAAGAGCTGCTCTTATTACAAGAGGACTTCACGAAATCATGAGACTTGGCAAAAAGATGGGAGCAAAGGAAATAACCTTTTCAGGATTAAGCGGACTTGGAGACCTTTTTCTTACATGCACATCAAATCTCTCAAGAAATTATACAGTAGGATACAGACTTGGTAAGGGTGAATCACTGGATGAAATTTCAAAAAGCATGCGCTCAATTGCAGAGGGTGTTGAAACGAGTCTTTCTGCCATGCAACTTTCAAAAAAACTTGATGTTGAAATGCCTATTACAACTGAAATATATCAGGTTATATATGAAGGAAAAACACCTCAGCAAGCAGCTTCTGATTTAATGAACAGAACCTTAAAACCAGAGTTTTATTAAGAAAAGATTTTTTGAATGACAAAATAAATTAAAATAAATCAAGCTTCATAATAATAGCGTCTTCTTCAGGTAAAAGATAGTATTTTTTACGTAATCCTGCTTTTTTAAAGCCAATTTTTTCATAAAAACTGATTGCTTCATTATTTGATACTCTCACTTCAAGAAAACAAGTTTTTACAGAGTCTTTTACTTCATTCAATACATTTTTTATAAGTTCAGTAGCAATCCCTTTTCTTCTTAATTCAGGCTTTACAGCAATTGATAACAATTCTGCTTCATCTAATATTTTCCTGAGAACAATATAACCAACAATTTCTCCATTAAATTCTGCGACCTTGAGTATAGAATGAGGATTTAAAAGCTCATTTTTAAATGATTTTAATGACCATGGTATAGAAAAACTCTGGCTTGCAATTTCTAAAACACGTGAAAGGTCTTGTTCTTTTAAGTTTCTTATTTTTATATTCATCCAAAATGCTAAACTTTATCCTGAGACGAAGTTGAAAGTGTTATTTTTATTTCAGCTTCTGATTTTCTGAGATACTCAGGTTTTAAGTCTTTTCCATTAGTTGCTTCATTAATTCTTTGTAGCCCTATGTATGCCACAATTCCAGGATGTGGCACTGAATATATTAATGGTGGAAATATAGCCTTACTACCAAGTTTTTCAATCAATTTTTCTTTATAAAAATCTGCCCCACTTCCAGCAAATATTGTTTTTTCTTTAATCCAGTCTACCAGAGCATTAATTCCTAAAACCGAATCTTCCTTAAGTCTTAGAATTTTATTATTTTCCCATTTGAACAAAGCTGTGAAGACCTCTTTTTTTCTTGCATCAAATATCGGACATATCTGATATTTGCAGTAAGGAAATTCCCATGCAATCACTTCCAGTGTTGATACAGGAATTACCTTTTTTTTAGTTACGAAAGAGAGCCCTTTTGCTGTGCTTATACCAACCCTCAAACCTGTAAAAGACCCTGGTCCTACAGTAATTGCATAATAATCAATTGTTTCAAGAGGAATTTTCATTATTTCAAGAATATGGGCAATTTCAGGAAGAAGTTTCTCAGAATGGGAAGCCATAAACTGCATTGTAGATTGTGCAAGCAGTATTCCATCTTCCAGCACTGCTATACCAGCATATTTTGTTGATGTATCAATCCCTAAGATTCGCATTTTTCAATTTTGATTATATATCTTTTACCTCCTATTTGCGAAGAGTTAATATCTGGAAGTTCAAACTCTCTTATTTCTATGTTATATCTCTCAGGTAAATTTTGAATTTCCTCATCAATTTTTAATGATTTACTTATTAGAAAATATCCTTCCTTTTTGAGTAAATGGTTACAATGTTTAATAAAATCCTTTATACTCCACAATGCTCTGGATATTACAATATCAAACTTATTATGAATCTCTTCTGCTTTTGCCTTGATAATTTCAATATTTTCAAGTTCAAGTTTTCTTTTTATATTTTTTAAAAAAGCGTTTTTTTTCCAGGAAGGTTCAATCAATGTTATTTTTGCACGAGGTCTTACAATAGCTATTGGAATTCCTGGGAAACCCGCACCTGTGCCGATGTCTGCAATGCTTAGAGGATTTTCAGAGATGAAACATAAATATAAAAGCGAATCAATGAAATGCTTCACGATTATCTCTTTTTCATCTTCTATGGATGTGAGATTGTAGGCTTTGTTCCATTTTTTGAGTTCTGATAGATAAAAGAGGAATTTATCTGCCAGGACTTCAATCTGTTTATCATCATCTGGCAATTTTAACGAGTTTATAAGATTACTGCTGAAACATTTTTTGAAAAAGTCTTTCAACTCTTTCACATTATTACTTCTTAACAGTTGTTTTTTTCTGGACAGCCACCATAAGAATGGATATGGCTGCAGGAGTTACTCCGGGAATTCTCATTGCCTGACCGATTGTTCTTGGTGCTACTTCTGTGAGTTTTTGTATTACCTCCCTTGAAAGTCCAGGGATATTAAAATCAAAATTTTCAGGAATAAGTTTTTCTTCAAATTGTTTCATTCTTTCAACAAGCTCCATCTGTTTTGCAATATATCCCTCGTATTTAATATGAATCTCAACAAGCTCTTCAAGCTCTTTTGTTAAAGTCACCTCAGAAGGTGCGAATTTTTTTATAAAATCATAGTTAAGCTCAGGTCTTTTAAGAAGCTTATCAAGAAACGTGGCTTCTTCAACTGGAGTTGTTTGAGCTTCTATGAGTGCTTTATTAAGTTCTTCTGAAGGTTTAATTGTGGTAGTTTTGAGCCTTTTGATTTCTCTTTGGAGCAATTCCTTTTTCTTGTTGAATTCTTCATAGGTTTCTTCATCAACAAGGCCAATTTTATATCCATAATCTCTTAGTCTTAAATCAGCATTGTCATGTCTAAGTAGCAGTCTGAATTCAGACCTTGAAGTAAACATCCTGTAAGGCTCTTGTGTTCCTTTTGTTACGAGGTCATCAATTAATACTCCAATATATGCTTCATCTCTGCCCAGAATAAGAGGTGGTTGTTTTTTTATCTTAAGTGCTGCATTAATCCCAGCCATCAATCCCTGTGCAGCAGCTTCTTCATATCCACTTGTTCCATTAATTTGACCTGCAAGATATAATCCTTCAATTCCTTTCACTTCAAGAGTATGCCTTATCTGTGTAGGGTATACAAAATCATACTCAATTGCATATCCCGGCCTCATTATTTCAGCATCTTCAAGCCCAGGGATTGTTCTTACAAAAGCAACCTGTACATCATAGGGCAAAGATGTGGGAATTCCGTTTGCGTAATATTCTTTTCTACTCAATCCTTCAGGTTCAAGAAATATCTGATGTCTTGATTTATCTCTGAATTTTACAACTTTGTCTTCAATTGAAGGACAGTAACGGGGACCTATTCCCTTTATCTTTCCGCTATACAGGGGGGAACGGTCAAGATTATTAAGAATTATCTCATGGGTTTTTTCATTTGTATATGTTATATAGCACGGTACCTGAGGATTATTAATTTTCTTGGTGGAATAGGAAAATGGTATAGGAGGGTCATCACCGCCTTGTTCTTCTGTTTTTGAAAAATCTATTGTTTTTGCATCAATTCTTGGAGGGGTGCCTGTTTTAAGTCTTCCCATCTTTAATCCGAGTTTTTTGATTGATTCTGAAAGCTTTTTTGATGGAAATTCTCCTGCTCTGCCTGCTTCAAAAGAATCAAGACCTATGTGGATAAGTCCATTTAAAAATGTTCCAGGTGTAATTATAACAGCTTTTGCACCGTAAAAAACACCAAGAGAAGTTATAATTCCTTTAACTTTACCATTTTCAACCACTATCTCCTCAACCATTGCTTGTTTTATAGCAAGATTTTCCGTTGATTCAAGAATTTTACGCATATAAACATTGTAAAGGATTCTGTCAGCCTGAGCACGTAAAGACCAAACAGCAGGACCTTTTGAACGATTAAGCATTCTGAATTGTATACCTGCCATATCAGTTACCTTTGCCATAATACCACCCAGAGCATCAATTTCCCTTACAAGATGTCCTTTAGCAAGACCTCCGATTGCAGGGTTACAACTAAGTTGTGCTATTGTTTCAAGATATATTGTAAAAAGGGCTGTTTGTAGTCCCATCTTTGCTGTAGCTAAAGCAGCTTCACATCCTGCATGTCCAGCTCCAACAACAATTATGTCAAAATCTTTTTCTTTATACATTTTTTCCCTTTAATTTTGTTTCCCTTTTTATTATAATAAATGTGATGAGTTTTCCTGTATTCAGACATACAATTTCTAAATTAAGAGAAGTTTTAGTAGAGGATTCAGATAAAATCTCTTTCTTGATAAAGTATGACCCTATAATTGCCTATCTTATTTTTCAGGAAGTTAATAAACCCTGTAGCAAAACAGAAATAACAAACTTCTCTCAAATGGTTAACTATATTGGAACAAAAAAAATTGAACAGATAATTATTGAAAGAGATCTTTTCCTTGAAGTTGAAGATTTACATATATGGGTATATGGCATTTTAAGTGCTGAAATTTGTTCTCTTATTGCAGAGAAATTTTCTCATATTCATAGAGATGAAGCATTTTTTGTAGGCTTGCTACCATGCCTTGGTTTACTTTTTATGATGAATGATTTTCCTAAATACAGAAATATAATTCATTTTCTCGTTAAACTTCCTCTTGAAGACAGAGTCTTTCTTGAAGAATCAGTTTTTGGCACAAATCATATTGATACTCTTAAAAGAAATATAATCTGTCCTCCTTTTAAGGAAGTTGTGAATATTCTAAACAGGATGTTTCCAAAAGATGGGCAAAAGGAGATAAAAACATCTGTTCCACAAAGGGGATCTACTTTGCAGAGTTTTTATGATATGGCATTGCTTTCAGACCTTGCTTCTTATGGTGCACAGGCTTTGATGTTTCCATCTGTTGTTGATAATCGCGAACTTTTTCTTGAACTTGCAAAAAGATACTTCAGAGTAAAAGAGTCTGATTCATTAGAAATTCTTCAAAATGCAATGGATAGATTTATCTCAATTGCTCAGGAGTTTAATATCCTTGAAGAAATTCAGCTTTCAACTGAGAAAGTTTATCAACTAAGAAAGTTCAGATTTGAAACAAAAAATCCTATTTTTGCAAATATGCTTAAAAATTTATTTGAAGAAAATGCAAAAGATAGAAACATTTTTATTTATGGTGAAAGAGCAGTTGGCAAAAGACTTCTTGCTGCAGCACTTTATACTGCAGATGATAATCCTCGTAGAGAAAAACCTTTTGTAATGATTTTTTGTGATATAGAAGAGGAAACTCTTGAAGAAGAGTTTTTTGGAATAAAAGAAGGATATTTTGGCAAAAAAGGTAAAAAAGGAGTTTTAAAACATGCAGAAGGAGGAACTCTTGTAATAAAAGAGTTTGATGCAATGCCTGGAGATTTTCAAGATAAATTTCAAAAAGCAATTCAGAACGGAAAATTTTATAGAGTAGGGGATATAACTCCAGTTGAATTTCCTGATATAAAATTTATTCTTGTAGGCAAAGAAGATATAAGAATTAAGGTTGCAAAAGGAGAATTTTCAGGTAATTTACTTAAACTGCTTAATCCTGTTTTTTTCAGAATACTTCCATTAAGAGAAAGAAGAGAAGATGTTTTTTATATTGCAAATGAGATAGTGAAAAAATATAATCTGAATATTGAAGATAGACTTGCACAACCAGAAATTATAGAAAAGCTTAAAACTGACCCATTCCCGAATAATCTTAGAGATTTAAAAAGATTTTTATTCCTTCTTTATATTCAAAAAATTCTTAAACCTTAAATACTCAATTCCACCAATAAGAGAAGCAAAAACCTGAGAAATAAACCATAAAAAAGACACTGCTACAACATTAGCATATCCTAAAGAATTACCAAAAAATAAGATAAAGCACCATTCTCTTACTCCAACTCCTGATACTGATATTGGAAGCATTGAAATTAGTATTATAATTGGCATAAAAATAGCTAATTCAAAAAAAGATATTGATTGGTGAAGCCCAATAAAAATTATATAAACCGAAATAATTACAATAAATTGAACAAAAATAGACAAGATAAATGCCTTAATAATCTGTTTTTTGCTAAAACTTAAAACATAATCTTTCAATCCTTTAAAAAATTTAGTTTTTCCAAGCAATAAAAAGAAAATACTTCCTCCAATAAATCCTACAAAACTTACAGGAACAGTCCATATAAGCATTTGTTGTGGAAGCTTTGTATAAAATACACAAAAAAATATAAAGCCTATGAATAATAAAGCAGAAAGTCCTATATATCTTTCCATAAATACTGATGCCAATGCTTGTTTGGTCCCTGTTTTTTCTTTAATCATAAAAATTTTTACTATATCTCCTCCTATGATTCCAGGTAAAACATTATTAAAAAATGCGCCTATTAGATAAAGAGAAAAAAGTTTTGAAATACTCAATTCTTGATAAGGAAGAAAAATTTTCCATCTCAATGTAGATATGTATGAAGAAATAATGTATAGAAAAGAGGCAAAGAAAAAAGCAAAAGGATTTATTAAAACAAAAGAGCTTAAAACATTAGAAAAATCAATTTTTTTAAGAAGATATAAGACTAATAAAACAGTTACTGTAAAGCGAATGCAAAATTTTATATATTGCTTCAATCTCCAGGTCCTAAAATTTTCTTCAGAATATATATGGGCTTTTTCTGGGTTTCATGGTAAACTCTTACAATCATCTCTCCAAGAAGTCCCATACCAATAAAGTTTAAGCCTATCAGGACAGAGAAAAATCCTCCAAGAAGCAAAGGTCTTCCACCTATGGATATTCCCTTGAATAATTTAAGAAAAACAAGATATCCTACAATTATAACTCCTAAAATCATAAATAAAACACCAATCGGTCCAAAAAACTGTATTGGCTTTGTTGAGAAACTATGCAAAAATTTTACAGTAACAAGGTCAAGAAGAACTTTAATTGTCCTTCCTATTCCGTATTTTGACTTTCCTTTATATCTTGGATGGTGAGTTACTTCTATCTCTTTTATCTTTACTCCATACCAGCTTGCAAGGGCAGGAATAAATCTGTGCATCTCACCATAAAGTTTCAAATTTTTAACAACCTCTCTTTTATATGCCTTTAGAGAACATCCATAGTCATGAATTCTTACACCTGTGACTTTTCCGATAAGCCAATTCGCCACTATTGATGGTAGTCTACGAGATAAGAATGGATCTTTTCTTTTTTTTCTCCAGCCACTAACAATGTCTGCGTCTTTTATAGCTTCCATAAGCTTTGGAATATCAGCAGGGTCATTCTGAAGGTCTCCATCCATTGTAATTACAACATCCCCTCTGGCAAAATCAAAACCTGCTGCAAAGGCTGCTGTTTGTCCAAAATTCCTTCTGAAACTAAGCACGACTACATGGGGATCCTTTTTTTGAATTTCCTCAAGAAGTCTAAGAGTATTATCTCTGCTTCCATCATCAACATAGATTATTTCATATGAAATCAATAGTTGGCTTAATGTCTCTGATAATTTCTTATGAAGTTCCTCAATATTTTCTTCTTCATTGTAAAGTGGTATTACAATAGACAAATCCATTTTTTTCTCCCTCAATAATTCTCTGGTTTTTTTAAATTCATACCTTTGAAATTATAACACTTAAAAATTGTGTAATCTCTAATTTTAACACCTTTTTTAAAAACTGTGAAATTCTCGGATGTACATCCATCAAAAGCAGAAGAGACTTCGGGTTCAGGTTCATTTTTTGTGCCATAAACAACATAGATTCCGTGAACAACTGATAAGTCATTGAGTTCATTATTTATTGACTGCCACAGGTCATATTGATTCATTCTTCTTCCGAGATTTATACAGTAAACAACTGGTTTGCCTTTTGTATAAAAAGCAAGTTCACTTGAAATCTGATACCTATCTGAAAAAATCACCACTTTTCCTTTTTTTTCAAATTCCTTTTTTATTTCAGAGACTTTTTCCCCAAGTTCCTTCCATCCTTTAAGTCTTGCTGAAGGGTCAAATTTTTCTGGTAGATTTAGATATGGCAAAGCATAGTTAATAAATGAAAAAATAAAGGCTATCAGGATTGCTGATATTATAAGTTTTTTATAAACCCTCTGAATTAAAGCATGAGCAAGAATAATCAAAAAAGGAATGTAGGCTGGCATTGCCCAGTTTGCCTGAACTTTACCCTGTATGCTTTTTATTAGAAAAAAGGCAAAAACAGGCATTGAAAGGGAAATTAGAAGCCATCTATGATTAGGCTGAAGGTTTAAGGATGAAGGCTTAAGGAGAAGATAGACTCCTAAGATAAAAACCAAAGGAGTAACTACTAAAAGTTGACTGCCAATAAATTCAGCAAAATATTTCAATGAAACCTTCAACCCCTCATATATGTGCGCCTGTCCTGCAGTATGCTTCAGTGTTACCCAGTCATGCTGAAAGTTCCAGATGATAACAGGAGAAAAAACAATAAAAGAAATAACTATACACAAATAAAGCATGGGATTTTTAAAATGACTTATTCTGTTTTCATCTTTTTTTAATAAATAAACAAATATACACAAATAGAAAAAAGCCATTGTATACTTGGTAAGAAGCCCAAAACCTATGAATACTCCAAGAAGTAACCAGTAGTTTTTTCTCCCTTCAAGAGCAATCAAAAAAAGATAAATTGAAACAATCCAGAATAAAATAAAGGGGCTGTCAATGGTAAAGATGATACCAAATGTTGAAAATAAAGGAATTAATTGGAATAAAATTCCGCTAATATATCCGGTTTTTTCATCAAAAAGTTTTTTCCCGATTTTATAAACAAAAAAGCTGCTTAAAAATGAGCACACCGGTGCTAAAATTCTAACTCCGAATGGATTATCGCCAAAAATCCATGTAGAAAAAGCAATTAAATAAGCAATCATCGGACCTTTTGAGTAATAACTTAAATCAAGCTTTCTTGACCATTCCCAGTAATGGGCTTCATCTGGAGATATATCAACAGGTCCGTGAAGAATAAAATAAATCCTAAAAAGACTTATAATGAATAGGCTAAAGTAGAAAACTCTTTTTAATGAATTAACCCATATGATTGCATGAAAAACAAGAAATCCAAATAAAATTCCTAATATTATACTACCCAGAACATCTGTAAGCCAGTGAACACCTAAATAAAGCCTTGATATACATATAAAGAAAGCAATTAAGAGGATATAAAAATAGAAAATTTTTCTCAATTTTGTGTTAACAGAATTATTTTTCAAAAATAATATCAAAATTGTGGAAAAAGTCAGAGCATTTGTTGCATGATTTGATGGGAAGCTGTAAGAATGTGTACATCCAACAATTCCTCTAAAATATTCTGTCCAGCATGGACGAACTCTCTGAATAAGATTTTTAATCTCCAAAGAAAGCCAGTCTGAAAGAAATATTCCTAATATGATTGCCAAAATAAAATATGCTATGTATCTGTAATTTTTTGTTTTAAGATATTTGAATATCATGTAAAGAAACACTGGCAACCAAAGTATCCAGCCTCTCTGGGTAAAAAAGACCATTAAAATATCTAAAAAATTGTTTGATAGAGTTTTATGAAAGAATAAAAATATTTCTTTTTCCATGTCCAGTTTGAAATTATAACATGTTATAATTTCATTATGCCTGTTTTCGTGAAGGATAATGAAAAATGTGTTGGATGCCTTATCTGTATGTTTGCCTGCGGAAGGGCACATCAGGCTGCTGGACTTGAAAGTTCTTGTATAAAGGTGCGTTCTCAGGGTGGAATCTCAAGAGGTTTTTCAGTATTTGTATGCCGAGGTTGTGATGACCCTCCATGTGCTCGTGCTTGTCCAGAAGATGCATTGATTGTAAGAAAAACAGGAGGAGTTTTGCTTAAAGAAGAAAGATGCACAGGATGTGGTTACTGTGTCAAAGCCTGTATTCTTGATGCAATAGGATGGAATAATGGGAAAAATAAGCCTGTTATATGTATTCAATGTGGAGAGTGTGCTAAAAGCTGCCATTATAAAGTTCTGGAGTTTGTAAGAAAATGATTAAAGAAGATCCTTTAAATAGAGTTCTATACATTGACCTTACAAAGAAAAAGTTCTGGATTGAGGAAAGACCTGAACTTTTTACAAAATATATTGGTGGAACAGGTGTTGCAATAAGGCTTTTGCATGAAAACTGTCCCAATGATATAGACCCATTTTCTCCTGATAATCCTATAATCTTTGCTGTGGGACCATTAAATGGACTTTTTCCGATAGCATCAAAAACAGTTGCCATGTTTAAGTCTCCTCATACAGGAAATCTTGGTGAATCTCATGCAGGAGGCAGAAGTGCAATTGCTATAAGAATGGCAGGATATGGAGCAATAGTTATAAAAGGAAAAAGTGAACGACCATGCTATATTGCTATCCATTCAGACAAAGTATATTTTAGAGATGCTACAACTTTATGGGGGTTAAAAGAAGGATTATCAGTTGGGAGTCTTATAAGAAGGCAAGAGCCAGGTGCAGGTCTCAGAACAATAATGAGAATAGGTCCAGCAGGTGAAAAACTGATAAGTTATTCCTGCGTTACACTTGAAACTTACAGACATTTTGGGAGACTGGGATTGGGCGCTGTATTCGGGAGTAAAAATTTGAAAGCTGTTGTTATATCAGGCAAAAGAGACCTATATGTAACAAACTTTAAAGAATACAAACAACTTTATGGAGAGTTATTATTGCAACTTGCTGAATCGGAAAAAATGAAGAAATATCATGAACTTGGTACGCCTGCTAATATTCTTCCGCTTAGTTTTTCAAAAGGGATTCCTATAAAAAATCTTTTAACAAATGAAATTGAAAAAATTGAAAACATATCTGGTGAGTCTTTTGCAGAAAAACATCTCGGTAGGCGAGTTGCTTGCTCTCACTGCCCTGTTGCTTGTATTCATTTAGCTACTTTACGAAAACCCTATGAAGATGAACCATACTTTTATAGAACGGTTTATCTTTCATATGATTACGAATTAATTTATGCTCTTGGCTCAATGCTTGGAATAACTTCTTCTGAAGATGTATTAAAACTTATTGAAGCTGTAGAAGATATGGGACTTGACGCTATATCAACAGGTGTTATTTTAGCCTGGATTACAGAAGCTTTTGAAAAAGGTATCATAAATGAAACTATGACTGATGGAATTGTTCCTGAATGGGGAAACACAGAATGCTATGTAGAACTCATAAGAAAAATTGTCTACAGCAATAATGAACTTTTCAACGATTTGAGAAGAGGCATTGACTATACATCATCCAAATATGGTGGAAAAGATTTCGCTCTTACCTATGGTAAAAATGAGATGCCAGGATATCACACTGGTTATGGTGCTCATATTGGTTATCTCTTTGGGGCAAGGCATAGTCATCTTGACAGCGCTGGATATGCAATTGACAGAGAAGCAATGACAACTCAAAAAACTGTAGAGGAGTTAGTGGAAAGAATTATTAAAGAAGAACAATGGAGGCAGATACTGTCAAGTCTTGTTATATGTTTTTTTGCAAGAGAAATATATACTTCCGATGTGATTCATAAGTGTTTAAAACTATCGGGATTTGGCTTTAGTGAAGAGGAGCTTTCAGAAATTGGAAGAGAAATTTATGCTGATAAATATAGATTTAAAATTAAATGCGGCTTTGATATTGATAACCTGAGTTTACCCAAAAGAGTATTTGAAATTCCAACAAGCTTGGGATTTATTGACAAAGACTTTACAGACAAGGCAATTGTTTTATTAAAAGAAAAAATTAAAAGTTTGTTATAATTCTTCATGGCAAATAGAGAGTTACTAAATAAACATTTATTATCTTTGATAAAATATTTTATTTGCCTGTTAATCTCTTTTCTTTCTACATCCGTTTATGCAAAAGAGATAATTGTTCTTACAGTAAATGGGGTTATAAATCCACCTCATGCAGAATACACAATAAAGGGAATACAAAAAGCCCATGAACAAAATGCAGAGGCAGTTATAATCCAGCTTGATACACCAGGAGGACTTGATACATCAATGAGAAGCATAATTAAAGAGATGCTTAACTCTCAAATCCCGATTGTTGTGTATGTTTCACCTAAAGGTGCTCGTGCTGCAAGTGCAGGTGCTTTTATAACACTTGCTGCTCATATAGCTGCAATGGCTCCAGGTACGAATATAGGTGCAGCTCATCCTGTTGCTATGGGTGGAGAAAAAATGGATAAAACAATGGCAGAAAAAATAACAAATGACGCAGTTGCATATATTAAATCAATTGCAAAACAAAGAGGAAGAAACATTGAATGGGCTGAGCAAGCAGTAAGGAAAAGTATATCATCCACTGAAACAGAGGCATTGAAACTTAAAGTAATAGATTTAATTGCTGATGATTTAAATAGTCTTATGAAAGACATAAACGGCATGAAAGTAAAAACAGTACGGGGTGAAGTTACTTTAAATACAAAGACTGCAAAAATAAATAAAATTGAAATGAACTTTAGAGAAAAACTCCTTAACTTTATAAGTGACCCTAATATTGCTTATATTCTTTTGATGATCGGGATATATGGGATTATATTTGAACTGAGCAATCCGGGAGCAATACTCCCAGGTGTAATTGGTGCGATTTCTTTAATCCTTGCTTTTTACAGTTTACAAACTCTTCCAATAAACTACGCAGCAGCAGGACTTATTCTTCTTGGAGTAATTTTATTTATTCTTGAGCTCAAATTTACATCTCATGGACTGCTAACACTTGGAGGAGTAATATGTTTTATACTCGGTTCAATAATGCTTTTTGATACAGCAAATCCTTTATTCAAGCTTTCTCTTTCAGTTATTATTCCTGTAACGCTTGTTACAGCCTTATTTTTTGGAGTTTTGTTAAGGCTTGCTTATAAAGCACATAAAAGAAAACCTGTTACAGGAGTTGAAGAACTCATCGGCTTAAAAGGCATAGCAAAAACTGATATTGACAGACACAGGGGAATGGTTATGGTGCATGGAGAACTCTGGCAAGCTGTATCAGATGAAGAAATAAAAAAAGATGAGGAAATTATAGTAGAAGAAGTAAAAGGGCTAACTCTCAAAGTAAGGAGAGCTAATTGAAAGTTCTGATTACTGGTGCAACGGGTTTTATAGGAAGTCATCTGACAGAGGCTCTTTTGAATGAAAATTTTGACGTTTATTGTATTGTAAGGAATCCTTTGAAGCTTCGTTTCCTTCAGGGATTGAATGTAAAGATAATTCAGGGAGATTGTTCTCAGAAAGAAACCATTGAAAAAATTAGGTGGGATTTTGATTACATTTTTAATTTATCAGGAATTACAAAAGCAACCCATCCTGAAGAATTTTTTCAATCAAATTATCTTGGTACAAAAAATCTTGTAGAAGTAGTAGCTGAGAGGAATCCTTCTCTTAAAAGATTTGTTCATGTAAGCAGTCTTGCAGCTGTAGGACCATGCAGAGATGGAAAACCTGTTGATGAAAAAACAGAACCTGCACCTATATCAGAATATGGAAAAAGCAAATTAATGGGAGAAAAAGCAGTGGAATTTTTTAAAGATAGACTTCCGATTACAATAATAAGGCCACCTGCTGTTTATGGACCAAGAGATAGTGATTTTCTTACATTTTTTAAAATGATTAAGGTGGGGGTGGTTTTATATCTTACAGAAGCCATCTATTCAATGATTTATGTGAATGACCTTGTCAATGGCATTATTACTGCTTCAAAGAGTGAAAAAGCAGTTGGTGAAACTTTTTTTATTGCTGAATCTCAGCCATATGACACTCATCAGATAGTTGAGGCTATCTCTGATGCAGTAGGTAAAAGACCTGTCAAAATTAAAATTCCTAAGGGAATCGGAATGTTTTTCATAAGAGTATTTCAAAAATTTGATAAAAAAAGTATAATAAATAGCGATAAACTCAAAGAGCTTGTTCAGCCCTGCTGGGTTTGTGATACACAAAAAGCTGAGCAATTGCTCGGTTTTAAAACAAAAACTAAGTTAAAGGAAGGGATGGAATGGACCGCAAAATGGTACAGAATGAATCAATGGATATGAAAAAAGATGTATTTGAAAAATGTTTTAAATTTACAATAGCATATGAACTTCAAAAAATAGGAGTTTATCCATACTTCAGGGTAATTGAGTCTGCCCAAGGTCCTGAAGTAATAATGAATGGTAAAAAGATGATTATGATAGGCTCAAACAACTATCTTGGGCTTACCAATCATCCAAAGGTTAAAGAGGCTGCAATCAATGCTATTAAAAAATATGGAACAGGATGCGCAGGTTCCAGGTTTTTAAATGGAACGCTTGATATTCATGTGGAACTTGAGGAAAAATTGGCAAGATTCATGAGAAAAGAAGCTGCTTTAATATTTACAACAGGATTTCAGGTAAATCTTGGAGTAATTTCATCATTAATTGGAAAGGATGATGTAGTAATTATTGATAAGATGGATCATGCAAGTATTGTTGATGGATGTCGTCTTTCCTTTGGTGAAGTTAAAAGATATAAGCACAATGACATTGATGATTTGGAAAGAATTCTTAAAGAATCTGAAGGGAAGCCCAGGCTTGTAGTAGTTGATGGAGTATTTAGTATGGAAGGAGATATAGTTAAACTTCCAGAAGTTGTAGCTTTATGCAAAAAATATGGTACAAGGCTTATGGTTGATGATGCTCATGGAATAGGAGTGCTTGGAGTAACAGGTCGTGGAACTGCTGAACATTTCGGACTTGAAAATGAAGTTGATATGATAATGGGAACATACAGCAAATCTCTTGCATCAATTGGAGGGTTTATTGCAGGACAAAAGGATGTTATAAACTATATCAAACACTTTGGAAGGTCTTTTATTTTCAGTGCAAGCCCGCCACCTGCATCAGTAGCTGCGGTTTCTGCAGCTATAGACATAATTGAAAGTGAGCCAGAACGCAGGGAACAACTGTGGAAAAATACAAATAAGATGCTTAAAGGATTTAAAGAACTTGGATTTGATATCGGAGTAGCAGAAACACCAATAATTCCAGTAATTGTTGGAGAAGACGAACTGGCATTTAAATTTGTTATGATGCTTCAAGAAGAAGGAGTATTTGCCAATGTGGCTGTATCTCCAGCTGTTCCTCCTGGAAAAGCTCTTATAAGAACAAGTTATATGGCAACTCATACAGATGAGCATCTTGATAGAGTCCTTGAAGCGTTCAAAAAAGTTGGTAAAGCATTAGGAGTAATTTAAGTTTTTATTTTTCTCAAGAAGTTAAAACAAACTGTAAGATCAATATTAATATATTGCTTTTTGGAATTATTGATTAACCCTGTTTGCAAAAATTCAGCAGGGGCATAATCTGAACTATCTTGCATAAACAGCTTCTATACGGGAATGAGTACTTTCAGGTCCTTCTGCTTCTGAGATTATGGTATAAATAAAACCTTTATATCCTGCACCAAACTTTGAATATGCTACTCCTGTTATTTCATATCCTGGAGGAGTTTTATATGCATTGAGGCATACAGTTATATTATTTCTAAAAAGCGTATTACTTCCGTAAAGCTTGAACTTAAGTTCAATAGGACTTGATGTGCATTCTCCAACGCTATATTCGTTAAATGAACCAGATTGAATCATTATTACAGCATGATGAATCCCACCAACTGCTGCATCACGAACTGAAGCGTATGTTTTTATTGTCTGTGAAGTTCCTAAAAGTTTTGTAAGGGCAAAATAAAGTCCTGCAAGTGCTAACAATGCAAAAAGTGCAATCAATATAGCAGAAAAAAGAGAGATTCCTCTATTGTTTATTGATAGTTTCTTAATTGAATATCCTGCTCTATTACCTTCCATCTATACCACCTCCCTATATTATTCCACCACGTGCTATCTATGGTTGGTCCTCCTCCACAGTCTGTACTGAACTGCGGCTTGGTTGTTACAGTATCCTGCTTTCCACCAACCTGAAGAATAAGACAGATACGGAATAGTTTAAGGTTATGACTTTGAATATCTGAAGAAGAAACTGAATCCTGATAAATAATTGAACCACCACTTTGTATACCTGCTCTCACTTTGAAACCATTTGGTAAAACACATGAAATAATTGGTTGATTTGCCTGATAGCCTGCATATCCTGATGTCCCAGTTGTTTTGATAAGATTATATGTTCCCTGTGCACATTCCTTCGGTAAGTTTGTCTGTGTAAGGCTATAACTAACCATAAAAGATTGAGGATATTTATAATCATTATTTGTTGTAGCATAAAAACCTAAGCCACTCATACCTGTTAAATCATTGCATAGATAGTCAAGAGTTGAAGGGCATAAATTTTTTTTAGTTATAGAGTCAAGAATAATGTACCAGGCACTGGGAAATTCGCAGTCCTGTCCCATAAAGTTTTTACTTTTTATTGTTAAGCTACCATTGTCTAAAACCGCCCAGCATCCTGACCATATTTCTTCTCTTGAGGCTAATGAAGGAAACTTTAAAATTCCTGATGTTATTGTTGTTGAAGTCAAATTATCAACGTCCACTCCAAATCCTGCAGATTCAACATCCTTTAAAAGCTGATTAATAAGAACTCCTACATCAGCTTCCTGTTTTGCAACGATATGCTTAGTTACATTTTCCTTTGCTATGAATCTATATGCAGAAAGAATGCCTGCTGCTAAAATACCCATGATTGCAATTACAATTAGTATTTCAACAATTGAATAACCTCTTTTCATCTTTTTTCCTTAATTACTACGGAAGTCATCTGCTTAAGAGTATTTGTAAATGGCTCAAAATACCACACCATAACTGAAGCTGCTTTACCTGTTTCTCTGCCATAATCATCAATTATTCTTGCAATATTCACAGCTAAGTATATTTTTTTGCCTGAAAATCCTTCATATGTGCATACAGGAAGAGTGCTTGGACAGTTACTACCACTACAGCTACATTGTGCATTTACATTATTAGATGAAGGATACAGTCTTAATTTTGAAGAAAGTCCGTCAATTGGGTTCGTTCCTGTAGGTGAACCTATATTGTAAAAATCTGTCTCACTTTCAAAAAAACTGCAAGATGTTGAATTACAGATTACATTATTCCATGAAGAATTATTTGCATAAAGTATTGATTGAATTCCGCTTCCATCACTTACATAAGGAAGACTTTCAATATAAGCTGTAAACTGTTTCGCTATTTCCGTTGCTTTGTCTTTCATTTTTGCTCTTATTGAAAATTTGTTATATTCAAGAATTCCTTTTAAAAGACCAAGCATTACAATAAGTACAATGAGCATTGCAATAAGAAGTTCAATAAGAGTGAAACCTTTATTATTTAATTTGAGTTCTTCCATATTTGCTTATTTCTATTATTTTTTGATTATTATTAATGTTTTTTAAGGTGATGCTACTTACTCCCAGCGCGCATGTTATAGTTCTTGGATATCCTTTTCTATCAAAAACCAATGTCTGAGAAACAGTGGCAGTTATTCCAGAAATAAAACTCTGAGATTTAACAGTCTCAGCATTATTAAAGTTACAGTTTCCGTCTGAATCTTTAAATATTGTATAACTACCTATATTGACTACTATTCCATAGGGTTCTTTAGAAATTGATTGAGATTTTATCCAGCTTATTTCATCTGTGAGCATATTTGCCTGTCTCATGAGTTCTCTGTCTGCTTTATATTTTGTATACTGGGAAACACCAACATACATGAGAATTGACAGAATTGCTATGATTATTAAAAGCTCAAGAATGCTGAAACCTGCTATTTTTCTATCCATGAAATAAACCTGCTTTCATATCCTGTAGCTACCTGTTGTTCCACTCTAAGCACAATCCCAGCTGATACCTGAATAAACTTTGTATACTCCCTTGAGCTTATTCCAGTTGTTATCTGAAATGGATTTCCCAAGGGAGGCACACCTCTGCCAAGAGAAATCTTCGGATATACAGTTACAGTTCCTTGAGTTCCACTTGTTGCCAGACTTGAAAGCACAACAGGTCTTGGATAGGCGGTACCTGATTTATAATATAAGGCAAGAAGATTTGAATTTCCTTCATAGGCGCATATATTTGAAGGAGGAGCAAAGCTTAAAGCATCTAATACTCCGCCAAATATGGCAGGCTGGCTTATTATTGCTTCTCCTGTAAGCTCATAATACCATCCGCGGGTTACTTCTTGAATTGAACTTATAGGTGTTGTATCATACACAACATCCACAAGCCCGCAGGAACTACCTGAACAGGAGCATAGTTTTTTAATCTCTGTAACTGTTGCCTGAACGGTGACTGAAGTTGTATCTGTAAGGTTAGTTTTTGAATAAGTATTTGAACAGGAGCCATCCCAGCATGGGTCTTTGTATCCTATAAGATAGTTTTTATAGGCAATGGTTTTGTCTGCCTGAGCAAGATATCTTCCTGTTCCAAAGAAAACCCAGAGATTGCCATATTCATCCTTTGTAAATGTGGAAGCAGCAAAGACAGGAGGAGCTTCATTATATGTTGAAGTTTTGAATGTTTCAAGATCTATTGCCTTTGAGACAGTTGCCGAGGCAAGTCCATTTTTAACAACAATTCTGTAAAACATGCCCCAGGTTTTCCCGCTTTTTAATCCATACAGCCCGAAATAAATCGCATCATCAGAATAATCAAAATCAACATCAACAGGCATTATATCTCCAGTTGCAGCATAGATATTGCTTGATAGAGAAAGTGTAAAATCTTTTGCTAATGTTCCATCTCTAATGTTTAAAAAATATATTTTTGTGGAAGAAGAAAAGCTTGTTCCATCAGGGCTGCTCGGTCCTGTTCCTGTAACCACATACCAGCTACTGCCAATTTTTGTGACAGCAGGAAAAGAAAGCGTAAGAGTTTGATCATCAAGGGATTTTTCCCATAAGAGAGAAGGATTTAAAGGGTCTGTAATATCAAGAACAAAGACACTTGATGAATAACTACTTAAGGCTTTTCCCCCAAATCCCATGGCTCCTACAAGAAGAGTTTTCCATGTCCCATCCACCTTTGCATCAACAACAAGGGTTCTGTAATCAACAGTTGGAACATGACAGTAGTCGGATTTTCCGTACCATATAAGATAGGGTATAGCATTCTTTGGAATGAATGCCCATTCTTCCCTTCCAATTTTATCAGTTCCTGTATCAGTAGGTGAATTTTGTAGTTTTGAAGGTTTTTCAAGATTTGCCTGATTTACAATTGTTCCTACTCTGAATGCATGAAGCATTCCATCGTTTGCGCCTACAAAAGTTAATGATGGACGATTTTTATAACTATCCTGTCTTATAAATTCTGCATATGTACTATCTCCGTATTTTATGTGATAGATATTAACAGGCTGATCAGAGACAACTGATGGAGTAGAATGGATTATATCCCCAAGCTTCCATGTTTTTGTTTGATTTATCCCACAGAATGATTGTATATTCAGTTCTCTTGGTCTCTGAACATAGGAAAGGGTTTTACATGTGGCGTCACCTGACAAATCCTCGCCTCTTAGATATCTTATTATACAGCCTGCTTTTGTTGAATCCACTGTTGAGTCAATGCTCTGCCATACTGTAGCAAGTGTAGATGCCTCTGTGGTGGTGAAATCTGTCAGGACTCCGTTTTTATTGTATTTTATGTTTCTTGAGGAAGTATCTATGTTTGCAAGCCAGCAACCGCTGTCAAAAACTGCTTTAAGCTCAGATATTTCTTTTACCTCTTGAAGCTGACATGTATCAGTTCCACCCTGTAGCACCGCTGTTTTTGTCTGGTCATCAACTATAACAAACTGGAATATTTTATCAATGGTATTCAAAATATTGAGAATAAATTTTTCAACTGTATCCTCTCTAAGGTTTTGACTAAGATCAATCCAGAAACTTCGTAAAAATCCAAGCCATCCAAGTTCTGTACCATCTTCCCTCTGATACTTGGGATAAAAATATGGCTGAATAACAAGGCTTGATATTCCAGTTCTTGAAGCAAGAGTTGCAACAGTAGAACCTGAGGATGCGCGGCGGAGAATATCAAATATGGCGGTTTTCACTGCTTCCTTTATTTCAGTTGCATCAGAGGCTGAATAAAAAGTATCGGGTTTTCCATCTCCATCTTTATCCCAGTCAGAAGAAGATGTTGGAAGAGTTGCACAGGAACTGCCTTTCCCGCAGTTAGTTGTTGAACAGCAGTCATCAACATAACTACAGCTTGTTTGGGGATAACTACTTAAAGCATCGGGCCATGTTTTTGTTCTGTCAAAGGCTCCATACATGGCAACCTGTTTTAAAGATTTTTCTCCAGTGCCTCCAAGCCAGAGACCTATTCCGTAAACTGCTTCCACATAGGAAGAAATTCCTGTTGGTGCATTAGTAAAACCTTTTTTATGAAGCCAATAAGCAGGGACAACAGGATCTGCTGAATTTGCTTCATATCCTGTGTCTATCTTACATGTTGAGGTAACGGGATATCCACCGTAATTCCACTGCCCGTCAGTAAGAAGTATTACAAAGTTTTTTGCACAGGGAACAAGCTTAAGTTCACTTCCCTGACAGACTCCGTTGTTATCTTCATCAACACATTGATACATGGGATTACGCCATTGGTCTCCACTACCACTTTGGGGAGTAAACCCTCCATATTTCGGGCTATTCTGGGCAAAATAGTTATAGGCATCCCATAAAGCAGGAGCAGTGGGAGTTGCACCTGATGGTGACTCATAGTTTATGGCAGCAATTAAATTTTTGTAGGGATTAACTCCATCAAAACTGGCACTTGAAGTAAAATCACCAACATGTACTTTGTTGCTTCTGACTCCTGTTCCGCTGTAAAACATTACCCCAAGTCTTGGCTGTAAAGTCAAACTTCTGAACTGAAAGGTGAGGCTATCATATATTCTTGTCCAGGGAACTTTTACCTTTATTCCTGATTCTGATTCAAGAAAACAGCCACTGCTGTCACAGCTGAGATTGGCAGCTGGTTGTCCGTAGAGCTCTGGGTCACATTTTTTTGGATCATTTGAGGTGCAAGAGCTAAGTTTTCCTCCTGTTATTGCCCATCTTACAAGGTCAACTCTTGTCATATATATGAAATTGAGACATGCACCTTTATATTTCTTGGATGTATCAATATCGTATGCTCTTTTGGGGCATGTTGTTTCAGTTCCTGTTGTTTCTACCCATACATATCCATTACCCACATTTGGAATAGATATAAATTGTCTTTCATATAGTTTATCAGGATTAAAGTATCCTTCCTCTGTTCCTTTATATGTCCATCCACAGCCTGTGCTTGTGCCACAGCAGTCCTCTCTGTCAGTTTTAGGATTATAGGCACACCATGACATTGAACCACTGACATCTATTACAAATAGAACATTTGGAGAAGCAATCTGTCCAATTGAGGGAGGAACATAGCAGTAATCTGCCATATCAATTGATTCTACTGTAGGATGATCCTTGATCAAAAGAGAAATGAAAAATAGAAAAATAAAGAAAAACAATTTTCTCATGATAACCTCAATTCAAAAGAGGTGTTCGTATTTTATGTATTTTAAATTTATCACAATGATTTGAATCAATTCCGAAACTGATGACTTTGTTGATGAGTAAATCCTTTGAAAGACCCTTTTCAGCCCAGAACTCTCTAACACCTTTACATGAACTGCTTAGAACATCTATCTTTATTTTGCCAGTATCTGGTTCATAATTAATTACTTTCCCTGTAAGATAAAGTTCATCAACAGCAATTGACAGGGCAGGGGATAATATAAAAAGAAAAACCAATAAAAAAGCTACACGGACTCTCATTTTAAGCCTCCTTTTTTAGCTGAGTATAGTTTAGCAAAAAAACATCAAAAAATTGTGAAAGTTGTGTGAGAGATTTATTTGATGAATTTTTCTCTGATTGTTTCTATAAACTGATAGAAACTTTCTAAATTTTCCTTTACATTCTTAAGAAGCAGAGAGTCATCAATTTGCCAGTATCTGTGAATCAAGATATTTCTGAAATCAAAAAAAGGCTTAAGAGAGACATATATAGATTCATCAATTATATTTTTTTCTCTGGCTTTTTTGATTGTATCAATATAGCCTTTTACAGGGATACCGTAATTTTTTGCAAGTATGTGCTGGATTGTTAGAGAGATTGATTCAGCAATCTCAACAAGACTAAACTTTAAAGCTTTAAGAATCCTTTTATTATTTAAAATTTCTTCAGGAGAGAAATCTTCAAGTATTGATTTTATATCGTCTGTATTCTCTTTGATTTCATAAATATATTGAGAAATTCTCTTTACATCAATATTCATTATTTACCTATAAAACTCATTGAGGACTATTTGATTTATACGATAATTGAGTGATACTTTTTCAATAAGATTTGTTCTTAATTCCGGGTTTTTGTCCACAATTAGAACACCTCTATCAAGAACTTCAATTAGAAAGTCATAGGGAGCATTGTTAATTACTCTTAAATCAATATAATCTGGAGCTATGTCTATCCCTGCATTTATTAATTCATTAGAAATTTTAATTTTCATGTCTGCCTGAAAGTTGAATACTGATTCTATTTCTGAGCAATAAATTGCTATATCAATATCATTGAAAAAGGTTTGCTCAATAAAAGAACCATAAAGATAGGCAAAAACTACCTTTTCTTCATTGTGAAGAAGAGTTTTGAGCAAGTGAATTATTTGATTTTTCTGATTTTTTGAAATCTCCGGCATATATAATTATATCACACAGAGTAAATTTAATTTATCAAAATCGAGGCTATTAAATTGAAGAGAATCATCCCAATGGATCTTCTCCTTTAAAAAATGAGAAAATTCCTCGCAGGATAGGATTGAAAGAGAGGGGATGATATGGGAGCCTTAATTGTTGATATTAATGCCGATTTAGAAATAATAAGAAGTAGAAACCATCAAGAGAAAACTTATCAGGCTTAAAATGCCCCTTTACAAGCTTTGAAAGATGGTGTAATCTGTATCTTTATAGAAACTTTAAAATAGTTAGGAAATGCTCTCCCTTAGCTCTATATTTAATAGAGAATTTATGTATCCTGCATAGATATTCAACTATTTGTAATCCTATTCCTGAACCTTTAAGAATCTCTGAGAAATCATTTCTTATGGCAATTACGTCACTGCAAATTTTTATGTGCACTTTGCTTCGGGAGTATCTGAAGGCATTGTCAAGAAGAAGGAAAATTATTGTTTCAAATGCTTCAGGATTTATATCAAGAAAAAGTTGTCTTGAAGTAAAGATTACTTTTTTATCAGTCACAAACTTTGAAACCGTTTTGTTTACTACCTCATTCAAATTAACTGTCTGTCTGCTTTTTGATATTTTGGGTAGCTTCTTTATTGCCTCCATGGATTTCTTTATTTCATCATCAATAAGATTGCAACTATTTTCAATTCTTTCAAGAACTCTCAGTTCAGGTTTAAGTTTTAATATTTCTATATTTGTTTTCATTACAGAGAGAAAATTTCCAATTTTATGAGATAAAACAAAAAAGAGAAATTTTAAGAATTCTTCATGCTCTATTTCTTTTTTGTTTATTAAAACTAAAACTTTATAGAAAAGAAAGCTTAAAATCAAAATAAATAAAGCTTCCCAAATAAGCACTGTTTTGGAGTATCTCGCAAATCTCTCTTCATAGTATGTTTTATCAATAATTATTTCATCTCCGTATCTTTTCAAATAAGGCGGGAGAGGGTGGTTTTTACCGTGTTTTAAAATATCCTGATAGATAGAGGTAAATTCATTTTCAAATTTAATATATTCTTCCTTAAAAAAGTAGATTGTTATGAAGTTTATCGTAGAAAAGATAATCACTGCTGAAAACAGAAATAGAATAAATATTTTTGTTTGAAATCTCAACTTAATTTATATCCTCTTCCTTTATAGTTCTGAATAGTTCCTTCTGGAAGCACTTTTCTTAACTCTTTTATATATGCTCTTATAACTTCTTCGCCTACTGCTTTCCCACCCCATACATAGTTTAAAATTGTTTCTTTATCAATTATCTCTCCTTTTCTTTTTACAAACAATGTTAATAAGTCCCATGCGGTTTTTGAAAGTTTTATTTCTTTACTTCCCTTTAAAATAATTTTTGTATCAATATTAATACTGATATCACCTATGTTTATCATACTGTCTATATGCTTCCTTTTGCTTAGTGCTAATAGCCTCAAAACAAGCTCTTTTGGTTCAAAAGGTTTGGTAAGATAGTCATCAGCACCTCTTAAAAAGCATGTTTCTTTATCTTCAACTCTTTTTTTTGCTGTTAATATAAGAATTGGTGTTTTTATTCCTTTTTCTCGTATAAATGTTATTAAATCTTCACCGCGACTGTAATTTAATATTAAATCAATCACAATTACATCAAATTCATAGACATTTAGCACATTGGGAAGTTTTCGTTCATCCCATAGCCAAAGAGTTTCAAAGTTTTCAAGCTTTAGATATTCTTCAAGGCTTTCGCCAAGTACTCTGTCATCTTCCACTAAAAGAATTTTCATCAATTGAATATTACAATAAAATGTGCGGTTTTTCAAGAAAAAAAGGAGCAGACAATTGATGTCTGCTCCTCTGTAAATTGGCGAGAAAATTAATACATATCAGGTGATGGCATTGGAGGTTTCTTTTCCTCTTCAGGAATTTCAGCTACAAGAACCTCTGTTGTAAGCATTAAGCCTGCCACAGAAGCAGCATTCTGGAGAGCTGTTCTTGTAACTTTTGTTGGGTCTATAATTCCAGCCTCCATCATATCAACAAACTTTTCTGCATAAGCATCATATCCATAATTGATATTCTTATTCTCTTTGACTTTCTCAACAATCAGGGTAGCTTCAACTCCTGCATTTGCTATAATCTGCTTTATTGGTTCCTCAAGAGCTTTTTTAACTATCTCAGCTCCAAGTTGTTGGTCATGATTTTCAAATTTTATTTTTTCTAATGCTTTTTGACATCTCAGAAGCGCTACTCCACCACCAGGAACAATTCCTTCTTCAACAGCAGCTCTTGTCGCGTTTAATGCATCTTCTACTCTTGCTTTCTTTTCTTTCATTTCCGCTTCAGTGGCTGCACCAACATTTATTCTTGCAACTCCGCCTGCAAGTTTTGCAAGTCTTTCCTGAAGTTTTTCGCGGTCATAATCTGAAGTAGTTTCATCTATCTGAACCTTTATCTGCTTGATTCTTGCCTGAATCTTTTGTGGATCACCAGCCCCTTCAACAATTGTTGTGTTATCTTTGTCAATAATTATTTTCTTTGCTTTGCCGAGGTCTTCAACTTTGACATTCTCAAGTTTGAGGCCTATGTCTTCAGAAATAACTGTTCCACCAGTCAGAATAGCTATGTCTTCAAGCATTGCTTTTCTTCTTTCTCCAAATCCTGGTGCTTTGACAGCACAAACCTGAAGTACTCCTCTGAGTTTGTTTACAACCAATGTTGCAAGTGCCTCACCTTCAACATCTTCTGCAATAATGAGAAGCGGTCTACCCATTCTTGCAATCTGCTCAAGAATTGGGAGTAAGTCCTTCATAGTTGATATTTTTTTATCATGGATTAAAACAAAAGCATCTTCAAGAACGCACTCAAGTCTTTCTGGGTCAGTAATGAAATAAGGTGAAATATATCCTCTGTCAAATTGCATTCCTTCTACTATATCAAGGGTTGTAGCCATTCCCTTTGCTTCTTCAACAGTTATAACACCGTCTTTCCCAACCTTGTCCATTGCTTCAGCAATCAACTCACCTATGGAAACATCATTGTTTGCAGAGATAGTTCCAACCTGAGCAATTTCTTTTTTATCTACAACAGGCTTTGAGATTTTTTTAAGTTCCTCAACAACTGCTTCAACTGCTTTGTCAATTCCTCTTTTGAGGTCCATTGAATTGGCACCAGCTGAAACATATTTAAGACCTTCTTTGTAAATAGCATAGGCTAATACTGTTGCTGTTGTTGTTCCGTCACCAGCAACATCAGATGTTTTTGAAGCAACTTCACGAACAAGCTGAGCTCCCATGTTTTCAAAGGGCTCTTTAAGGTCTATCTCTTTTGCAACTGTGACACCGTCTTTTGTTACATTGGGAGAACCGAATTTTCTCTCAATTACTACATTTCTTCCTCTTGGTCCCAATGTTGCTTTTACAGCATCAGTAAGGAGTGTAACACCTTTAAGAATAGACTGTCTTGCTGCATCACCAAATATTAACTGCTTTGCTGCCATATCATCCCCTCCTTTTTTATTTTTCTACTATTCCAAGTATTTCTTCTTCTTTAATGATTAAATACTCTACATCATCAACTTTAATTTTTGATCCTGCATACTTGTCAAAAAGAACTGTGTCACCTACTTTTACTTCTTTTACCTCAGAACCAATTTCAACAACAGTGCCTTTCTGTGGTTTTTCCTTTGCTACGTCAGGCACATAAATTCCTCCTGGGGTTTTTTCAAGTTCTTCAGATGAGAATTTTACAACTACTCTGTCTTTGAGTGGCTTAATCTTCATATCCTCCCTCCTTTTTTATTTTTGTTTTTTTGATTATTAGCAACTACCTTAACTGAGTGCTAATATAACCTGAAATTAAATTTCCAATCAAGAACAAATAAAAGAGTTTATTGTTAATTTTTGCTTATTTTTGTCAAATATTTTAATTTTTTATCAATTTTTGCTTTTTAGCATATTATTTTATAAATTTTTTAAACATTTATCTAAAGCCTTATTTGATGAAAAAATGCTGCAATTAAGCAAATAAAATAAAAATAATATCGGCAGTTTTATATTTTTCAGAGTTTCAGAAAACTTGAAAATTTAGTTTGCTTTAAGGTATAAAAAATAGTTATGAAAAACGTGGTTGTTTTATTTCTTTTCTTTACTTTGATTTTTTGCCTTCCTTGTTATTCTGAAGAGACCTCTCCTGTTATCAAGCAAGATGAGAAAAAAGAAGTAATATTTTTAGGAAACGAAGATTTTAAGCTTTTACCAGATACAAAGGAAAGCTTTATTGAAAGAGTAGAAAAAAATATTGTTTTATTCTCTGAAAAACTGAAAGAAAAATTTTCTCTTTGGCTTAGCCGTTCTACAAAGTATATTGAAAAAATGAAAGAAATACTTGTGGAAAAAGGCTTACCAGAGGATCTTGTTTATTTGCCTTTAATAGAAAGTGGATTTAATGTGAATGCTCGCTCAAGAGCAAAAGCTGTTGGTCCATGGCAGTTTATTGAAAGCACTGCAAAAAGGTATGGTTTAATAGTTGATTGGTGGAGGGATGAAAGAAAAGATCCCATTAAATCAACTGTTGCTGCGGCAAACTATCTTAAAGATCTTTACAAAATGTTTGGAGACTGGTCACTGGCTTTGGCAGCTTATAATGCTGGCGAAGGAAGAATTTATAAAGCCATGAACAGGGTTGCTGAGAATGATTACTGGATGCTTCTTAATACAAAGTATCTACCAAGAGAAACAAAAAATTATGTGCCAAAATATATTGCAGCTATAACAATTGCCAAGCAGCCAGAGAGTTTTGGATTTAATAACATAAAAGAACATGAAACAATTAATTATGAAGAGGTTGTTATTCCTTCTCCTACTGATATTGATATAATTGCCAAGTGTGCACAGGTTGATGTAAGTATAATCAAAGAATTGAATCCAGAACTCAAAAGATGGTCTACTCCTATGAATGTTAAAGAGTACATTATTAGAATTCCTGAAGGTAAAAAAGAAGATTTTTTATCAAACTTTGAAAAGATACCACCTGAAAAAAGATTCAGCCATGATACATATGTAACAAAAAAAGGTGATACAGTTTATAAAATTGCTAAAAAAACAGGATTTTCACCAACTGTTCTTTATGAGATGAATGGTAATGAAGTATTTAAGAACTTAAAACCAGAGACAAAAATAATGATTCCTCCTCATGATAAATTTACACCTACAAATGAAGATAAATTTCATGAAAATAAAAAACCAAAAAAGAAAGTTACATTGAAAAAGAAGAAAAATTCATCTGTTAGCAAAACTAAAAAGGCAAAAAATAATAAAAAAGCTTAATTACTTAATTTTTGTAGTTCTGCTTTTGCAGATTCAACCATTGTAGAAGAAGGAAATTTATTTATAATCTCTTCATAATATTTTTTTGCTTCATCTTTATTATCCGATATTTTTGCCATTTCAAATAGTGCAACATCTTTCATTACAGTTGATTTACCATCTATAATTTCTTTTAAAGTTTTAGTTGCGCGCTCTTTATCATTGTCTTTAAGATAAATCATTGCCATTTTAAATTTTGCAAGATTTGAGAAATTTTCATCATTCATACTTGCTACTTTGCTTAAATATTCAATAGCTTTCTTGTTATCTCCTGCAAAAGAGTATGCATAACCTGCATTTATAAGATAAGTAATATTTTTCTTTTTCTCATAGGCTTTAATAAATAAATCACCTGCCTGCGAAAATTTTTGCTGAAGCAATGCTTTGTATGCTTCGTATTGAAGCTCTTTTGCATCAGTTTCTTGTTTAAGGTTATAAACATAAAAACCTGTTATCAGGAAAACTATACCGAGAAATACAAAAATTCCGATTACTAATTTCTTTTTTTGTGCAAAAAGTTTTTCTTTAAGTGTTTGTACATCTTCTGGTTTTTGTTTCACTTAATCTTCCTCCTTATAATTTCTTCCATATTCTGGAATACCTTATAAATTTCTTTTTCTATTAATCCGGCACCTTTCAGTATTTTTATAGCAAACTCCTTTGAAATAAAATCTCCTGGTGAATGACAATCAGTATTAATAACAAGTTTTGCTCCATACTTTAGGGCTGCATGAGCAACATGTCCATTGCTAAGACTATGCCCTCTTCTTGAAGTAATTTCAAGATATATATTTCGGGCTGATGCCTCTATTGCCTCTTCCTCAGTTATCAAGCCTGGATGAGCAAGTATATCAATATCTGACTGTAAAGCCTTTATGTTTGTTCCTTTTTTAACAGGCTCAACCAGTGTTTCACCATGAACAATAACGATTTTTGCCCCGAGTCTGCGAGATTCTTTTGCTAAATCAGGAATTGTATCTGGTGGGACATGAGTAATCTCTATCCCAGGAAGTAAAACCATATTAGTAAAAGGTTGGATTCTCTCCATCACTTTAACAATTCTGGGAATAATTAGGTCAATATTTGAGTGATCTGCATGATCAGTTATTGCAAGAGCTTTATAACCAATTGCTTCGGCTCTTCTGATTATTTCTGCAGGAATTAATTCTCCATCGCTAAAAACACTGTGAATGTGCAAGTCAATCATTTTATAAACTCCAGAATTTTTTTAAACTCTGTTGTCCCAGCTTTTTTAAGAATCTGAAATGCCAATGTTTCAGTACAGGATATGACTGCACCAGCTTGTTTCATAAGCTCAAGCCCAATTTGCCAATCTTGTTTTCTGCGGCTACAGACAGCGTCATAGGGCACAAAAACATGATAATCTCTTGCGAGAAGGTCAACCGCTGTCTGAAAGACACATACATGGGTTTCCATACCTGTAAGAATAATTTTCTGCCTTCCAATGTCTTTAATTTTGTTTGCAAACTTTTCTTCTCCAACTGAGCTAAAGCTAATTTTTTCAATAGCTTCTTCATTTATCAATGTTTTGATTCTATCTAAGGTTTTGCCCAATCCTTTTGGATACTGCTCAGTAAAAACTATTGGAATGTGATAGAGTTTACAAAGCTCAATAAGTGTTGTAATATTTTTCAAAGTTTTCTCAACAATTTCCTCTTTCATGGCTTTAGCAAGTTTTTCTTGAACATCAATTATTATAAGCAGAGAATTTTCAGGTTTTATAAAAAATTTTTCAAGTTTCATTCAGTGCACCTCTGTAAGTTCTTTTAAAAGTTTTATTATATCATCTATTTTAAATGGTTTTGTAATATACCATTTTACTCCTAATTCTTTAGCAGTTTGTTTATCTATTTCCTGCCCTTTTGCTGTAAGCATAACAACTTTCATGTCCCAAGAGGGAGGCTCTTTCTGCAAAATTCTACATATTTCAAATCCGCTCATCTTTGGCATCATTATGTCCAATAAGACTATATCGGGTTTTTCTTTTTTTATTAACTCAAGCCCTTCAACTCCATCACAGGCTTCAATTGTTTCTATATCCATATCTTCTAACTCATCAATTATTTGTAAAATCAACTCTCTGATAAGAGATTCATCATCAACTATTAATATTTTCATTAAACTCCTCCTTTCTTTTTAAAGGGATTGTAAAATAAAAGGTGCTTCCTTTTCCTAATTCACTTTCAACCCAAATTTTTCCTCCATGAGCTTCCACAATCTGTTTTGAGATTGCAAGTCCCAGTCCTGTGCCTTTTGGCTTGCCTCTTATTAAATCTCCTACCTGTTTAAATTTCTCAAAAATCCTTTCTTTTTCTTCTTCTGGAATACCTATTCCGCTATCTTCCACGCTCACAACAATCTCATCTGCATTGAGTGCGGTTTTGCATTTTACATATCCTTTTTCTGTAAACTTTAAAGCATTTGAAAGAAGATTAATAACTACCTGAATGAGCCTTTCTCTATCAGCATTGATAAATGGAAGAGAGGGCTGAATTTCTATATAACAGGGGATTCCTTTTTGCTCAAAAAGAGATGAAAGCGCTTTATACGCATCTGTGATTACTCCCTGTATTGAAATTTCTTTGAAATTCCATATAGCTTTGCCTGATTCAAGTTTGGAGATATCAAGAACATCGTTTATTAATGAAGTTATTCTCTCTCCTTCAGAAAGAATTATTTTAAAATTTTTATTTATCTTGTTTACAGCTTTGGATAACCTGAAGTTATTCATATCAAGATGTGGAAGAATATTTTCTGTAAATTTTTTATTTATTATTTCAATAAATCCGAGTATTGAAGTAAGCGGAGTTCTTAGTTCATGGCTTACAACAGTAATAAATTCCGTTTTAAGCCTGTCAACTTCTTTTTCCTGAGTAATATCTCTTATTAAAATTACAGAGCCAAGAATTCCCTTAGCTTCGGATTCTTCAGAAAAATATTCTTTTTTAATACTTTTTGCAACAGCCTTTCCAACTCTTTCATTAACGAGATTTATTTCATTAGAAACAATCTCCTCAGTATTAAGTGATTTTTTTACCAGCTTATCAAGCTCCTTTCCAAGAATCTTTACATTTTTCCCTATCATCTCAAACTCTGCTTTGCCAAACATTTCTGAGGCAGCAGGATTAATATGGTTTATCACACCATCTTTATCAACAACAATAAGTCCATCTGCCATGTTATCAATTATTGTAGTTAAGTAAGCAAGCGTATCCTGAAGTTCTACTACAGCATCTTTAAGTGCAAATTCATATCTGTCAAATACTTCATTTATATTGTTTGCCATTGATTGCATTGTATTTGAAAGAAGACCGATTTCATCTTTTGATTTGATATCTACTTTAGCATCAAAATCATGAGCAAGGAGTTTTTTAGCATACTCAGTGAGCTGGTTAAGGGGTTGTGATATTCTATTTACCATAAAATAAGCAAGAAGAACACTGAAAATAAAAATTAAAGAAAGAAGGGTGACCTGTTTACCAAGCACAGCCCACATTTTCTGATTAATGTTGTTTTTATTCATGCCTACATGAACATATCCAACAGCTCCTTCTGTAATTGGAGAGACTATATCTGAAAAATCTCCAATACCTTCTATGCTTACATCTCTTATCCCGGTTTTATGTATTTGTGAGATTCTTTTAATTTCTTCTGGAATTGTTGGAATAAATGTATGCGAAATTATCTCACCTGTTGAGTCCACAACAAAAACATAGGAAACTCCTTCAATTTCAAGAAATTGGTCTATCATCGCCTGAACAGTTGCTGAATCAAGATTGAGTATTGTTTCTGCAGAAGATGAGGCAATACTACTTGCAATAGCAGTTCCTTTTGATTTGTATTCTTCAGATAGATTATTATAAAGATGCCAGCCAGAAAAAACACTTATTGTTATAAATATAATAGCAAAGAGAAATATTATCCCCAAGAGAGTTTTCTGAAATAACTTTGACATTCTCATTTTTTCCACTCGCTCCAGTCCTTGATTGGAACAAATTTATTATTTTTATAAGTTGTATAATAAACTTTATCCAGTGCCTGATGCTTTATTGAAGAAAAACTAATTTTTTCATCAATTCCAATATCCAGATTTTTTATGTTTTCTACTACCTTTTTAATGTTTTCTCTTTTTGGTTCTTTACCGAGTCTTTTTAGAACTTCAACAATAACTTTTGCATTGAGAAAGCCTTCAAAGCTTACGAAGCTATATTTGAGAGGTTTATAGTCTTTTTCCATAATTTCTGGAGGTATCATTGGATTATAGTTATCCATAAGAGTTCTATATTGTCTTACTGCTGATAGGCTCATGTCTTCATAACTGGGTACAACCTGAGAGTTTATTAAATTGTAAGTGTATTTTTTGCCTGTTTTTTTCTCTTCTTCAAGAAGAAGATTTATCATAAACTCGCTTCCAGTAAAAGATACATTCGCAATAGGAACATCCCATCCTGCATCTCTTGCGTCTCTAATAAATCCTGCGCAGGCAGCATAAGCACCTACAGATATGACAGCATCTGCTCCTGCATTTTTCAGAATCTCAACTTGTTTCCTAAAGCTTTCTGAATATTTTGCACCTCTTTTGTATGTTGCTTCTGCAACTATTTTAGAGCCATACTCTGCGAGCGTTTTTCTTACACCATCCCATCCACTTCTTCCGTAAGCATCTGCTTGATAAAAAATTCCTATTTTTTTTCTGCCAATTTTTATGAAATTTTCAACAAGCCCACCTGTTTCCTGTTCATAGGATGCTCTTAAATTAAATACATATTCATTATAAGGAGGTTTTCTATGAGGAAGAGCACCTGTAAAAGGAAAAAATAAATAAATATTTCTGTTACTGTAACTTTTAAGTATTGGTAGTATTCTGGTTACAGTTGGAGTTCCCACATAGTTAAAAAGCGTAAACACTTTATCTTCTTCAACGAGTTTTATAGTGTTTTTTATAGTGGGACTTGGGTTATAGCCATCATCATAGGCTTTAATAACAATCTTTTTTCCGTAAATACCGCCATTTTTGTTAATATGTTCAAAATATGCCATTGCTCCTCTGTAAAGCTCTATTCCAAGTCCTCTTGAAGGTCCTTTAAATGCTGCAGACATGCCAAGAACTATGGAATCATTTTGTTGTTCAGCAAATAGTAATTGTACGCTGGTGAACAAGGAAGGGATTAGTAGAAGACAGATAACCAAAAAAACTTTCAAAACTGAACCTGACATCTTTTTACTCCATTGCCTTCATCCCTAATCCATAAAAGAGTTTTATTATTTCTTCTGCACCAGTTTTTTACATCATTTTCAAAAGTTGGGCAATCTGCGATAACTTCAAGAATATCGCCTTTTTTCATTTTTAATGCTTTGATTGTCATCTGAATTGTTGGCTGCGGGCATTTTAATCCTCTGGCATCAAGCAACAGTACTTCCATTATCTACCTCCTTGGTTGCATTCAATATTCCATATATTTCAGATAAAATTTCTTCATCAGAGTAACCATTAAGTCCAATTGCATTTGAAGGGCAGGAAGCTACACATGTTCCACATCCTTCACATAGAATTTCCATCATTTTTACTTCTCCCATTTCAATTTCAATTGCTTTATATGGGCATTGGAATATACATATACCACAACGGCTGCATTTATTATAGTCTATTTTAGCTATAAATGGCTGTTTGATTATTTTTTCTTCTTTAAACAAACAGAGAAGATTCCCAACCTGCGCCATTGCATCATTTATTGTTTCGTTTATTGTCAGTGGCTCTTTAATAGAACCAGTTAAAAATAATCCTGAAATTTCTTCAATTTTTCTATCTGAAATAATTGCAGGACATAAAACAACAATATCACAGGAAATTTTATCATTTTTAAAATACACATTTAATAAATCTTCTTTGGTAATTTTTAATTCTTTTAAATCGTTATATCTTAGAATTTTTGTCAAAGGGTCTTTTAATGCCTGTGAATAAAGTCTGTATGCATTTTTACCTGGAAGAACTATTTCTTTAACAAAATGAACTATTTCTGTCTCAGGAAGCCTCTGCCTTAGAACCCTATTAAACTTGAAAGCATATTGACAGCATATTTTGCTACAGTAGGGATAATAATTTTCATCAAGACTTCCAACACAGTGAACAATAGCAATTTTTTCAGGTATTTCCCCTGAACTGGTGATTATTTCTCCTGATGTTGGTCCTTCAATGTTTAGTATCTCTTCAAACTCCAATGAATCATAAACATCTTTAAACCTTCCATAACCAAACTCTGGTAGAACTTTGCAATCCATAAGCTCAAGCCCTGTTGCCCATAGCACAGCACCAACTTTTAAACTTTCTTTTTTTTCTGATTCATCAAAGTTTATTGCTTCCGGCACTGGACACTCTTTTATACATAAATCACAGTCTTGTCCTTGAAGATAAAGACATTTTTCAGAATTTATCCTTGCAACCACAGGAAGTTTCATTGGTTCTACTTTAATGGCTTTTACAGGGCAAATCTGTTCACATTCAGAACAGCCAATACATTTTTTAGGATTAACGTACATTGGCTTCGATAAAATCTTAGCAAAAATAGCTCCATAAAAGCCCTTTAATTCTTCTACTTTTGAATTAAGCCTTAGTTCTATATTACTGTTTAAAACTTCTTCAATCATTGGATGAATCATGCATGGACCACATGTAAGGTCTGGGAAAAGTTTTTCATATTTAACAATTTTGCCTCCCAAAGAGCATTCTTGTTCAATGAGATAAACCTTTTTGCCAGCTTTGGAAAGACTATTTGCTGCGACAATTCCTGCAATGCCGCCTCCCACTATCATGATATCATTGCAGATAGGTATTTTTATTTCAAAAAGAGGCTTTTGTTTTTTTAGCCTTTCTAATGCTCCACTGAAAAGTATAAATGCTTTTTTAAGAGCCTTATCTCTGTCTTTAATAACCCATGCAACCTGTTCTCTAATGTTAACTATATTTATCATATATGGATTGATTCCCGCTTTTTCCCCGAGCTTCTGAAATACAGATTCTTTATTTTTGGGAGAGCAAGCAAGAATAATCAGACCTTCAGGTTTTTTAAGGCTTAAAAAATTTATAATTTTTTGATGTGTTTTTTCAGCGCAGGCTAATTCAAATTTTTCAATCCATGCTACTTTGTTACGTATGAGATTCTGTAATTTTTCAAAATCAATTTTTTCAGTTATTTGACCAGCACAGCTACAAAAAATAGCCCCGATTTGCAACAAAAACCCCTATTTAATAAATTTAAGGATATTTTACCACAAATACGGTTAATCCTCTACGAAGACTTCTATAGCTATTTCAGGGCAAACAACTGCACACATTGCGCATCCTATACAATTAGCAGGATTAGAAAATTTAGCAGGGAAATATCCTGAAGAATTAAAATCAGAAGAAATTTCAATACAGCCTTTTGGACATGTCAAACCACAGTAATTACAGCCTTTACATCTTTCCGAATCAATTACAATTAAGCCTTTTTTTACCTTTGTTTGCATGAATCCAATTTTAAATATTTTTTAAATTTAAAGTCAAATTTTTATCACTTGGTTTTGTTTTGCTATAATAAAAATTTATGAAAATCTATAGCAGGAGGAAAAATGTTTCGCGATAAATATTGTGCTGAGGTTAAAGAAGAAGAAATCGGTAAGGAAATAAGTCTTTGCGGCTGGGTTTTTCGTAGAAGAGATCACGGAGGATTGATTTTTATTGATTTGCGTGATAGAACCGGAATTATTCAGGTTGTATTTAGCCCTGAAATTTCAATTGAAATGCATCAAAAAGCTCATGGTTTAAGAAGTGAATATGTCATAGCTGTAAAGGGTATCTTAAAAAAGAGACCTGAAGGCACTGAAAATCCAGAACTTATTACAGGCAATGTAGAATTATGGGCAAAAGAGCTTGAAATATTGAGTTTTTCAAAGCCTTTACCCTTTCAGCTTGATGAAATGGCTGAGGTTAGTGAGCTTTTAAGATTAAAATATCGTTACCTTGACCTTCGCAGGGCAGAGATGCAGAAAAATTTTCTTCTTAGGCATCGCATAACAATGGCGGTAAGGAATTTTCTTGACAGTAAGGGATTTGTTGAGGTAGAGACTCCTATGCTTACAAAATCTACACCTGAAGGAGCAAGAGATTTTCTTGTGCCGAGTAGACTTAATCCCGGAACATTTTATGCTCTTCCTCAGTCTCCGCAACTTTTTAAACAGATTCTTATGATGTCAGGATTTGATAGATACTTTCAGATTGTTCGTTGTTTCAGGGATGAAGATCTAAGGGCAGACCGTCAACCAGAGTTTACTCAGATTGATTTTGAGATGTCTTTTGTAAAACCTGAAGACATTATTGAGATTGTTGAAGAGATGCTTTTTAAATGTTTTAAAGAAGTTTTGGAAGTTGATATTGAAATTCCATTCAAGAGGCTTACTTATGAAGAGGCTATCAATAAATATGGTTCAGATAAACCTGACTTAAGATTCGCACTTGAAATTCAGGATGTAAGCGAGCTTGTAAAGAACTCTCAATTTAAGGTTTTTCTTGATACTATAGAAAAAGGCGGAGTTGTGAAAGCAATTTGCGGAAAAGGTTTAGCCTCTCTTTCAAGAAGTGAGATAGATAAACTTACAGCATTAGCCCAATCATTTGGTGCTAAGGGACTTGCATGGATAAAAGTTAAAAATGGCTTTGAATCTCCAATTGTAAAATTCTTTTCTGAAAGTCTTCTAAGGGAAATTGCGGAGAAAGTAGGTGTAGAAGATGGAGATATGATACTTTTTGTTGCTGATAAAAAATCCTTAGCTAATGAAGTTTTAGGAAGACTAAGACTTGAAATTGCTGAAAGAGCTCAGATTAAAAAAGAAGGATTTTATTTCGCATGGGTTCTGGATTTTCCTTTATTTGAATGGGATGAAGAAGAAAAAAGATTTGTAAGCATGCATCATCCATTTACATCTCCTAAGGATGAGGATATTGATAAACTTTTAAAGATACCTCAAGAAGCTTTTTATGACCCGCAAAGTTCTGTGAAGGATATAAAGGCAAAGGCTTATGATATTGTTCTTAATGGTTATGAGCTTGGCGGTGGAAGTATTAGAATTCATAAAGCAGATATTCAGGAGCATATATTCAGAATACTTGCTATTTCAGAGGAAGAGATTAAGAGAAGGTTTGGATTTTTTGTGGAAGCTTTACGATATGGAGCACCCCCACATGGTGGAATTGCTCTCGGTCTTGATAGGCTTGTTATGGTTATGACAGGAGCAAATTCTTTAAGAGATGTTATAGCTTTTCCCAAAACGCAAAAAGCTTTCTGCCCGCTTAGTGAAGCACCTTCAGAGGTTAATTTGAAACAATTAAGAGAGTTACACATAAAGCTTGATATTTAGGGTATAATTAGCTATGATAAAAATTTCAATTGATAAAGCAAAACCTGGTATGAAGATTGCGAGAGATATAGTGAATGAAGCAGGTATGGTGGTGATTACTGCTGGTAAAGAATTAACAGATGCTCTTATAGAAAAACTTTCAATAATGAATATAGATTTTGTGTATGTGGAAGGACAAAAAGAGATGCCTCCCAAAGAAGAAGTTTTTGAGGAAATTGAGAAAAGATTTAAGAAAGCAACAGATTCATATACACTTTTGATAAAAAAAGCTTTGAAGACTCATATTGAGGAACTTTATAAATGAATGCTCAGGAAGTAATCGCAAGAATTGAAAAAATAGAAGCTCTTCCTACAATCCCTCCGATTTTAAGAAAGATTTTATCAGTTATAGAAGACCCTAAAGTATCTTTACAAAAAATAACAGAGTTTGTTTCATCTGATCCTACTTTGACAGCAAGAATTCTTAAAATGGTTAATTCTCCTGTTTATGGATTCCCTGGAAGAATATCTTCTGTAAGTCATGCAATGGTAATTCTTGGATTGAATGCTGTAAAAGGACTTCTTTTAGGAGTATCAGTTTTTGAAATAATGCAAAAAAACATGATAGGGCTCTGGGAACATTCTCTTTCTACAGCCATATTTGCAAGAATTATTGCAATAAGAAAAGAACTGCAATCTCCAGAGGAAATATCAATAGGAGGACTTTTGCACGATATTGGCAAAGTTATACTTATGATGTCTTTTAAAGATGAATATTTAAAACTAATTGAGTCTGTTCAAGAGAAAGATGATTTTTTATATGAGATTGAAAAACAATATTTTGGACTAACACATGCAGAAGTTGGAGGAATTATAGCAAAAAAATGGCATTTTCCTTTAAAATTGATAGAACCAATAATGTATCATCATAAGCCTAAACTATCTGAAAAGTTTCAAGTAGAGACTGCTATTGTTCATTTATCAAATATACTTGCAATGGCAAGAGGAGTAGGGTATTCAGGAGAAATTTTTGTTCCTTCAGTTCATCCTTTTGTTTGGGAAATATTAAATCTTAAAGAAGAGGAAATTTTAGACATATTTAGAGAAGCAGAGGAACCTATCACCACTTCAGGAGAAATATTTCTTTCTGATGAATAAAAAAGCTATTGTTATTGTAAAAGATTGTGAAATAAAGAAACTTATTAAGAAAAAATTTTTTTCCTCTCCATATGAAACATATTATTTTGAAGATATTAAAGACGCTCTTCAGATTATATATGATGAGATTCCTGACCTGGCAATTGTAGAAGCTATAAATAATTCAAAAATTGAAATTTCAATCATAAATGAACTAAAAAGTGACCCTATTTTTGTATCAATGAATGTAATCGCAATAGTCTCCCCTGATTTTTATACTGACGATTGGCAGAATTTTCTTGTAGATGATTATATAAGAGTTAATAACTTATCACAGGATTTGCTCATGAGAATCAATCTATGCTTTGAAAGAGTAGAAAGAGTAATAGCAACAAGTCCGTTGACAAAGCTTCCTGGTAATCTTGTTATTCAGAAGGAGATTCAGAGAAGACTTAGCAGAGGAGATGTTTTTGCTTTGGCGTATGCGGATTTAGACAATTTCAAACCTTTCAATGACAAATACGGATTTTCAAGAGGTGATGAGGTAATAAAGATGCTTGGAAGGCTTATCCTCAATATTGTAAGGAATGAACAGCCAACAGGAAGTTTTGTAGGGCATATAGGAGGTGATGATTTTGTATACATTATGTCTCCTGAAATAATTGAAAAAACAACCCAAAAAATAATAAATATATTTGACAATCTCATTAAGAATTTTTATGATGAAGAAGACATTAGAAAAGGTTACATAGAATCAATAAATAGAGAAGGCAAAATTCAATTTTATCCGATTATGACAGTTTCTGTTGGAATAACCTCCAATCGTCACAGAATTTTTAATCATTTTAGTGAGATGGCTGAAGTTGCCTCTGTAATGAAATCTGTTGCAAAAAAACAAAAAGATAAAAGATACGCAATTGACCGAAGAAGAGACATCATTTAGTCAAGGAGTAGCAGTAATTCATTTGTTTTTTCTTCAAGTTTTTTAAGCTGATGTTTTGTATCTTCACAGTCTTTTTTCATTTCATAAAGTTCATCAGCTATATAAAAACAAGCAAGGATGGCTGCCCTTAAAGGAGGCATTGCAGAGTTTTGTTCATAAACCTTTCTCAATTTTTCATCAACATAGGCAGCCAACCTCTGGATATACTCTGGTGATTTTTCTCCTTTTATTGTATATTTTTGACCCAATATGTAAACTTCAGTTTTATACATTTGCTTCTAAATCAAGCTCTTTAAGAAGTTCTTCTATCTGTTTTTTAATTGCTTCTCTTTCAATCAATAAGTTTTCAATTTCTTGATTTTTTGTTTTTAAAACTTCTTCTAATGTGTTAACTTTTTTTTGCAATTCTTCTTTTTCCTGTTTCAGAATTTTAATTCTTTCCACAGCAGATACAATCTTTTCCTCAATCATGGGTTTCCTCCTTTAGTTTTTATTATGTTTGAAATAGTTTCCTGTGTCAAAGCTTTGTTAATGCGAAGATATTCAAAATATGAAGTAAGAACTCTTTGCACATATCCTTTTGTTTCAGCATAGGGAATATCTTCTAAGAACTCATCAATATCATTATAGGAATTATTTTTAAGCCATGAAGATACTGCTTTTTCTCCAGCATTATATGCTGCAATAGCCATTACAGTATTGCCAAATTCTTCAATTAGCTTTTTTAAATAAGAACTGCCGATAAATATGTTTTTTTCGGGTTCAAATATTTCAGAATCGTTTTTAAGTGTAATACCTATTTTTTTACCTTCTTTTTTCGCTGTTTCTGGCATCAGTTGCATTAACCCCAATGCTCCAGCAGGTGAACGGGCAAGAAAGTCAAATCTTGACTCTTCTCTCATAACAGCGAGGATAAGATAAGGATTAATATTGATTCTCTTTGAAGCATTTAAAACTGTGTCTTTGTATACCTGCGGATATAGAAGTTCAGAAAAGTTAAATTTACCAGGAATTTTTGATATAAGCCTTACTGAAGTAGGATAATCTCCTATTTCATAAAGAATTTTGCTCAGCAAAGGAATGTTTTCAATGTTTCTATTGTCTTTTAATAAGGCTTTTATTTCTCTTATAGCCTCCTCTGTAAATCCTGCTTTGATAAGTATGTCAACTCTTTTCGGGATTGCTATTTGATAATTGATAGGCATAGATTCAGGAATATTTGAAATTTTTCCTTTTATATAAAGTAGATATGAATAAATATCTCCCTGTTGAAATGAAACAGAGTATTGTTTTGCAGGAATAACTCCTTTTAATTCTTTAACCTTTTCAAGCCAGTAAAGATATTTAAGTTTACCAAATGAAGAGTATAATTCCTGAAAAATCTTTTCTGCTTCATTATAGTCTTCTTTGAGATAGTAATTCCATGCTAAAAACCATAATCCTTCTTCTTTTGCAGATGGGTATTTGTTAACAACCATTTTGAGCATTTTTATAGCTTTCTCAGGTTCTCCATTTCTTCTTTTAATGTTTGCATAGTTTATAAGAATCTCTGAAATTTTCTGATCGCCTAAATTAATATAATTTGGCAGTTCTTTTTCAAAAGTTTCATAATTTTTTGCTCTTAGAAGAGCTCTTGCTCTCCAGTAATATTCACCAGACTTTTTGAAAATATCAGCAGCTTCAGAATATCTTTTTTGCATAAAAAGAGAATATCCAAGTAATGAAAAAACATCTAATTTTTGAGAAATATTTGATTTTGAAAGAACTTCCATCAAGTATTTTTCTGCTTTTTTGAATTGATAAGCATTATTTAAAGCTTTAGCCTTTTTTATCAAATCATTTATTGTTATATCTTTTTCAGAGAGTTCTTTTTCTGCTTGGTCTGCAAGGGATGAAGCGGTTATGAAAATATCTTTAAATATTTTTTTTGCTTCGGTAAACTTTTCGTGTTCTTTAAGATAAACTCCATAATCAAATTTTATTTTTATTTCTTCAGGATATTCCTTGACAAAAGATTGATAAAGCTGTTCAAGTTCTGGTAAATCAAGGAGTTTTGCCAGTTCAATTTCTTCCTTTCTTGCATCCTTAATAAGAGGTGATTTTGGATAGTTTCTCTTTAATTCATTTATATCTTTTAAAGCTTCTTCATATCTATTCATCTTTTTATAGGCATTTGCTCTCCACAATAAAATATAATCACCAATTTCTTTGAATTCCTGTAAAGATTTTGTAAGGTATTCTTCTGCTTTTTGAAAATTACCTGAATTTAAAGAATTTTTTCCTTTAATGAGAGAGTCTAAGGAGGAAAGTTGAGATAAACTATCAGAAGGAAGAAAAATGAATATTAAAAAAACAGTTAATAAACCTAATAGTTTCATCTCCCTTTAATCCTTAATAGTTGGGTGTTTGAGCCATTTGTTTTTCATTATCTGTTTATAGTAGGAAGAAAAATTTGCTCTGATTTCTTCCAGACTGTCACCTCCAAATTTTTCTATAAATGCCTCTGCAATATGCCATGCTAAAACAGCTTCTCCTATAATACTGGCAGCAGGTACAGCACATACGTCACTTCGTTCATAGGAGGCTAAGGAGCTTTCCTTTGTAAAGATATCAACAGAATTAAGAGGTTTTCGCAGTGTTGGGATAGGTTTCATAGTAGCTTTTACAATCACAGGCATTCCATTTGATATTCCTCCTTCAATTCCACCCATATGATTGGTTTTTCTGTAAAATTGTTTGTTTTTATTATAAAAAATCTCATCCATAACCTCTGAACCATACTTTTTACCAAGCAAAACTCCATCACCAATTTCAACTGCTTTTATTGCTTGAATGCTCATCATTCCCATAGCTATTTTTGAATCAAGTTTTCTATCCCAGTGAACATGGCTTCCAAGCCCTACAGGAACACCTATAGCAAAAACAGTGAAACAACCACCAACTGTATCTCCATTTTTTATTGCCTGTTCAATGACTTTTATAAACTCAGCTTCTGCATCTTTCCATGGACATCTCACAGAAGAAGTTTCTGCTAAAACTGAAAGTTCTAAAAGCTCCTTTTCACTTAAATATGCTGTTTCAATCTCTTTTTCACCAGAACCAATTCTTGTTACAAAACTTCCTATTTTTATATCAAAATTTGTTAAAAACTGTTTTGCCACTGCTCCAATTGCAACTCTCATTGCAGTCTCACGAGCAGAGGAACGTTCAAGAACATTTCGGATATCAGAGTGTTGATATTTAAGTAAGCCTGCTAAATCAGCATGTCCTGGTCTTGGTCTTGTTACAGGAGGATGTGTACCTTCAAAGATTTTATCAGAGTTCATTGCTTTTTCCCAGTTTTCCCAATCACGATTTTTAATAAAGAGCGTAATTGGTGAACCAAGAGTTTTACCCCATCTTATACCTGAAACTATTTCAACTTCATCAGACTCTATTTTCATTCTTCCGCCTCTGCCATAACCCTGTTGTCTTCGCTTGAGTTCCTTATTAATTTCTTCTTTTGAAATTGGTATACCAGCAGGTATTCCTTCAATTATACCAGTAAGTCCTTTACCATGCGATTCTCCAGCTGTAAGAAATCTGAGCATAGGCATATTTTAAAAAATCTTAGCTTATTTTTTCATCTTTAAAAATGCTTTGCATTTTATTCATGCGAAGACGAGGAACTAAAATAAACAATTTTTCTACCACCAAGATGCATAGGAATGTTATCAGCAATCCAGATGCCTTTCTTAAAATATCTTTCATCAGCCTTTGATTCAACAACATCAGATAGAAAAGCATAACATTCACCAGCATCAATTGTTTTGGTAACTTTACATTCAATAAAACCAGCACATCCTTCTATGAGAGGTGCGGAGACCTTAGATGCTTTAAACGTTTTTAGCTTTGCTTCTTTAAATTTATCAACACTTCTACCAGATTTACTTCCACATATCCATATAGCTTTAACCATATCCTTAGTAGGAATATTGATTGCGAACTCTTCTGTCTGAAGGATTAACTCTGTAGTATAATGTTCTTTTGAAACACATACAATAACCTTTGGTGGTTCTTCAGATGCTGGAGTTGCCCATGCACAAGACATAACATTGTGTTTTCCGTCTTTACCTGCAGATGTAAGTAAAAAAACAATCTTTGGATGCAAAAGCCGATAAAAGTTTTCTTTTAAGGTTATCATTTTAACCTCCTTATTGGATTTTATTTATATTTTACTGCAATTTTTTACTTTTATACTTATTTTAAGTTAAAATTAATTTATGAACGGACAGGCAAAAGGTTCATTAAAAACATTTCTAATCTGGTTAATTATAGGTATTTCAATAATTGCGCTTTTTAACATTATAAATGTTCCTCAGAAAACAGAAAAAGAAATAATATTTTCAGAATTTCTTCTTAAGGTGCAGAATTCTGAAGTAGATGAAGTTTTAATCAAGGACAATACAATAACAGGCAAATTGAAAGACGGCTCGCAATTTAAAACTTACTATATAAATTATCCAGAGCTTATAAAGGAGCTTTCTTCTCATGGTGTAAAAATTTCAGTTAAACCTCCTGATCAGACACCATGGTATATTAATTTTCTCATATCATGGGGACCTGTGATTTTTCTTGTATTCTTATGGATTTTATTTATGAAGCAGATGCAAGCAGGAAGTAGCCGTGCAATGTCATTTGGTAAAGCAAGAGCAAAAATGATTTCAAATAAATCAGTTAAAGTAACTTTTTCAGATGTTGCAGGTATTGAAGAAGTAAAAGAAGAAGTAAAAGAAATTGTTGATTTTCTTACGAATCCTCAAAAATATATAAAGCTCGGAGCAAAAATTCCTAAGGGCATTTTACTTGTTGGTTCGCCTGGTACAGGTAAGACTCTTCTTGCAAAAGCAATTGCCGGTGAGGCAGGTGTTCCTTTCTTTTCCATATCTGGGTCAGATTTTGTTGAGATGTTTGTTGGAGTTGGTGCAAGCAGAGTCAGAGACCTTTTTGATCAGGCAAAGAAAAACTCACCATGCATTGTTTTCATTGATGAGATAGATGCAGTTGGGAGACAACGTGGAGCAGGTCTTGGTGGAGGACATGATGAAAGAGAGCAGACTCTCAATCAGCTTCTTGTTGAGATGGATGGATTTGAAAGTAATGAAGGAATAATTGTACTTGCAGCTACAAATAGACCTGATGTCTTAGACCCTGCACTTTTAAGACCTGGAAGGTTTGATCGTCAGATTGTTGTTCCTCTTCCTGATGTAAAAGGAAGACTTGAAATACTCAAAGTTCATACAAAGAAGATTCTTCTTAACAGTGATGTTGATCTTGAAAAGATTGCAAGAGGAACTCCGGGATTTTCAGGAGCAGACCTTGCAAATTTAGTAAATGAAGCTGCGCTAATCGCTGCCAGAAGAAATAGCGATACTGTGCATATGAATGATTTTGAAGCTGCAAAGGATAAGGTTTTGATGGGCGTTGAAAGAAAAAGTATGGTTTTGAGCGAAGAAGAAAGGAGAATTACAGCATATCATGAGGCAGGACATGCTCTTGTTGCAAAACTTACACCCGCAACTGACCCAATTCATAAAGTTAGCATAATTCCAAGAGGAAGGGCTCTCGGAGTAACCCAGCAGCTTCCACTTGATGATCGCTACACTTACTCAAGAGAATATCTCTATGGTACACTCAAAGTTCTTCTTGGAGGAAGAGTTGCAGAAGAAATAGCACTTGGAACGATGACAACAGGTGCTGGAAATGATCTTGAAAGAGCTACAGAACTTGCTCGCAAGATGGTTACTGAGTGGGGAATGAGCGAAAGGATGGGACCGCTGACATTTGGTAAAAGAGAAGAGCATGTATTTCTTGGAAGAGAAATTGCAAAACACAGAGACTATTCTGATAAAACCGCTGAAGAGATAGATGAGGAAACAAAGAGAATTGTAACTGAGGCTTATAGTCAGACCAGAGAATTACTTGAACAGAATAGAACAATTCTTGATGCAATCGCCAGAGCTTTACTTGAAAGAGAAACTCTTGAAGGTCCTGAAATAGAGGAGCTCATTTCAGAGAGCAAAAAGGCTGCATGAAGCTCAAGTTTCATAATTTTGAGTTCAATTTTCTCAAAAAAACCTACATAATGGGAATTATCAATGTAACCCCTGATTCTTTTTTTGATGGTGGAAAATATTTCAATTTTCAGAAAGCAGTTGATCACGCATTTCGTTTAATTGATGAAGGCGCTGATATACTTGATATTGGTGGAGAATCAACACGTCCTGGAGCAGAACCAGTAAGTATTGATGAAGAACTTAGAAGAGTTATACCAGTGATTGAAGCAATTTCAAAGAGAATTTCCATTCCTATTTCCATTGATACATACAAAGCTCGTGTTGCAGAAGAAGCAATTAAGGCAGGTGCAACTATTATAAATGATATAAGTGGATTGAGATTTGACGCTGAGATGTCAGCAATAGCAAGTAAATACAAAGTTCCTGTTATTGTCATGCATATAAAAGGAACACCCAAAGATATGCAGAAAAATCCTTACTATGAGGCTCTTATCCCTGAAATTATTGAATATTTGAGGGACTCTGTGGTTATTGCCAAACAGGCAGGAGTTGATGAGAATATGATAATTATTGACCCAGGTATTGGATTTGGTAAGTTACCTGAACACAATCTTACAATAATAAAAAATCTCAGAGAATTTTCTAATCTGGGGAAGCCATTACTTATTGGAGTCTCAAGAAAGAGTTTTATTGGTAAAGTTTTAAATGAAAGTTTACCTGAGAAAAGACTTGAAGGTACTGCTTCAGCTGTTGCTATATCAGTTATTAATGGAGCAAATATTGTAAGAGTGCATGATGTGGGATTTATGGCTAAAGTTGTAAAAATGGCTGATGCTATTAAATTCAGCTAAATTACATCTTTTCAGGAGCTTTAACTCCAAGCATTCTGAGTCCATGTTTTAAAACAAACATTATAGCCTTGCACAGACTGAGTCTTGTTTCTGTTAATTCATCATTTTCAGAGATAACTCTGTATTTGTGGTAATAACTGTGAAACAATGCTGCAAGTTCCTGTAAATAAAATGTTATTCTATGTGGTTCTCTCATTTGAACGCTCAGTTCAAAAATCATTGGATAAATGAGCACCTTTTTAATAATTCTTAATTCATCTTCGTTGAAAAGTTCTCCAGAAAATCTTTCTGGTTCACTCTGAGCTTTTACAAAAATACTATTAATTCTTGCATGAGCATACTGAACATAATAAACAGGATTTTCATGAGACTGTTTTTTTGCAATCTCTATATCAAACTCAAGATGGCTATCATGTCTACGGGTTAGAAATATAAATTTTGTAGTATCAGCGCCTATTTCATCAATAAGCTCTCTTAGAGTAACAAATGTTCCCGCTCTTTTTGACATTTGAACAGGCTTTCCTTCCCTGAGCAGATTTACCATCTGCACAAGAAGTATTTTAATTTGAGAATCAGACATGCCCAATGCCTGTACAGCAGCCTTTACTCTCTGAATATACCCGTGATGGTCAGCTCCCCAGATGTTTATAAGTTCATCAAATCCTCTTTCAATTTTGTTTTTATGATAGGCAATATCAGAGGCAAAATATGTATATGTTCCATCACTTTTTACAATAACTCTGTCTTTGTCATCTCCAAAAGCTGTTGAATGAAACCACAATGCTCCATCTTTTTCATAAATAAATCCAAGTTCTTTAAGCTTAAGAATCGCTCTCTGAACCTCACCTGTATGATAAAGTTTTCTTTCACTTATCCAGTTATCAAAATTTACTCCGAAATCATCAAGGTCTTTCTTTATTTCATTGAGCATTTTTTTATAAGAAAAATCAATTAAAAAATCAGCGATTTCATCAAATTCCTTATTTTGTAAACTATTGCCATACAAATCATATAGTTCCTTTGCAATTTCATTTATATACTCTCCTTTATAACATTCCTCTGGCATTTCAAGGTTTTTCCCAAAAAGATTTTGAAGAGCAATATAGACACTCAATCCAAGAATCTCAACCTGTTTACCAGCATCATTTATGTAATACTCAGTGAAAACATTATATCCAGCTTCCTTTAAAATGTTTGCTAATGCTGCTCCCAATGCAGCTCCTCTACCATGCCCAAGATGAAGTGGACCTGTAGGATTTGCACTGACAAACTCAATCTGAATTTTTTTACCATTCCCTATATTCTGGGTAAAAAACAACTCTCCCAGTTTAAGAAGATTTTCAAGCTCAGAAAAAACAAAATTATTTTTGAACTTAAAATTTATAAATCCAGGTCCTGCTAATTCAACACTTTCAAATGAGCTTTTATTTATTGATTGAATTATATCCTGAGCAATCGTTCTTGGGGGTTTTTTTAATTTTTTTGCAATTTCCATTGCTATTGGTGTGCTTAGGTCACCAAAGGCTTCATTTTTAGGAATTTCTATTTCAGGCTCAACTTCTGGTAAGCCAAGTATTTTAATTGTCTCAATGATTTTATTTTTCAAAAATTTATGCATGGCTATCACACCACAATCTTGCATTCTGAAAAAGTTTAAGCCATGGAGATGCTTTCAGTTTTTTCCAGTCTTGAGGTAGCCATGGCAATTGCCACAGTAAAAATGTTCTTTCCGGATGAGGCATCATAGCAAGATGTCTGCCATCTTCACTGCATAAAGCAGTTATACCATAAGGTGAGTTATTTGGATTAAATGGGTAGGTTTCTGTAATATTTCCACTATCGTCAACATAACGCACAGGTGCAAGATTTTTCTCAAGAACTTTACTGAGAATATTTTTATCAGGGAAATATGCTCTTCCTTCTCCATGAGCTATCCATACTCCAATTTGAGAGTCTTCCATCTCTTTAAGCATAATTGATGGAGAAGGTAAAATCTTTACAGTTACCCATCTGGATTCAAATCTTCCAGATTTATTCCATATAAATCTGGGCTGTTTTAGTTCTTCAATCCCATACCACGGAACCCATCCAAGAAGTGCCATAAGCTGGCATCCGTTACAGACACCGAGACTGAAAGTATCATTACGCATATAAAAGTTTTCAAATTCCTTTTTTAGATGAGAAAACTTTATACAGCCAGCCCATCCCTTTGCAGAGTCAAGAACATCTGCGAAACTAAAGCCACCAACAAATGCGATTCCCTTAAATTTCTTGAGAGAAATTTTTTTATCTATCAAATCCTGCATACATACATCCCATGGTTCAAATCCAGCCATGTAAAAGGCAGCTGCCATTTCTCTATCACCATTGCTTCCTTCTTCACGAATGATTGCAATGAGCGGTTTTGTTTTCTTTTTAAGAATTATTTCAGGAGTACGTTCAGGGGTAAAGCTAAGTTTGTAATGAGGAGCAATTCTTCCATATATTGATTTTTTTTCTTCCTCCACGCACTCAGGATTTGCCTGAAGCATATCAAGACGATAACTGGTTTCTTCCCAGATGTCTCTAAGGGATGTCATGGGTTCATCAAAAATGATTTTATTAGAATGTTCAATAATAATTTTATTTTCTTTTAAAGTATCGGCAATTCTGTAAAAAGGTATCTCATTTTGTATAAGAAACTTCTCTACTTTATCAAGCTTTTTAATATCTACTTCAATTGCAAGCCCTGGTTCTTCATTAAATAGTTCTGCCATAATATTAGATAATTTAGGCTCTTTTATTTTTATATGAAGTCCGCAAGAACCTGAGAAAGCCATTTCAAGAAGAGTTGTAATCAATCCTCCATCTGAACGGTCATGCCCTGAGAGTATTAATTTTTTATCAATTAATGTTTGGATTGCTCTGAAACTTCTCTTTAGAAGTTCAGGATTTTCCATATCAGGCGTTTCATCACCAAGCTGTCCCATACATTGAGCCAATGCTGTGCCACCAAGTCTTTTCTTTCCATTAGAAAGGTCAATGAAAAGAATCACACTTTTATCTGGAGATTTTATATCAGGTGTAATAATCTTCTGTATATCAGGACATGGCGCATAAGCAGAAATTACAAGACTTCCTGGAGATTTTACAACTTCAACTCCATCTGGTGTTTTAACTTTTGCAGCCATTGAGAGAGAATCTTTACCTCCATCAATTGCTATACCCAGCTTTATCATAAACTCTGCCATAGCCTGTGCAGCTTTATAGAGTCTAACGCCTTCTCCTGGAAGTTTTGCAGCCCACATCCAGTTAGCAGAGCATTTAATATCTTGAATATCTGTAATCTTTGCCCATACTATGTTTGTTAAAGCTTCTGTGACAGAAAGCCTTGCCATAGCCTCAGGATTTATAAGTCCTTTTATTGGTTGTTCTCCTATGGCATGGGCAATTCCTGTTTTATTAAAATAGCTCTGAGCAACAACGCACACGTCTGAAACTGTAAGTTGCACAGGTCCGGCACACTGCTGTCTAACAATAAGTCCTGTAACTGAACGGTCTACTTTATTTGTTAGAAATCTTTTTGAACCTACAGAAAGAAGCCTCAAAACCCTATTTAATGCATCTTTCAGTGTTAAAGTTTCAGGAATTTTTAACGGTTTAAGTTTTTTTTCAATTGTTTGAAGTTTGAATTCTTTTTTTGGAATTTCTCCTAAAACATCCTTAAGATCAAAATTGACAGCTATTTGATTATTTTTACTGTCATAAACAATAAGTTTCCCATCTCCTGTTACTTCTCCAATAATTGACCATGGAAGCCTTTCCCTTTTACATAGAATACCAAAAAGTTTTACATTTTCTTTTTCTATTAAAATAGCATCATTTTCCTGATATTCTGCTCCCCATATTTCAAGAACAGAAAGAGTTTCGTCTCCAAGTATTACTTTTCTTATATCAATTTTTGCTCCTTCTGGATAGACAAGCTCTTTAACTACATTACAGTTTCCACCAGCGCCCTGGTCATGAATGCTTACTATAGGATTTTTTTTGCCAAGTTCAACACAGGCTCTAACAACTCTGTTAAGTTTATTTTCCATCTCAGCGTCTCCGCGCTGCACAGCATTAAAATCAAGCTCTTCACTAAGTTCTCCTGAAACCACAGAAGATGCAGCTCCGCCTCCCATTCCTATTCTGTAAGCAGGACCGCCAATTTTTACAACATACATTCCCTTTTTAGGTGAATCTTTCTCAGTATGAATTGCATTTATCTGACCTATGCCACCAGTAAACATTATGGGTTTTATCCACTCAACTCTTTCTCCGTCAGGAAGCCTCATACCAAATGAACGGGTAAATCCTGCTATTATAGGTTCACCAAATTTATTTCCATAATCAGAAGCACCATTGCTTGCTTCAATCTCAATCTGTAGAGGTGTTGCAAGATTAGAAGGATATTTAAAGGACTTATCTTCCCATGAAAGCTCATAGTTTGGGATATAAAGATTTCCAACACAATAAGCTGCTGTTCCTGCAATTGGGATAGCACCTTTACCAGTTGCATGAACATCACGGATTCTTCCTCCTGTCCCTGTCTCAGCTCCAGGGAAAGGAGCTACACCTGTTGGAAAATTATGAGTTTCAGCTGTGAAAATAAGATGATGTAGTTCCCTTTTTATTGCGAATCTACAAGACTTTCCAGGTATTTCAGGTTTTAAATATCCTATTTTTGCTCCATATATAGCGCTTGAATTATCTTTAAAGGCTATAACAGAATTTTTCGGATTTCTTTTCAAAGGTTCTTTTACTATATCAAAGAGCGTTTTTTCTGCCGGTTTCCCATCAATAAAAAGAGTTCCTCTGAAAAACCAGTGTCTTGAATGTTCACTGTTTGATTGAGCAAGATCAAAACATTCAACATCTGTTGGATTTCTCTTTAATCTGTCCTTGAAAAGCTTTAGATAAAACTCAATATCCCACTCATCCCATCCAAGACCAAGTTCATGATTTATTTTTTCAAGTGCTTTTTTCCCTTCTTCCAAAACAGGCACCATTCTTAAAGGTTTTGGAGATATGCCATGAGAAAAGTCATTAAGGGGCTCTGGATACGGACACTCAACCATTCTGTCATGAATCATGTCAAGAAAAAGTTTCATAGGGAAATTTTTAATTACAGGTATCAATTTATATCTTCTTGAGCGTTCTATTCTTTGAATTTTATTGATTCCGATGCTATGGCATACAGATACAGCACAGGTAGACCAGGCAGTAGAAAAATTAAGACGAGGTCCTACTTCAAATATCATTCCATTATCTGAAGATAGAAAGCTTTTATCTGAAAAGTTTTCTGGTTCAAAGGTTTCAGCTAAAAGCCATTTTAAAATAGTTAATTCATACTCTGATAGTTTTTTATCTGTCAGGATGTAGTAGCAAAATTCTGTTTCAACTTGTTTAATTTCATCTGAAATTTCAGAATTTATACGTTTGAGCAGTTGTTGTGTTTTATATTCTGAAAGAGCACCTTTTCTATAAAATTTCAGAATCATTCAGTTTTTTCCTTTATAATTAATTTACTTTCAGCTTCTGCTATTAATGTTCCATTTAAATTTTTTATCCAGGCTTTTGCTTCAATTAGTTTTGATTTTATATGCTCTGCATGAGCCTCTACCACTATTTTTTCCTGAGGCGCTACAGGATTTTTAAATCTTATTTTTAGCTCTGCTGTAACAGTATGATATCCAAGAGAATTTCCTGCATAAACACAGGCTTCATCAAGAAGCGAGGCAATAACTCCACCATGAATTATTCCACTCCAGCCTTGATATTCTTTCGTAAGAATTAATTCTGCAAAGGATTTACCTTCTCCGTGATTAAATTTTACTTTTAGTCCAACAGGATTTTGTTTTCCACAGACAAAACAATAATCTTCAGTTTTCATCATTTATTCATCATCTCAAGAAACTCTTTATTGGATTTTGTTCCTTTAAGTTTACTCAATAAAAATTCCATTGCCTCAATTGGACTGAGTGTACTCAGAACTTTTCTTAAAATCCAGACTTTGTTTAAAACATCAGGAGCAACAAGGAGTTCTTCTTTTCTTGTGCCAGAAGCACCAATATCAATACTTGGAAAAATTCTTTTGTCTGCAAGTTTTCTATCCAGATGAACTTCCATGTTACCAGTTCCTTTAAACTCTTCAAAAATAACATCATCCATTCTGCTTCCTGTTTCTACAAGAGCTGTTGCAATTATTGTAAGAGAGCCGCCTTCTTCTATATTTCTTGCTGTACCAAAAAATCTTTTAGGTTTCTGCAAAGCTGTTGCTTCAAGTCCACCAGAAAGAACCTTTCCTGAAGCTGGAGTAATAGCATTGTATGCCCTTGCAAGTCTTGTTAAACTGTCAAGTAATATTACAACATCTTCTCCCTCTTCCACAAGTCTTTTCGCTCTTTCAATGACCATTTCTGAAACCTGGCAGTGTCTCTGAGCGGGCTCATCAAAGGTAGAACTTATAATTTCAGCTCCTGTAACCTGTCTGCGCCAGTCAGTAACTTCTTCAGGTCTTTCATCAATAAGCAGAACTATAAGGTATATTTCAGAATGATTCTTTTTTATAGCTTTTGCAATTGACTGAAGAAGCATGGTTTTTCCTGTTCTTGGAGCAGCCACAATTAAACCTCTTTGTCCCTTTCCAACAGGAGTGAGTAAATCCATCACTCTTGTTGAGTAATCTGCTGGATTATACTCAAGATTAATTTTTTCAGTAGGATAATAAGGAGTTAAATTGTCAAAAAGAGGTCTAATAATACTCTCTTCAACAGGCTTTCCATTAATTGATTCTACTTTAAGAAGTGCAAAATATCTTTCATTTTCTTTTGGAGGTCTAATCTGTCCTGTGATGAGGTCTCCTGTCCTCAAACCGAATTTTCTTATCTGGGAAGGCGAAACATAAATGTCATCAGGGCTTGGTAGATAACTGTAATCAGGACTTCTCAGAAAACCGAATCCTTCTGGAAGAATTTCAAGTACACCTGCACCGTAAACAGTTCCAATTTTTTCAATCTGGCTTTGAAGTATTGCAAAAATTAAATCCTGTTTTTTCATGGAAGTGGCATTCTCAATGTTCAGAGAATTTGCCATATCCATAAGCTCTGGAATTTTTTTCTGTTTTAATTCAGAAATAGAAATTGGAATGGTATTGTTTTCCATTATATTACCTCATTATGGATTTTTAAGGATTTTTTTCACTTTTTAAAATTGTTTAACCCTTCAGGAGGGCAACTTTAATGATAAATTAAGCTTACAAAATCTGATAAATTTTGTCAATACTTTTTCTCTTTCAGGTTAGGATATAGTATCCATGGTAAGAATAAACTATGAAGACTGTTCAATTGCTAAATGTCATTCCTCAGGATCTCAATGTTCTTGAGGAATTTCTGAAATTGTTTAAAAAATGAGGAGATTCCTCGTAGACCCTTCGCCTAAGGCTCAGGGCTCGCTTAGCTCGGCTTGGGATGACCTTTTACTGTCACCCTGAGCGTAAGCGAAGGGTCTCCTAAAAGTCGGAATGACAGTTGGAGGTAATTGAAAAATAGCAGGAGTTGTAGTTTATTGATTTTCAATAAATTACAAGTTTTTGAACAGTCTTTATCTGTGATTCTGAGAGGTGAAGCCCCGAAGAATCCGGGCAGAAATTGTTATCCCGAAAAACTTATGCTTTTTAGTTAATCCTGAGAAAAACTATAAAATCTATTGAAATCCTCAAGGATTTTTATTAAAATTGAGCAATGTATCAAAAATTTAAAGAAGTATTGGTATGTGTTGCTGGTGCTACTCCACAGATAATTACTGAAACAATTTATGCCTTAGCTATGAAAGACCCTCCCATTTACATAGATGAACTCTACATTATTACAACTAAAAAAGGTGAAGAGATAATAAAAGATGTTCTTATAGGAGGAGGTATTTTAAATTCTCTTTTTAACGAGTACGGTCTATCGCGAACAAAAATTACAGATATAATTACTATCAAAAATGACAATATAGAGATTGATGATATAAGAAACACTGAAGAAAGTGAAGCAACTGCTGAAACTATAATTAGTTTCATAAGAAAGATTACTCAAAATCCAAATATAAGGCTTCATTGTTCAATTGCAGGTGGAAGAAAAACAATGAGCTTTTATCTTGGCACAGCCCTTCAATTTTTTGGAAGGCCGCAAGATAAACTCTATCATGTACTAGTCTCGCCAGAATTTGAGGCTAACCGAGAGTTTTTCTATCCACCTAAAAAACCACGGTGTATTAAATGTAGGATTGAGAATAGTTCTTTTAAAATGATAAGCACAGCTGAAGCAAAAATTGAACTTGCAGAACTCCCCTTTTTAAGGCTAAGGGATAAAATTGAATTAAAGGAAGGAACATTTAAGGAGCTTATGAAAATAAGTCAGAACGAAATTGATATTGCAATAATCCAGCCACAAATAAAAGTTAAATTAAAAGAAAGAGAAATAAAAATTGTCTCAGATGTATTGCTCCTTCCACCTGTAATGTTGACAATTTACTCCTTTTTTCTAAAAAGGAAAATTGAATGTGACAATGCAAAAGCTTGTCTGTCTTGTAATGACTGCTATCTTAGTCTTAATAAGTTGACTGAAGAACCATTTATTGATGAATTGGCTTCACTTTATGGATTTATTTACGATAAAGATCCAGTGAAAAGCAGCGAATTCAAGGAAAATTATACTCAAAAGTATGCCACTGAAAACTTAAGAAGCTATATTAGTAAGATAAATAGAAAAATCTCTCAAATTGTAAGTGATGGCTCTTCGTATCACTACTGTCTCATTAAATCCATAAGGAAGTATGGTTCAACTCTGTATGGAGTTCCAATTGATAAAAGAAGGATAAAAATAGTTTGAAATATTGTTGCAACATTTTCTTTTAACGAAATGAGTGTAAAAGTTCAGTAAAATAAAAAAAACAATGAGGAGTTAAAACATGGTGGACAGAGAAATTTTAAAAATTGCCATTGCAGCTTTACTTCATGACATAGGTAAATTTTCAGAGAGAGCATCAGTTGAAATTCCTCAGGACTATGTTATTAATAATCAGGCTCTTTATCAACCTAAGTATAACCACAGATATACCCACAGGCATTCTCTTCACACAGCTTACTTTTTTGATAGTTTTTCAAAATACTTACCAAAGCAAATACTTACTGATTCAACTGCAGATACTTCTCTCATAAATCTTGCAGCAATGCATCATAAACCCACCTCAGCAGAACAGTTAATTATAAGAGAGGCTGATATTTTAAGTAGTGGTATAGAGAGAAAAGAATTTGAAGAGCAAGACGCTCAAAGCCGAATGCCCAAGGAAATCCCCCTTTCAACAATTTTTGAGGATATTTCAATAAATGAGAACTGGAAAGAAAACAAACCAGAAAGTTTTAAGTTTGTTTATCCGCTGGCAACTTTATCCCCTAAAAGCATCTTCCCTGTTGAGAAGAGTTCACTAAAACAAATTGATTATAAAACCCTTTATGAACAATTTATAGAGCTTTTTAAAAAACTTCCTCATATTGAATATTCACCACTTTGGTTTGAACATCTTGACAGTTTACTTTTCCTGTTTACCAGCTCAATACCATCTGCTACCGTTACCAGAGATGACGCTGGAGATTTTAAAGAGATTATCACTGACATATCTCTCTATGACCACAGTCGCCTCACTGCTGCAATTGCCACAGCATTTTATGCCTATCACAGAGAGACAAATTCTATAAATATAGATGCCATAAAAGACAGAGATATTGAAAAGTTTCTTCTCATAGAGGGTAATTTTTACGGTATTCAGGATTTCATATTCTCTGATACAGGAGACACGAGAAAAAATGCTGCAAAGCTTCTAAGAGGAAGGTCTTTCTATGTGTCACTCCTTAGTGAGCTTGCATCAGATTTTATAGTTGAAAAGATAGGGCTGCCCTCAACCTCTATCGTTGTAAATGCAGCTGGCAAATTTAGAATGATCCTTCCAAATACTGAGAGAGCTATAAAACTTTTAGCGGAAGCAGAAAATGAAATTAATGATTGGCTTATTAAAAACTTCTATGGTGAAGTATCAATCGGTATAAGTAGTGTAACAGCATCTTTTAATGTTTTAATAGATACTGAAACTCTGTCAGACATAGGGAAAAAACTTGGTAAAGTCTCAGAGGAAAGAAAATTCCATAAATTTGACATTTTAAAGTATGCAGGGGCTAAAACAACCTATCTTAATGAATTTTCTTCTGAATTTGGCATATGCCCCCTATGTAACAGAAGACCTGCAGGGGACAGAAACAAGATAGATGACGAGCATCTTTGCGATGTGTGTTTTGATCATGTAAATATTGGAAGAAATCTAACATCAAAGGATTATATTGCGATTACTTATAAAGATGCAGACTTGAAGGATAAGCTTAGAATTCCTATATATAACCGATATCAATTAGCTTTCATCACAGGCAAATTAAGAGACCTTGTTGAAGCAGGAAAAGTAAGGCATTTCTGGGATATAAACTCTCTCTGGCAGGAAGAACTACATTTAAGCAAAGAACTCTTTTCCATAAAACTTATTAACGCTTATGTCCCGAGATTTACAGAGGAACATAAGGATGCTGAGATATTGGAAAAATTGAAATATGATGAATCTGAAGAATCCCTCAAAGAAATAGATAACTTAATTAATTATGGCGGAATTCTCAGCTTTGCTCACTTAGGAAAACTAAGTCTTCACAAAATTGATTCAGAATATCAGGGAGTCCCAGCTTTGGGAGTTTTCAAGGCAGATGTAGATAATCTTGGGACAATATTCATGAAAGGGCTAAGGAAGGAAAAGAGAACTTTTTCCCGATATACAACTTTATCCAGACAGCTTAATCTGTTTTTTACTCTTTATGTTCCTTATCTCTGCCGCACAGAATTTAAAAATATCTATACAGTTTTTACAGGCGGTGATGACTTGTTTGTTATAGGTCCATGGAAAGACACCTTTGAATTTGCTCTTAGAGTGAAAGAGGATTTCAGTAAATACTGCTGTGAAAACAGGGAGATTTCCCTATCTGCAGGACTTTTCATTACAAAGACAGAAACACCAGTTATAAACATGGCTAAATTTTCAGAAGAAGCCCTTGATAAAGCAAAACAGAAGGGTAAAAACAAGCTTACAGTTTTTGATGTTTCAGTCTCTTGGGATGACCTTTCAAAACTTGCGGAGATTGAATCACATTTGCACAATTGGCTTGAAGAAGAAATAATAACAAAGGCTTTTTCTTATAAACTCAACGAAATAGTAAAAATGGTGGAAGAAGAGATACATTTAAGACAGAGCAATTCTTTTGACCTATCAAGTTTGAATTCACTTACATGGAGGGCTAAACTTTACTACTCAACTATAAGAAATGTGGCGAAAGGATATCCGAAGGACAAAAGAATTGAAATAGCAGAGGAAGTGCTTACACATCTAAGCCTTTGGCTTGAAAAATACAGGGAATCCATGAGGATTCCTCTCTGGAAAACTTTATACATGAGGAGGAAAGCATGAGTAATGGAGGATTACCAAAAATTGTTTTTTGGGCTGACGAGAAAGCTGAAATGATTAATCCAGATCTTTTTTCAACAGTAGCTGAGGCATGGGCAAAGAAGATTAAAGAAGTAGGTAAGATAGCTAAAGATAAAAATAAGATATCTCAGATACGAAAGTTTTATGATGAGGTATTATTGTTTTCAGATAGAGTAAAAAATGAAGATCAGTTCAAAAAAATGCTTCCTTACCTTAAAATGTTAAATGCAAAAGCAGCCTATGCAGATGGAAGGAATCATATAACAAAGGAATTTAGAGATTTCATTCAGGATTGTGTTTCTTTGGTTAACACTAAAAAAGATTTTGATATTTTTGTGAAATTTTTTGAAGCATTCATGGGTTTTTACAGATACTATGATGAATTATTTGATAGAAGAATGAGGAGGTAAAACATGCAACTCAGAGAGATTAAAACAATCAAGGGCACAATCAGACTTAAAACAGGCTTACATATCGGTTCAGGAAATACAGAAATGCAGATAGGCGGAACAGACAATCCTGTAATTAAGCATCCCTATACGAATGAGCCTTACATACCAGGGTCATCTCTGAAAGGCAAGATAAGAAGCCTTGTGGAGCTTTACTATGGAGTTGTTGCTGAGGCTACAAAACATGATGACATGATAAAGGCTGGAGGACTTGCGTCATCAAAAATGCTTGAGCAATCAAATGGTGGGATAAAAAAACACATTGAAAACATTCTCAAAGTTTTTGGCTCTGGAGCAGGAGATACAGATGAAAAGCTGGCAAAGCAACTCGGTCCCACAAGAGTGTCTTTTAGTGATTGTTTTCTGACCGATCAATTTATTAAAGAAGCAGAGGAGAAAAGATGGAGCTATATTGAAGTTAAGTCCGAAAACAGAATCAACAGAATTACAGGAACAGCCGAGCATCCAAGATTCATAGAAAGAGTTCCAGCTGGAGCTGAGTTCAAATTAGAGATAAGCTTTAAGATTTTAAATAATGGAGAAGAGGAACTCTTTAAGAATTATCTATTGAAAGGGCTTAAACTTCTTGAGTATGACAGTCTTGGTGGGTCTGGTAGCAGAGGATATGGAAAAGTAGAATTCATCTTTGATGATGAAACTTTAAAAAGGGAGTATGATGAGATTAAACTTTGGGGGTAAACCTTGAAAACCTATTCAGTTAAAATAAAACCTCTCACAGGTTTTGGAGACTTTATAAAAGGAGACACGCTTTTTGGGCATATTTGCTGGCAACTATGCTATGACCCAAAAATATTTGGAAAGAGTCTTGATGAACTTCTTAATGACTATGATAAAAATCCTTTCATAGTCTTATCTTCAGCCTATCCTGTAGTAAACAACAAGATTTATCTCAAAAGACCCGCGTTACCGCTAAGCATGCTTTTTGATATCTCTGAGGAAGAAATTGTAAAAAATAGAAAGGAACTTAAAAGAAGAAACTATTTTGCTTTTGAACAACCACTAAATTTGCTAAGAAAAATCAATTATGAATCCTTATCTTTTTTCAAAGAGCAGGAGCAGACAAGGTGTAGCATAAACAGGCTTACAAATACAACAACTGAACCACCTTTTGCTCCTTACAATGTAGGCAAAATTTTCTTTAATTGCGACTTGGTAGTTTTCGCAGGTTTGCGGGATGATATTAATATAAATTCGTTTCTTGAAATTTTGAGTCGTATTGGAAAACATGGTTATGGTAAAGATGCAACTGTTGGATACGGAAAATTTGATATTATCAGCTGGGAAGAGATTGATTTGTTAAATACCGCTAAGTCTCCAAATGCTCTATATACTCTGTCTCCTCTATGTCCTGACTCGGCTCAAACTGAGAAAATATATTTTAACCCTTTTGTAAGATTTGGCAGACACGGAGATATACTTTCAAAAAGCAAAAACCCCTTTAAAAATCCTGTAATATTTGCTGATGAGGCTGCTATAGTTTTTACAAAGGCAGAGATAATCAAGCCCTACATCGGAAAAGTGGTTAGAGATATCTCAAAAGCTTTACCAGAGGCAGTAACCCAGGGATATAGCTTAGTAATTAAAGTGGAGGTATGAGATGATTTATAATGTAAAATTACACACCGTAAGCCCGATTCACATTGGATGCGACCAGAGTTACACTCCTGTTAATTTTGTAATAGATACTGACAAAAGTACTCTCATAGAGTTTGACCTTTGGGATTTCATCAATTCACTGGATGAAAAAGAGTATATAAAATTAAGGGATATATCAGAGAATAAATCACCCATTGCACTTGTGTATCTATATAGATTCTATGCTGAAAGAAAAAACAGAATAAAGGGTAGAACTATTCCAATTCCAAAAGAACTTGCTGATAGATACAGAGATGTTAAGCAATTCCAAAATGAAAGTGATGTTATCAGGGAATTTAATGAATTTGAAATACCAAAGACATTTTATAATCCCTACACAGGTAAACCTCTGATTCCAGGTAGTTCCTTAAAGGGCTCTATAAGGACAGCATACATTGAAGGATTAATCAAGGAAGAGGGTAACGTTGCCCACTATAGAGATAGAGAGAAATACCCAAAATATACTGACATAGAAGAAAAGATACTGCAGGGTAAAACAAAAACCGATCCTTTTAGACTCTTAAAACTCAGCGACTTTGAACCTCAGGGAGAAGTAAAAACAGAGATAATCTTTCAAGTAAATGTACGAAAGCTAAATAACACATCAAAAGAATCTCTTTCTATTCCGATAGAGATTATTCCTACAGGTAATGTTTTTAAAGGAACATTAGCAATAGAAGAGCCATTAGCTCATTCAGGTATATCTAAAAAGCTTGATTTGACTGAGCTATTGCTTAAGACTCATTCGCACTATGCAGGAATTTTTAACAAAGAGATTGACTTAAGAAAAATCAAGGGATTCAGTCTACCAAATCTTTCAGAGTATAGAGAGATGTTTAAGCAAAAGTATTTTCTACTAAGACTGGGTAAGCACTCCGGTGCAGAGGCAGTTACATGGGAAGGGCTAAGAAAAATAAAAGTAAAAACAAAAGAGGGGACACAAATAATGGATTCATCAACTACAATATGGCTTGCCTCAAAGCAAAAAAAACCTTCTAATCTTTCAAGTACGACACCATTTGGCTGGGCTATTTTAGAGGTTTTATGAGATGAGGATAGAATATAAAAACATAGAATTTGAGCTTAAAGCTTTGACAGAGATAAAACTACCAGATTTCAAGGGTTCTGCCTTCAGAGGAGGTTTTGGGCATATCTTTAGAAAAATCACCTGCGTACTTAAGAGGCTTAATTGTCTTGAATGCCCACTAAAAAATCAGTGTATCTATTCATATGTTTTTGAAACACCCCCTCTGGAGAATTCAAATATATTAAATATGAGCAATTATGAGAAAATTCCTCATCCTTTTATATTTGAGCCACCTGAAACAAAGAAAAAATTATTTCAACCAGAGGAAACTCTAAATTTAAAAATACTTCTAATTGGAAAAGCAATGGAATTTGCCCCTTATTTTATTTACACCATATCTGAACTTGGAAAAGTTGGAATTGGAAAAGGTAGGGGTAAATTCACTGTAGAAAATATAAACATAGGTGAAAAGCTGTTGTTTCATCTTAATAACATAAACATAAGAGAGTCGTACAGCGTTCTAAAAATCAGAGCAATAACTCCATTAAGAATTAAATACAATCGCGACCTTGTAAGAGACATTGAATTTCACATACTGATCCGCTCCTTATTAAGAAGGCTTAGCCTTATTTATTATTTTCACATAAAACCTGAAATTTTAATACATGAACCAAAAGAACTTATAAGGAAAGCAGAGACGGTCAAAAAAGTTCAAGATATAACATTCTGGTATGACTGGGAGAGGTATTCATCAAGACAGGACAAACGAATGAAGCTTGGTGGAGTTATTGGAGAGATAATCTATAAGGGGAATATATCTATATTCATTCCATATGTAAAGGCTGGTGAAATCCTGCATGTTGGCAAAGGAACAAGTTTTGGATTGGGCAAGTACGAGATTGTTGAGTTCTCAACTTGACAAACATACAATGGTTATGATTTGATTTAATAAATTGCTCTTTGACAAGGCTGGTTTGTTTTAATCTCTAATGATTAAAACATACGAATATTCACTCCGAGCTTGGCGCTTGGAAGAATATTATTTTGCATTATTTTAATGGAGAGCTAACACTGTTTATGAATAGTTATTCCGAGCCTGCGTAAACAGGCGATGAATCTCAATCTCTATTTTTGAAGAAAAGAGATTATTTTCAACCAACTATTGGATATATTCACGCAAAATATTGCAAATATTTGTTTTGCTGGGAATATAAAATTAAGCATTATCAATGTTTTGAACCTCATGCGGAGGTGGGAAAATGCGAAAAAATTTGCACACCCATTTTTATAACATGTTGAAAAATAAACAAAAAAATATGATAGGCAGTAGGAAACAAGACCTCATTTAAAAGGGATTGCGACTTGTTTGACATTGTCAATTGTCTGACAATGTCAAGTAGGAAACAAGACCTCATTTAAAAGGGATTGCGACAATAAAATAAAAAATATTATAATATCACCCCCGTAGGAAACAAGACCTCATTTAAAAGGGATTGCGACGCTCCTCAATCTCCTCTTGTAGATTGAGGAGATTAGTAGGAAACAAGACCTCATTTAAAAGGGATTGCGACTTTTATCTTTTTTAATTTTTGTTACCATTTTGTAGGAAACAAGACCTCATTTAAAAGGGATTGCGACCTCCAGTTCCATCAAAATTAATCTTTGCTTTTATTTGTAGGAAACAAGACCTCATTTAAAAGGGATTGCGACATTGTTTTCATTTATTAGCTTAATTTGATTGTCAGTAGGAAACAAGACCTCATTTAAAAGGGATTGCGACTTTTACTTCAGCAATGCATTTTTCAATCATATCAGGTAGGAAACAAGACCTCATTTAAAAGGGATTGCGACTGTGTTTTTTTGCCCCTTCCATTCTCACTGTAAGGGTAGGAAACAAGACCTCATTTAAAAGGGATTGCGACTTTGATATAAAGACCTAATTCTTGGCATACTTTTGTAGGAAACAAGACCTCATTTAAAAGGGATTGCGACTGAGGAGATTTTCAAGAATAGACACAGGCAATTTGTAGGAAACAAGACCTCATTTAAAAGGGATTGCGACTAAGCTCAAAATTTCATTTATCATTTACCCTCCAATGTAGGAAACAAGACCTCATTTAAAAGGGATTGCGACAAGCATCCTTTTTCAATTTTAAACTCCACTTTTCTGTAGGAAACAAGACCTCATTTAAAAGGGATTGCGACAAGCAGTTGTTACTATTTCAAACAAAAGCCCCTCGTAGGAAACAAGACCTCATTTAAAAGGGATTGCGACAGTTAACTGATTAATTAATTGGCTTGCTTCTTGAGTAGGAAACAAGACCTCATTTAAAAGGGATTGCGACACACATTTTGTTACTTTTAATGGATAAGGGTCTTGTAGGAAACAAGACCTCATTTAAAAGGGATTGCGACGTCGTATATGGTGAGGAGTATTTGTTCCTCACCGTAGGAAACAAGACCTCATTTAAAAGGGATTGCGACCTCATAAATCTTAAAGGATACATCAAAGCATCCTTTGTAGGAAACAAGACCTCATTTAAAAGGGATTGCGACCTGCAACAGTCTGTTTTTTCTGTTTAACTATGTGTAGGAAACAAGACCTCATTTAAAAGGGATTGCGACAAAAATTCCAGAGATTGCCTTCTTTCATAACTGAGTAGGAAACAAGACCTCATTTAAAAGGGATTGCGACCAAAATCCAAAGCATAAGACCTTGAGTAAGTTTCTCTGTAGGAAACAAGACCTCATTTAAAAGGGATTGCGACTTCAATCTCTGTCACGTTATCACAAAAAAAATAAAAGTAGGAAACAAGACCTCATTTAAAAGGGATTGCGACAATGCAGGAATTACCCCACCCTGCAAAATAAAAGTAGGAAACAAGACCTCATTTAAAAGGGATTGCGACTTGTTACAATTGAACACCTATTCTCATGATTATCGTAGGAAACAAGACCTCATTTAAAAGGGATTGCGACTTTGATATATTGAAGTATGTTTTACAAATTCAATTCGTAGGAAACAAGACCTCATTTAAAAGGGATTGCGACACATGAAATTAGCCTTCTCATACTACAATGTCTCTTAGTAGGAAACAAGACCTCATTTAAAAGGGATTGCGACCTGGACTTTTCTCATTTTAACACCACATTTTACAGTAGGAAACAAGACCTCATTTAAAAGGGATTGCGACAATCATATTGATTACTTCTTCTATGAACCTTTTGTAGGAAACAAGACCTCATTTAAAAGGGATTGCGACAGAAAAACCCTCTCTATCACTTGTAAAAAAAGCAGGGTAGGAAACAAGACCTCATTTAAAAGGGATTGCGACAGTTGCATAATTTGATAGTTCTAAATCTTGTCCTAGTAGGAAACAAGACCTCATTTAAAAGGGATTGCGACTTGTTTGACATGGGAAAGTTAGGTGGTGGTTTTTGTAGGAAACAAGACCTCATTTAAAAGGGATTGCGACATGATGAGCCGTCAACATCTATTTTCAACATTCCATCCGTAGGAAACAAGACCTCATTTAAAAGGGATTGCGAGTTTCTAAAAAGGAGGTTTTAATGAACGTTGACAACAGCAATCAAGAGCCTTTATTAGGTTTTTTATCTCTTTATGAGACAACTTCGCATGATGGATATATTGGAAGCTTATTGATAACTGATCCTCATGGTATACCACAAGAATTTAGATGCACTCATCCTATTAAACCTACGGCAATCCAAAAGGATATTATACGGAGAGAGTTTAGAAACCTATGTTGGTGTCAATTTATGCGGATTTTCTTTGCTCAAATCTCTTCAAACTGTTCCATCAATTTTAATTGTTGGCAAGAATTACCTACTTGACACACGAAAAGTAACTTCTTATCCCGTTGTATATGTTAGAAAAGCTGGTGAAACAATAGATTTAAGTTCATCGGAAAGTTCAAAAATTGGTAAAAGGGAAAGAATTGAATGCCCTACCAGTAAATTTCAACCGATAATAGTTATCTCTCATCCAGATTTTAGTGATGATTTAGCAGTGGCAAAACAGATGCTTGAAAATATTTTTATTTTACTTGATCCTTTGGAACCATTTAATAGAATGTTAAAAGCAATTGAAGTCTTAGGCAAACAAGATAAAACATTTCAATGAACATAAGAAAACATAAGATTTCTAAAATATTATGAAATTTCTTAAAGATTTACGGATTAATTTAGCTAAAAAATTAATACTTAAAAAGAAAGAAGACATATTTTTACTTGATAAGATTGAAATAGACTTAAAGGGAGGAAGCCCAGTTAAACTTAAAATTCCTCCTTTCCCTACGCCTCAGAATATAGAACACCAATATTTTCAGAAACCATTAGTTAAGGATTATAATGTAAATTTCCCCGATTGTAAACATACTTGTATGTATCGTATTTCAAAAGATAAATTACCTGAAATCTCTGTTTTTGAAATAAGGGGAAAACTTTTCTGCCCTAAAATAAAAGCTTTTGCAGTTAATTTAGGTAACCCCGTGGTCATTGGAATGTCTTATAAAAAATACGAAAGAAAGGATAGGGTGTCAACCTTATTCCCTGTTAGTGATGATAAACTTTGTATTCACGGTATTGAAAGAAAGTTATGTTCTATTTGCAATCAAAGATTACAAAATAAAAAAACACCAATTAAGTCTAATTTTTTTCAATTAATTTTACCCATTCTCCAACCTCCATTAGGTGAAAATTTTGATAATCCGATTGCTTTTCAAAATAAATTGAAGTTATATCCCTTTAAAATAGATGGAGTTAAATTTTTAGCCAATCATAAACAGGCAATACTTGGAGATGAGATGGGACTGGGAAAATCTATACAAGCAATTGTTGCAATAAGATTACTATTCAGAATTGGGGAAATAGTCAATGTAATAATAGTTTGTCCAAAATCAGTGCTAACTGATTGGAAGAAAAAATTAAACGATTGGGCTCCTGAATTGAAAGTTGTAAAAATATGTGGCACTCCAGAACAAAGAAAAATTATCTGGTATTTTCCCGCGCATGTTTATCTAATAACTTATGATACGTTAAGGCAGGATGAGAATGTATCAAAAAAAGATTTTGATCTGGTTATATTAGACGAAATTCAGAAAATAAAAAATCCAAGCTCTGGAATTCCAAAAGCAGTCAGACAAGTTAATGGTAAAATTCGCTGGGGATTGTCTGGGACACCATTGGAGAATCACCTTGATGAGCTTGTGTCTATTTTTGCTTACATTAAACCAGGGCTTTTAACTTATAATGATGTTCAAAATCTTAAGAAGATTAAAGATTTAATTAATCCATTTTTTCTTAGGAGAAGAAAACAAGATGTTCTGAAAAAACTTCCTAAAAAAGTTTATGAAGAAGTTTGGCTTGAACTTACACCTGCTCAGAGGAAAGCATATAATAAAGTTGAGCAAGAGGGAATTGTTACTTTAAAAAAGCAAGGAACATCTGTAACAGTTCAACATATTTGGGCATTAATTTCAAAATTGAAACAAATTTGTAATTTAGACCCTATATCAAATGAAAGTTGTAAACTTGAATATCTTCCTGTTGCCATTCAAGCAGAAGACAGAACTCATAGAATTGGGCAGAAAAAAACTGTATTTGTTTCATCACTTTTTACTGTTAATACAATAGAAGAGCGAATACAAAATATTCTTAACAAAAAGAAACAACTCTTTAAAGAGGTTATTGATCACTTGAGTGATACAAGATTATCTAAAATTTTATCTGAAGAAGATTTGTTCAGCCTTTTTAATATCAAAAAATCTAAGAGTAAATAAAATGTCATAGCCAAGATTTAATCTCATAAGATAATCCAACCTTGACAATATTTCTGCAATGTTTCTGTTTGAAAAATTAATTTCCTCAGAGGTTTATAATTAACTTAAGGGCAAAAGCTCTGAATACAAGTAATAAAAAGAGGTGTGCTATGAGTTTAAAAATTCTTCATACTTCTGATTGGCATTTGGGAAAAGTTTTCAAAGAGACCACCTTTGAGCTTTTACCAATTCAAAAGCAGATAATGGACGAAATCGTTGATATTACCAGAAAAGAAAACCCTGACATTGTATTAATTGCAGGTGATATTTTTGACACATACAATCCTTCCTTTGAAGCTGAGAAAATTTTTTATGAAACTCTTTCAAGGCTTTCCGAGCAAAACTGTTTTGTATTTGCTCTCGCTGGCAATCATGACTCACCTGACAAGCTTCAAATATCAAAACCTTTAATAGCTGGTAAACATTCAATCTTCATAAAGAGCACAGCCTTTGATGAATCTAAGGATATTGAATTTGAAAATGAAAATTTTAAGCTCGCTCTTGAGAATTCATTTCTAAAACTACACTTAAAAAATGAAGGAACAGTTATAGCATTAAAATGTCTGCCCTATCTTTCAGAGGTTAGATTAGGATTAGCCGGTGATGAATATCTTAAAAAGGTCAATGAACTCCTATCCATTGAGCCACAATTTAGTTGTGATTACTTTATATTGACGAGTCATTTGTCTATAGCAGGTGCTCAACAGTCTGGTTCTGAGAGGATTTTTCAAATTGGTGGCATTGAATATATTCCTATAGATTTTTTACCCAAAAGTGCTCACTACATAGCTCTCGGGCATCTTCATAGACATCAAAAACTAAGAAATGCTACTTACTCAGGTTCAATCTATCCCTTTGACCTTGCTGAGATAGAGCATAAAAAGGGAGTTTCTGTATGGGAAAACGGTAAGCCTGATTTTATAGAATTTAACAAAATTCCAAAGATAAGAAAGATTGAATTTGATTCTCTTGAAGATGCAGTAAAGAATGCACCAGAGGATGAGGCATACTATTATGTATTAATAAAAAATCCGCATGCTTATACTACCGCTTCAATTGATGCATTACTTAAAGCATACAGAAATAGACTGGTAAATTGGCAGTTTTATGCTCCTGATGTTCCAGAAGAAATTTCAATTCCAGAACTTCACTCTTTGAATGAAGAAGAGATGTTCATAGAATTCTATAGGGCAAAGTTAAACAAAAAACCTTCTCAGGATATTTTGAGTCTTTTTCTAAAAACATTGGAAGAGGTGAAAAATGCTACCAATTAGCTTAATTTTTGAGGGATTAAACAGCTATGCCCGTGAGGTAAAAATTGATTTTACAAAATTTTACAGGACAAAGCTATTCGGTATATTCGGTATCACGGGAGGAGGTAAATCAACTATACTTGATGCAATAATTCTCTCAATTTACGGTAAAACACCAAGACTTGCTTCAACAAAAATCAAAGAAGCAATAAATCCACAAAGAGGGGTAATTAATATTGAGTTTACCTTTGAAATCGGGAGAAGAAGATTTAAAATCCAAAGGGGTATAGACCAAAGGGAGACCAAAATAAGGCTTTACAGGCTTGAAGAAGACAAAGAAATCCCTATTGCAGAAAAATCAAACGAATTTAATGAAAAAATAAAGGAAATAATAGGGCTCTCCTATGAAGAATTTTGTAAAGTCGTGATTCTTCCACAAAATCAGTTTGCGGAACTTTTACGGCTTGAACCTGCCAAGAGAGCTGAACTAATAGGTAACTTATTTGACCTAAACTACTTTGGTGAGCCTCTATATAGCAAGTTTTCAGAAAAATTTTTAAAACTTGAGTCAACGATTCAAGACAAACAAAGAAGACTCAATGAACTTTCTGAAATTTCACAGGAAAGCATTATTAACAAAGAAAGAGAGGTTGATGAGATAACAAAGGCTCTCGGCGAACTAAGACAAAAACAGAAAGAATTGATGGAAAAGCTTAATATTCTTAGAAATTTCAAACAACTTAGCGATAAAAAGAAAGAACTTGAGAGAGAACTCCAAAAAATGGAAACAAAAAAGATAGAAATAGAGAGCTTAAAAAATAAAATTCAGATGGATGATGAACTTGCTCCGTATAAAAAATCATTTGAAGAATTAAAAAATCTTAAAAAATCAATAGAGGCTAATAAACAAAAACATGAAGAACTTGCCAGAGAATTAAAAATCATTGAAAGCAGGTTTGAAAAACAAAGAGAACAAAAGGAAGAATTTGAAAAGTTTTTTTCTCAGAGAAATGAAGAGTTAATAGGAAAAATCAAAGAAAGTGAGCAATTGGTTGAGCTTGAACAAGAGATTAAAAGTCTTTTAGATAAAGAGCAGCAGAGAGCAAAAGAGATGAAAAAGCTTAATCTTGAGTTTAAAGAAGTTGATGAACAGTTGAAAAGAATTGACACTGAAACTACTCAATTAATGAAAAATATTGAAAAAAATAAAGCTCTTTTTGAGAACACTCAATTGAATGATGAAGAATTAAGGCTCTATGATTTGCTTCCAAATGCTTTATTAAAACTAAATGAGATAAAAAATCTTAAAGAAGAAATTGAGATATTAATCAAAAAAACTGAAAGAGAAAGAAAAAAGTGGGAAGAAAGCTTTGCCCAAATTCAGAAAGAGTTTAGGGATAGATTTAATTTAACGATAGCTACTTATGAGGAGATTGATTCGGTCATAGTCGCAAAAACCGAAGAAATCAAAGAGTTAAAGGATAAGCTTTTAAGAGAGCTTGATGAGTTTAAAGTTAAGAATCTGGCGTTTACCTTAAGCAAAACATTGTTGGAGGGGAAACCTTGTCCCGTGTGCGGAAGCACTGAACATCCAAAACCAGCAGAGAGTATAGATGATAAAAATATTGCACTGAGGGAAGAAAAACTCAAAGAAGTGGATGAAAACATATTTAAAATTGAGGACGTTAAAGCAAAAATAAAACCCTTAATGGAAAAGGTGTTTATTTCAAAGACAAATATTGAAACCTATGCTAAAGAGATTTCAGACAAAAAATCCAAACTAACAAAGGCTGAGCATGAACTTTCTCAGATTATTTCGGTGAAACTCTGGGCTAATGCTGAACAATTATTTGAACAAATTAAGAACAAGAAAAAGAAAAATGATGAAGTAATGAAAGAGTTAAATTATCTAAACAGCGAATTTCATGAAAAGATGAAACTCAAAAATGATGTAACTCAAAAAAGAGTTGAGATTTTCACAAAGATTCAGCAAACACATAAGGAACTGGAAGAAATTAAAAAAGATACAAAGGAAAAGAAAGATAAATTAAATGAAAAGACAGGGGGTAAAACTTCTTATGAAATCAAAACAGAAGCAGAAAAAGAACTTGAGATAATCAAAAAGAGAAGTTTACAACTTGAAAATGAACTCAAAGACTTAGACATTAAAAAACAAAACACTCTCATTGCAATGGAGAGAATTACGGAAGGAATCAAAAAAGACGAACAAAAGCAGAAAGAGATAAAGGCAAGCTTAGATTTAAAAGCAAAGGAAATGAGAATTGATGTATCCGAGCTTGCTGCCATAATTCTTGATGAGGAAACAAAGAAATCCTTAAAAAACACAGTGGAAGAATTTGAGAAAGAATTTAACAAAGCAAAAGGAGCTCTGGATAACATACTTAAGAATCTTGAAGAAATTCCCATAAAGGCAATACAACCTGATGAATTACAGGAGACCGAAAAATTTATTGCTGAAACAAACGACAAAATTGCTCAATCAAATGAAAAATTGGGCACACTAAAGGAGCAGATAAGAAAGGAAAAAGATATGCTCAAGGAAAAACAACTTCTTTCAAAAGAAATAACTTTAATGGAAAATGAATTTGAAAATGTAAAGCTACTCAAAAATCTTACCTATGGGAAAGAGATGGTTAAATTTTTTTCCTGGCAGTTATTAAAAGAAATCGTTAAATTGACAAACGGAATCCTCAGAACTCTCATTGGCAGAAGATTTTCAATCAACGTAAATCCTAATCTTGAATTTACCGTTTCAGACCTTCTTTATAACAAAGAGCGTTCAGTAAATACTCTTTCTGGTGGTGAGACTTTCATAGTTTCTTTTGCTTTAGCCCTTGCCCTTTCAAGCTATATTCAGAGCAAAAGAATGAGAGCCATACAGTTCTTTTTTATAGATGAGGGATTTAGCTCCCTTGATAGAGAACTTCTTGATTCTGTATGTGCTGTATTAAATGAACTCAAATCACAGGATAGACTTGTTGGGCTCATATCTCATATTGAAGAACTTAAACAGGTTATACCGAATAGTATAAATATAAAAAGGGATATAACAGGCTCAAGCATAGTAACCTTTAATGTGTAGGCAATAAATATGAGAGTACTTTACATAATAGCCTACGATATAACAGATGCGAGAAGACTTGGACAGATAAGATATTTTCTTAAAGGTTACAGCACGGGTGGTCAAAAGTCTGTTTATGAATGCTTTCTTGAAAGAGAAGAACTAAAATTTATAATTAGCAAAATAAAACGATTAATTAATCCCAATGAAGATAGAGTTCACATTTTCAGAATTGATGGAAGAAGCAAAGTTATTACACTTGGCATAGCAGTGCCCCCAATTGATCCAGAGTATTTTTACATAGGATAGAGTCATGAGTACAGTGTTTATAGACAGAAAAGATATAGAGATAAGAGTTGATGGAAACTCAATCAGCTTTTATGCGAAAGGCAAGAAAGACGGTAGCCTTCCTTTGTCACCTTTAAAGAGAGTGGTTATAGTAGGAAATGTTAAGATTGAGACCTCGGTTTTGTATAAACTGGTAAATCACGGAATTACTGTGCTTTTTCTTACTGGCAAACTTAAATATAGTGGTATATTAAATGGTCCACTCCACAACAACGGATTGTTGAGAGTTAAGCAGTATCAAAAATCTCTTTCTGGTTTTTCTTTAAAGTTTGCAAAAGAGCTAATAAAAAGAAAAATAGTCTCTCAAAGGGATTTTCTCTCTGAAATCAGGGAGATAAAAAAAGCTTTGGCTATGCAGGCAGATAGAGCAATTGAAATACTTAATAAAGCTATATCAAACATTGAAGTAACACCCATATCAATAGATTCCTTAAGAGGTATAGAAGGTGCTGCTTCTTCAATTTACTTTATTACCTATTCAAAAATTTTTCCAAACTCTTTGAAATTCGTTAGAAGAATTAAGCGTCCACCAAAAGATCCTGTAAATGCTATGCTTTCTCTTTGTTACACTCTGCTACATTATGAAATTGTGAGAGAAATTCAATTAATTGGACTTGACCCTACAATTGGTTTTTATCATCAATTTGAATATGGAAGAGAGTCTCTTGCCTGTGATTTAGTTGAACTTTTCAGAGTTAATGTGGACAGATTTGTATATGAACTTTTTAAGGCAAAACATTTGGGGAACAGAGACTTTATGAAGGATGAAGAGTCAGGTGGAGTATATCTAAAAAAAACTGGCAGAAAAAAATTTTATCCCCTTTATGAACAATGGGTTCAACAACAGAGAACCATTTGGAGAGGGGAGGTGCAAGGATTTGCAAGAAGAATACTTGAAGAAAAGGACATTATATCTGGTTGAAAAAGGCAACGGAACAACTGTAAGCAGAGATGGTCCTTCAGTTTTAATAGAAAGAAATTTTGCCGCGCCTGTAAGAATTCCTGCAGATTATATTGATAAAGTCATAATTTACGGAAATGTAGAAATTGATGCCTTTTCAATAACGCTTTTTTCTTCTAAATTTATACCAATTTTGATTATAGGCAGACATGAGGAATCCTCTATAATACTCCCAAATACAAGTGAATTAAAAAGCTATACTAAATATCAGATAATGATGCTTGATTCAAAGAAAATTGTTGAGAGCTTTATTAATTGGATTAAAGAAAGAAGAGCACAGAATCAGAAAAAAGTCCTAAATAGTCTCTTTGAAAACATCTCTATATCAATAGAGGCAGAAGATAGAAACTACAATGTAATGATTAACAAAATCAAACCCTCCGATTTTCTATGGAGCAGGGTAAAAGAGATAATGCAAAATTTAATAATCATAACAATTCTTTCAAACCTTATAAAATTCAAATTAGATCCTCACATAGGAGTAATCAATCAGGGATATAATTATGGTTTAGTGTTTGATATATATCAGATCTATGAACCCTATGCAGACTTTTTAACCTTTCAATTTTTTTATGCTGACGGAGCGAATATTGATTTTATAAAAAATCCAGATTTGAACTATGATAGACTCAGGTTTCTGATAGATAAATTTGAGAAGAAGAAAGATGACATTGAGCAAGAACTTAATTCGTCAATAGCTCAAATACTTTCTTTTCTAAGGAGTATATCCACATGAGATTGCCTTATCTTGTATGTTATGACATATCAGATGAAGGCAGACTTAATAGAGTTTACAGATTTATGAAAGGAAAAGGTTTTCATATTCAGTATTCAGTATTTTATTGTATTTTAACTGATGTTGAGTTAAAAGAGATGAAAGCAGAAATACTAAAGTTAATACACTCAAGATACGATGATGTAAGAATATATCCCTTGCCAAACAACTCACTTGTAGCAGTTTTAGGAGTTGGAGACAGGATTCCAGATGGTGTAGAGGTTTTTTATTGATAAAACATAGTACCATCTTTTTCTGATTGATAGCGAAGAATCCTGCCTCGAGTCTTCTTCATCTGCGCGAAAGTTACTGAAAATAGAGACTAAAATGTAGATAAAATATTGCCCTAAAGGGAAAGGAGCATTTTTAATAAAGATTTTATCAATTAAGTGAGCCGTGCAGGATTCGAACCTGCGACCCGCTGATTAAGAGTCAGCTGCTCTACCAGCTGAGCTAACGGCCCACAAAAATAGGATACAAAAAAGCGTGTTAAAAGGTCAACTTATCTCATTTCTCATTCTGTTATAATAGAAAATGTATTTTGCATGTGTGATGACTCCTATTGGATTACTTGGAATTGTCTTTGACTCTTTTTTGTCAGTAAAAAAAATATTCATAACAGACTCCAATAAAAATGCAACTATTCCTGAATTTGCATTAAATTTTGTTAAGCAGTTGAATTCATATTTTAAAGGTGAACTCTTAGAGTTTAACTATCCTGTCAATATCCAAAATATCTCAGAGTTTGATAAAAAAGTTCTTGAAGTAACTTGTGAAATTCCATACGGGCAAACTGTTACATATAATTGGCTTGCGAAAAAGCTTAATACATCGCCAATAGCTATTGGACAGGCTTTAAAGCGAAATCCTTTGCCAATCATTATTCCCTGTCATAGGGTGATTAAGTCAGATGGAACATTGGGTGGATACAGTCTTGGAATAGAAATAAAAAAGTGGCTTATAGAGCATGAAAGGTCTACGCTTTACAAATTTCAATTAATGAAACTTCCTCACAGGATGTTATAATAGATACATGTTTGTTCAACATCAAGCATTTATTTGGAATGGTAAAGAAAAAAGCTTGAAAATTGTTAACAGGCTTCCCAAATATGATATCAAAGAACTTTTTGGAATTGACAAGCAAAAAGAGTTACTTCTTTCAAATACAAAAGCTTTTATTGAGGGCAAAAGGGTTAATAATGTCCTTTTATGGGGAGAAAGAGGAACAGGTAAGACTACCCTTATAAGAAGTTTGCTTGGTTATTTTAAAAAATCTTCTTTAAGAATGATTCAGGTTTTAAAAAATGATATTATCACAATGCCTTATCTTTATGACATTATCTATGAACACAGAGATTTTAGATTTATTATTTTTATAGATGACCTGTCATTCAATGAAAATGAACAGGAATTCAGAGATTTAAAAATCGTCATGGATGGAGGTATAGAGGAAATTCCTGAGAATTCTGTTATTTATGCTACTTCAAACAGGAGAAATCTCATGCCTGCTGTATCCCAGAGTGACAATGAGCTTTTTCCCGAAGACAGCCTTCAAGAGCGCGCTTCATTGATTGAGAGATTTGGTTTAAGAATAGGATTTTATAGATTTTCACAGGAGCAGTATCTTGATATTGTTAAACATTACGCAACAGTTGCTGGGATAGATTTAAATCCTGAAGAACTGACCAAAAAAGCCAGAGAATGGGCTTTAATCCATGGAACAACAGGGCGGTCTGCCTATCAGCTTGTCTTAAGTCTTCAGATTTTTTAAAGCAAGCTTATTCAGGGCATTAATATAGGCTTTTGCAGAAGCAACAATTATATCTGTGTCAGAACCATGTCCTCTTACAGTATGTCCTCCTTCTTCAAGAATAACTGTTACTTCACCAAGAGCATCTGTTCCGCCTGTAATTGCTTTTATCTCAAACTTGTTTAGTTCCGCCTTTGAACCTGTAAGTTCTGTGATAGCTCTATACACGGAATCAACAGGACCATCTCCAGACACTGTTATTTCCTTTTCATCTCCGTTTATTTTCATTTTTACTGTGGCTGTTGGTTTTTTCTTGGTTCCACTTGCTACCTCAAGGTCTATTAACTGATAAACCTCTGCAATTCTTAGAACTTCATCTGAAACAAGTGCTTCAATGTCCTCATTGAATATATACTTTTTTTGGTCAGCAAGCTTTTTAAATCTTTCAAATGCCCTGTTTATTTCTTCTTCTGTTAAGCTAAATCCAAGTTCTTCAAGTCTTTTCTTGAATGCATGTCTACCAGAATGTTTACCAAGAACAATCTTTGAACTTGGAATTCCTATGTCTTCTGGTCTCATTATTTCATAGGTTGTTCTTTCCTTTAGCACACCATCCTGATGGATTCCTGCTTCGTGGGCAAAGGCATTTGCTCCAACAATTGCTTTATTAGCCTGAACAACCATGCCTGTAATTTTACTTATAAGTCTGCTTGTTCTATAAATCTCCTGAGTTACAATTCCAGTATCAGCTTTGAAAAAGTCGTTTCTTACCTTTAAAGCCATAACTATTTCTTCTAAAGCAGCATTCCCTGCTCTTTCACCAATGCCATTTATTGTGCATTCAACCTGTCCTGCACCTTTAAGTATTGCAGTAAGTGAGTTTGCAACAGCAAGTCCGAGATCATTATGACAGTGAACACTTATTGTGGCTTTGTCTATATTGGGGACTTTATTCATAAGATACTCAATAAGTTCTCCATATTCCTGTGGAATTGTGTATCCCACTGTATCTGGTATATTTACAGTTGTAGCACCTGCTTTTATTACTTCTTCAGTTACTTTGCAGAGATAGTCCCAATCTGACCGAGTTGCATCTTCAGCTGAAAACTCAACGTCATCAGTGTACTGTTTTGCTTTTTTAACAGCTTTAACCGCAGCCTGAATTACTTGGTCTCTGTCCATTCTGAGTTTATATTTAAGATGTATATCTGAGGTGGCAATAAAAGTATGTATTCTTTTCTGTTCTGCAGGTTTCAAAGCCTCAGCAGCTCTTTCAATGTCTTCATCCCGGGCTCTACAGAGTCCTGCAACTACAATACCCTTAACTTCTTTTGAAATTCTATTGACTGCTTCAAAATCTCCTGGAGATGCTATAGGAAATCCTGCTTCTATTATGTCAACCCCAAGTTTTTTAAGCTGTTTTGCCACTTGAATTTTTTCATCAACATTCATTGATGCTCCGGGAGACTGTTCTCCATCTCTAAGGGTAGTATCAAATATTTTTATTCTTCTCATCTTGCACCTCAGGTTTTTGTTTTCTTTTTTTAATTAAAATTATTATATTTTCAATTATACCTGATAATACGTAAATGCTGGCAAGTGTAAATATTGCAATCTGTGGATGAATTACTATGAAGAAGATTAAAAGAATAAAAAACAAAAGTATCCAAAAAGGTTTTTTTTCCTTAAAATCAACTTCTTTAAGTCCATGAAATTTAAGATTACTAACCATCATAAAAGATAATAAAAAAGTCAAAGCAGGGAAAAATATATTTTTTTGAGGAGTAAAATTCAGTATGTCCTGACAGAAAATAACTGTAGCAGCAATCATTGTTGCAGCACCAGGAATGGGTAAGCCTTTAAAAGATTTTATTCCTCCTCCTGACTGAATATTAAATCTTGCCAATCTTAAAGCACCGCATGCAGCAAATAAAAAAGCTATGGCAAAACCAACTCTGCCAAAATCAAACAATGCCCATTTATATATAAGAATAGAAGGCGCTACTCCGAATGCTACAAGATCAGAAAGAGAATCAAGCTCTACACCGAAGCGTGTTGTTGTTCTTGTAAGTCTTGCTACCCAACCGTCAAGTCCGTCAAATATGTTTGCAAGGATTATAGCCCATGCAGCATAAATAAACTTTCCATTTATTGCTGAAATAATCGCATAAAAGCCAAAAAACATTCCACAAAGAGTTAAAGCATTGGGTAGGATATAAACACCTTTGGCTGGTTTTCTATCAGGATCTCTTATTTTCTTTTTTCTCACTTTTATCATGTTTTTTAAATAGATGCAATAATGTTTTTGCCTGCTTTAACTTTGTCTCCCACCTTAACATTAATTTTGAAAAAGGAAGGTAAACATATATCAACCCTGGAACTAAATTTAATCATACCGAATCTTTCGCCTTTATTGAGACTGTCTCCTTCTTTAATCCAGCAGACAGCTCTCCTTGCAACAAAACCAGCAACTTGTCTTACAACTATATTGCCGTGTTGAGTTTGAATAGTTATTTTTATATTTTCATTTTCTCTGTAAGCTTTTTCTTTAAATGCTGAAAAAAATTTTCCGGGTGTGTAAACCACTTCTTTAACAATTCCATCAAAGGGTGCTCTATTTACATGCACATCAAAGGGAGACATGAAAATACTTATTTCAGTATGACCTTTATCGCAAAAACTCTCTCCATGTTGTTTTATTGATATTACTTTTCCATCTGCTGGAGAAACCACTACATTTGGGTCCGCAGGTGGTGTCCTTTCCGGATCACGGAAAAAATAAAGAAAGAATAGGCTGAGAATCGCAAAAGCTATTGCTACAGGCTCAAGCCATAATAAGTAGAAAAAGGAGCTTAAAAATAAAGCTCCTCCTATATAAGGTAATCCTTCTTTTCTAATCATGCTTTAGATTTATCCACAAGCTTTGAACTTTTAAGCCACGGCATCATGGCTCTTAGCTTTTCTCCTACTTTTTCAATTGGATGTTCCTCCCCTTGCTTTGTAAGAGCATTGAAGGTTGGTTTTCCTACTTTGCATTCAAGAATCCATTCTTTAGCAAATTGACCGCTTTGGATTTCATTAAGAATTTTTTTCATTTCAGCCTTTACAGAGCTATTAATGACTCTTGGACCTCTTGTAAGGTCTCCGTATTGAGCAGTATTACTAATTGAATAACGCATAGTAGAAATTCCACCTTCATATATAAGGTCAGCAATTAATTTTACTTCATGGAGACACTCAAAATAAGCAAGCTCTGGTGGATATCCTGCCTCAACCAGTGTTTCATAAGCTGCTGTGATAAGAGCTGTTAATCCACCGCAAAGAACAACTTGCTCGCCAAAAAGGTCTGTTTCTGTCTCATCTTTAAATGTTGTCTCAATAATTCCTGCTCTACCACCACCAATTCCTACTGCATAGGCAAGGGCAACATCTTTGGTTATGCCTGATGGATCCTGATGAACTGCCATTAGACAAGGAACTCCCATACCTTTTAGATATTCACTTCTTACAAGATGTCCTGGTCCTTTTGGTGCAACCATGAATATATTGATATCTGAAGAAGGCACAATCTGTCCAAAATGAATATTAAATCCATGAGCAAAAGCAAGAAAAGCGCCTTTTTTTATATTCGGCTCTATCTCATTTTTATACAAATCTGCCTGAAGTTCATCTGGCGTAAGAATCATTATGATATCTGCCATTTTTGAAGCATCAGCAACTGTCATTACTGTAAGCCCTGCATTTTCAGCCTTTTCCCAGCTTTTTCCTTTTCTCACGCCTACTATAACATCAAAACCGCTGTCTTTAAGATTATTAGCATGGGCATGGCCTTGACTGCCGTAACCGATTATTGCAATTTTTTTGCCCTTAAGAATATCAGTATTTACATCAGTATCGTAATAAATTTTCATCCTTACACCTCCGAGAAATTGTTATAAAATTTTTAGAATTATAACACATACATTATATAGTTTTCACTTTATTAAGCATTAGAAGCTTTAAATTTGAATTTTAAAAAAATATTGTGGTATTCTTTTATTTATGTCTCAGGATTACAAAGATACCCTTAACTTACCTCAGACAGGATTTCCTATGAAGGCAAATCTTGCTGAAAGGGAACCTGCTATTTTGAAGTTCTGGAAAGAACACAGGGTATATGAAAATCTTGAGAACAAGAATAAATCTCTTGGTGGGAAATGCTTTATACTTCACGATGGACCGCCCTATGCTAACGGACATATACATATTGGTCATGCTTTGAATAAAATTCTCAAAGATATAATTGTTAAATACCATTCAATGCTTGGTCAATACAGCCCCTTTGTTCCAGGCTGGGATTGTCATGGTCTTCCTATTGAGCTACAGGTAGATAAATCACTCGGTAAAGAAAAAGAAAATATTGATATTTTTAAGAAAAGACAACTCTGTAGAGAATATGCAGAAAAATTTATCAATATTCAAAGAGATGAGTTTATTCGTCTGGGAGTCTTTGGTTACTGGGATGAGCCATATATTACAATGTCTAATGAATACGAAGCTACAATAGTAAAAGAATTTTTGAGTTTTGTTAAAAATGGTTATGTTTATCGTGGCAAAAAGCCTGTTTACTGGTGTCCTTCATGTGTAACAGCCTTAGCTGATGCAGAAGTTGAGTATGCTGATAAGGAATCTCCTTCAATATTTGTTGCCTTTGAAGTAATTGATAGAGATAGATTTTCTGTTAAAAATGAACCTTTATATATTGTTATATGGACAACAACTCCCTGGACATTACCTGCAAATTTAGCATTAGCTGTTCATCCAGATTTTGATTATGTCGGAGTTAAAAGTTCAAAGGGAATACTTGTAATAGTTAAGGAAGCAATTAAAAACTTAAAAGACAAAATTGATATTGATGAAACACCATTGTTTGAGATCAAAGGTTCAAAACTTGAAGGCATAAAAGCTAAACATCCATTTATTGACAGAGTATCAAAAGTCGTGGTTGCTGATTTTGTTGAAACAGGTGAAGGCACAGGAGTAGTCCATATAGCACCTGGACATGGAGATGAAGACTATGAGGTTGGATTAAAATATGGTTTTGATATTTATGCACCTGTTGATGATAAAGGCAGATTTACAGAGGATGTTCCTTATTTTGCGGGAGAAAATGTTTTTAAAGCAAATAAAGCAATAATAGAGCATATGAAAGAAAATGGCTCATTAATCTGGGAAGGGAAAATTACCCATTCTTATCCGCATTGCTGGAGATGTAAAAAACCTATAATTTTCAGAGCAACAACTCAGTGGTTTATTTCAATGAGTCATAAAGACCTTCGCCATCGTGCTCTTCAGGAAATAGATAAAGTAAGATGGATTCCTTCATGGGGTAGAGAGAGAATTTACTCAATGGTGGAGAGAAGACCTGATTGGTGTCTTTCCCGTCAGAGAGCATGGGGAGTGCCGATTACTTTATTTGTTTGTAAAAAATGTGGAAGTATAATTAAAGAGGAAGAACTCTTTGATAAAATATATGCTTTTGTTGAAAAAGAAGGTTCTGATGTATGGTTTAAACTAAATCTTCATGATTTACTTCCTGATTACTCATGCCCAGAGTGTGGTTCAAGGGATTTTGATAAAGAAAAAGATATTCTTGATGTATGGTTTGATTCAGGGGTAAGCCATGCAGCAGTTCTTGAGAGAGACCCGAGACTTAGTTGGCCTGCTGACATGTATCTTGAAGGAAGTGATCAGCACAGGGGATGGTTTCAAAGTTCTTTAATAGCTTCTCTTGGTAATAAAGGAAAAGCTCCCTACAAAATTGTTCTTACTCATGGATTTACAGTTGATGGGCAAGGAAGAAAAATGTCAAAATCTCTTGGGAATGTAATATCTCCACAGGAAATTATAAAATCCAACGGAGCTGATATTGTAAGACTTTGGGTTTCAGCAGAAGATTACAGAGATGATATAAAGCTTTCACAGGAAATTTTGCAAAGGCTTACAGAGGCTTATAGAAAGATAAGAAATACTTTAAGATATCTGCTTGGTAATATTTATGATTATGATGCTAAAGACTACACAGACCAACTTCTGGAGATAGACAGATGGGCAATGATGCGACTTCAAAAATTAATTGGGAAAGTAAGGCTTGCATATGAAAATTTTGAATTTCATCAAGTCTTTCATGCGATATATAACTTTTGCGTTACTGACATGAGTGCCTTTTATCTTGATATTTTAAAAGACAGACTTTATACATTTAAATCTGACTCACCAGAAAGAAGAGCAGCACAATGGGTTTTATATAATATTGCTGATTCTTTAATTAAGTTAATCGCTCCAATTCTTTCATTTACAGCAGAGGAGGCATGGCAACATCTTCCATTTAAGAAAACTGAAAGCGTATTCTTAGATAGGATGCCAGAGATAGAAGAAAGTTTTATAGATGAAGAACTACAGTTAAAATGGGAAAAATTGATTGAGATAAGGGATGAAGTTAATAAAGCTCTTGAGATTAAAAGGCAGGAAAAATTCATAGGAAACTCCCTTGAAGCAAAAGTAATACTTTCCGTTAATGCGGAATTGAAGAAATTTTTAAGCCCCTATTATGATTTCCTACCAACGCTTTTTATTGTTTCTCAGGTAAAATTGAGTGATTTAGAATCTAAGGATACTGAATTTACTGTTACTATAGATAAAGCTGAAGGGCAGAAATGTCAAAGATGTTGGAATTACTCTCCAATGGTTGGAAAACTTGAAATTCCTGATTTATGCCCGCGATGTTATCATGTCATTAAAGCTTTATAAAACTTCTATATCAATTTTTCTAATTCTTTTGATTGACCAGATTACAAAATATCTTGCTATTAAATTTCTATCTCCTGATGGAATAGTGAAGCTATTACCTTTTTTAAATTTAGTTTATGTTGAAAATACAGGCACTGCTTTTGGAATGTTTAAATTTCTCGGTTCAGGATTTTTTATAATTATAGCTTTAGTAGTTACAGGGTTTCTTGTTTATATGTATTTCAAAGACACTCAAAACTGGTTTATTTATTCTCTTATAATTGCAGGAGCATTAGGGAATATCATTGATAGGCTGATTTATGGGTATGTTATAGATTTTATAGACCTTCATCTGAAAAATCTTCACTGGCCAGCCTTTAATGTAGCTGATTCAGCTATAAGTATAGGAATTGTTCTTTTTGTCTATAAGAACTTAAAAAAATGAAAATTTTTACTTACTCTGAAAAGGAAACAAAAATTTTAGGAAAAATGATAGGAAGTTTTGTGCAAAAACAAGGAATTAATGTTATAGCTCTTTACGGAGAGATGGGAACAGGGAAAACTGTTTTGACAAAAGGAATTGCTTCAGCATTTGGCATAGAGGAGAAAGATATAGCAAGCTCAAGTTTTGTAATAGTATCTCATTATCCAGAAGCTAATTTTTATCATATTGACCTTTACAGGCTTGATAATGTAAAAGAAGAAGATATTGATTTATGGGAGTATTTTGAACTCGGCACGTGCGTTATAGAATGGGCTCAAAGCATTAATGAGTTGCCTGAAAATGCATTAAAGATTACAATAGATTTAGTTGATGAAACAACAAGAGTTTTTGAGATGGAGATTTAAATGTTTAAGAAACTCTCAATTCTTTATAAGGAAAATGACAATTCAGCTCTGGAAACAGCCATTAAAGTTCAGGATTGGCTGAAAAATAAAGGCACTGAATGCATAGTTTTTCACTCTGTAGGAATCTTTTCCAGTTTTAATCATTCTGAAATAATGGCAATCCAAAATTCTGATGCGGTAGTAGTTCTTGGAGGAGATGGGACCATGTTATCTGCCTCCAGACTCATTGGTGGAAAAAAAATTCCAATAATCGGAATAAACATGGGAAAGCTTGGATTTATCACAGAGATTCCAAAAAGTGATTTATTTGATAGCTTAGAACAAATATTTTCAGGTCATTATGAAATAGAAGAAAGAAGCATGATAAATGCTCAGATTTTCAGAGATGAACAGGTAATAAATGAATATCTTGGACTTAATGACCTTGTAATCGGGAAAGGTATAATGGCAAAGATTTCAGATTTTGGTTTAATTATAAACGATGTTTATGTATCAACAATAAAGGCTGATGGTATAATAGTATCTACGCCAACTGGTTCAACAGCTTACAATCTTTCAGCAGGAGGACCTATATTGTATCCAACATTAAAGGGATTAGTATTTACAACGATATGTCCTCATACTCTCAGTGTCAGGCCTTTGGTTCTCCCTGACCATTTTACAATTGATATAATTATATCATCACATGTCAGAGATATATTTTTGACAATAGATGGGCAAATCGGACTTCCTTTACAGAAAAATGATAGGGTTAGATGTAGAATAGCTAATGAAAAAACCTATCTTATCGCACCTTTAGGTAGAGATTATTTCAGAGTTCTAAGAGAGAAGCTAAGATGGGGAGAGAGATAAATAATATAGTTGAGATTCTGAATTTTTATAAAACTCTTGGATTTAATGAGTTGCCTCAGGGGTTTATTCAGTCATTATTTGGGCAAAACTGTGTATCTGCTTCACCTTTGCATTATAATGAGTCCTCTAAAAACGTGAAGTCACTTATGGAGATTTTGAATGAAGAAATTAAGAAATGTAAAAAATGTCCATTGAGTAACTCAAGAAAAAATCCTGTATGCGGAGAAGGTAATATTAATGCAAAACTTATGTTTGTTGGTGAAGCCCCAGGGGTTGATGAGGATTTACAAGGAAGACCTTTTGTTGGGGAAGCAGGGAAACTTTTAACAAGCCTTATAGAGAAGATGGGTTTTAAGAGAGAAGATGTTTATATAACTAATACTGTTAAATGTCATCCTCCAATGAATAGAGATCCTTTTGAAAGTGAAATATCTACATGCTTTGATTATCTAAAAAGAGAGATAGAGATAATATCTCCTCAAGTTATTATCAGTCTTGGTAAAGTGGCAACCTATACATTAATGGGCATGAATGGGAAGCTTAAAGATTTACATATATCTAAACTACGAGGCAAGGTATTCCCCTACAATCAAATTCCTGTTATTCCTACATTTCATCCAGCTTATTTGCTTAGAAACAAAAAAGATAAATGGCTTACATGGGAAGATGCGCAGGAAGCTTTAAGGAGGCTTAGATGAAGGTTCTATGGGCGCCATGGAGAATTGAATACATATTGGGGCATAAAGAAAAAGGATGTATATTCTGTGACAAACCAAAAGAAGACAAAGACAGGGATAATTTAATTCTTTACAGAGGCAAACTTTCCTTTATTATTATGAATAAATATCCTTACAGTTCAGGACATCTTATGGTTGTTCCTTACAGACATGTGCATAGCCTTGAAGAACTAAAAGTAGAAGAACTTACAGAATGTATGGTTCTTACTGTTAAATGCTTGAAATGTTTGAAAAAGGTGCTTCATCCAGATGGATTTAATATAGGACTTAATATAGGAGTGGTTGCTTCTGCAAGTATTAATGAACATCTTCACTGGCACATTGTACCAAGATGGGCAGGAGATGTGGGATTTATGACCATACTTGAGGATGTGCGAGTAGTTCCAGAGCATATCCTTGTAACTTATGATAAACTCTATCCATGTTTTAAGGGGGAAGGATAATGGAAATAGAAGACAAAATAAGGAAAGCTTATGAAGAATCAGTCAGGGTTAAAGAGCAATTTTTTAGAGAAAATATTAGTTTAATTAAAGAAGTTGCTGAGATTATTGCAAAGTCTCTTAATGAAGGTGGTAAAATTTTGATTTTTGGAAATGGCGGTAGTGCTACAGATGCATCTCATATAGCAGCAGAGTTTGTTAATAGATTTAAAAGAGAAAGACCTGGATTGCCTGCAATTGCTTTAAATACAGATATGGCTGTGCTTACGGCAATAGCAAATGATTATGACTATTCTGAGATTTTTGCAAAGCAGGTTAAAGCATTGGGAGAATCTGGAGATATTGTAATCGGAATTAGCACATCTGGTTCATCAAGAAATGTTATTAAGGCAATTGAGGTAGCTAAAAAAAGAGGGCTTAAATCTATAGCATTTACCAGTAAAAAGGGTGAAAAATTAATTTCAAAAGTTGACTATGCATTTGCAGTTCCATCAGAGGATACTCCAAGAATTCAGGAAACTCATATTACACTTGGACATATTTTATGTGAACTTGTGGAAGATATACTATTTGAGATTCCAGCAGCTAAAAAGAAACTCAAACAATGACAGTTATAGGCATTGACCCAGGTAGCAGACATTTTGGATATGGAATTGTAGATGCTAAACAGATGAAATTAATCCATGCTAATACGATTAATCTTTCCCATGATATCAGTCTGCCTTACAGACTCAAATCTATTTATGAAATTCTTTTGAGCATGGTTGAAAAGTATTCTCCTGATGAAATGGCAGTAGAAAAAATATTTGTTGGCAAAAAGATTACTTCTTCATTTGTTCTTGGATATGCAAGAGCAATAGCTTTTTTAGTGGCAGCTCAAAAAGAGATTCCTGTTTATGAATATAGTTCTACTGAAATAAAAAAAGCACTAACAGGCTATGGAAGAGCGCATAAGGTTCAAGTTAAAAGCATGGTTTATAATTTTTTACATATTGATAAAAAGATTTCCTATGACTGTGCAGACGCTTTAGCTGTTGCTATATGCCATATCAATTCAAAGACAAATTTTATGTAAAGAGAAATTAATTTTCGGATATAGATACAGATTCCCCTTTAAGCTTGACTTTAACTTCAATAGGTGGGTATCATTTTTTATGGATAATGTTGCATTTATATATGATGATATATTTTTAAAACATGAAACACCAGAAGGTCATCCTGAGTCAAAGGAAAGGCTAATAGCCATTGTAAACCACCTTAAAAATAAAGAAATCTGGAGAAAACTTCTGCATATTAAGCCAAGAAAGGCAACAGAAAAAGAATTGGCACTGGTCCATGAGCCTCATTATATTGATAAAATTAAAAATTCTCCTGCTGGATATATAGAGCCAGATACATATCTTAGTGAACATTCTTATGAGGTAGCATGTTATGCTGTAGGTGCTGTTCTTCAAGCAGTGGATGGAGTTTTAAATAAAGATTTTGATGGAGCTTTCTGCGCAGTTAGACCTCCTGGACATCATGCTGAAATAGACAGTGCTATGGGATTTTGTATTTTTAATAATATTGCTGTTGGTGCTGCCTATGCAAAAACAAAGGGATTTAAAAAGATTTTTATCGTTGACATTGATGTGCATCACGGAAATGGAACTCAACATATATTTGAGGATGATTGTTCTGTTTTTTATTTTAGCTCTCATCAATTCCCATTTTATCCAGGGACGGGTAGAGAACTTGAAATGGGAAGAGGTGCAGGAGAAGGATGTACATATAATGTTCCATTAAGGTCAGGTTCAGGCACAAAAGAATATTTGACAGTTTTTCAGGATATAATGCCTCAGAAAATAAGAGAAGTTAAACCAGAACTTATTCTTGTATCAGCAGGATATGATATGCATAAAGATGACCCCATGAGTTACATAAATGTGACAACAGAGGGGGTAAGAAGCATTATAAGAAGCATTCTCAAGTCTTCCTATGCTCCTAAGATATTCGTTCTTGAAGGCGGATACAATGCTCAGGTTTTAGCTGAATGCGTTGGAGTAACTCTTGAAGAAATGCTGAGTTAACTTTTCCATAAAAATAATCCTGTTTCCTCGTCAAATCCTCTTTCAAAATAATTACCTTCAAATTCTATTATCTCAAACTCAAAAGCAAAAACTTCCGCTTCATAGAGATGTCCACCAATGCATGAGAAGTCCTTTTTTGACAGAACAATATGAATATGTGGGAAAGCTTCTCCATCTTTCAGTGAAATATTCCCTTTTAGAGATAGTATCTCCATAGGTTCATTAAAATCATGAGAAATATATTTTTTTTCACTCTGGTCGTAATACCCAATTTTAACCCTTGTTACAGCACCTATTCCGTTTACCAATCCAGCTTTTATAGAATTTTTTTTTAAAAACTTATTGAGTCCAGAGATGATTTCTTCTCCTTTAAAAAGTCTACCCTGAAAAACTTTTTTTACATTGAAATTTTTAATCATTTTTCTTCCTCCTTTTTAGCTTTATGAATACCTATTGCAATATTTAAATCTTTTCCAAGTTTTTTAATATCAGATGCAGTTTTGGCAGTTTGTTCTACAGTAATTGTGATTTCCTTTATTCCCTCTGCTATGCTTCCTATATCCTGTGTTATATGGTCTGTTACTGAAGACATCTCCTCTGTTGCAGATGCTATCTGCTGTATCATTGACTGAAGTTCTTGTGCTTTGCTCAGTATCTGCCCAAGTA
>NZ_BJKS01000004.1:17500-269754 GCF_006538445.1 Thermodesulfovibrio sp. Kuro-1 | reverse complement strand
GAGCTGCCTCTATTGCTGCATTCAATGCAAGTAGATTTGTCTGGTCTGCTATGTCTTTGATCACTGTGACTATCTCTCCTATCTGACGAGAACGGTCTCCTAATACATTGATTACTTCTGAAAGTTTACCTATTGCTCCCTCAATTACTTTTATCTCTTGTGCTGTGTTCATTGTCATGTCTTTGCCTTCTTTTGCAACACTGGCTGTTGTTACACTTACTTCTGCTATGTTTGATGCATTCTTTGCTATGTCTACTACTGTCTGGCTCATTTCTTCTGCTGCAGAGGCTATCTGGCTTGCTCTTTCTGTCTGGGATTTGAGGTTTCTTGATATTTCTTCTGTTGTTGCTGAAAGTTCTTCAGAGGAGGAGGCAAGAGAGTCAGATATGAGTTTTGAGTCAGCAAAAAATTTTCTTCGTTTTAAAATAATTTCATGTAAAGTTTGGGATGCCTCACCAAGTTCGTCTTTAGTATATACATTAATGTCTACTGTGAAATCTCCTTTATTCAGGGTATTAAGCACTGACTTAAGTTCTTTTGCTGATTTTCTTATAGATTTTGAAATAGATAAGGCTATCGGAAATCCTGTTAATATTCCAAAGAAAGCAATAGAAGTAGTTATAATGGAGATTGTTCGGATTGTTTGAAAAGTGTCAGAATCTTTGAATGACTGAATTTGAATAAGAAGTAATACCATCAAAATTATAATAAATACAAGAGGAAAAATGAACATTCCAAATCCTATGCTAAGTTTTTTACCAATGCTAAGATTTGTGAACATATATCCCCCTCCGTCGTCTATATATGTATAATTTGTATTTTAATTTTATTTTTTAAGCCTCTCTGCAAGAACTTGAAGGGAATGTTTTACTTCAATTGGGAGTCCTTCCTTGTCAACTCCACCTCTAATCTGCATTACACACCCGGGACAGTCTGTGCATACAAGTTTTGTTTCAGTTTTTATGATATTATCAAGCTTTCTTCTAAGTATATTTCCTGAAATCTCTGGGAATTTCAGGGAGTAAGAGCCGCCCATACCACAGCATGTATCTGATTCAAACATCTCAATAAGTTTCATTCCTGAAGATTCAAGACTTTCTCTTGGCTCTTTATAGATACCAAGACTTCTTATAAGATGGCAAGGATCATGATAAGTAAATGCAGTTTCAGGAAGTTTATCAAACTTAATTTTATCTTCCTTTATTAGTTTATTGATTAATTCTGAAGCATCCAATACTTTTTCTGCCAGTCTTTGAGCTGAGTTTATTAAGTCCTCTCCATAGTTTTGTTCTTTTAAATCTTTAACAAACTGTTTTTTAAGAGCTACGGTGCATGTTGGACATGCTGAGACAATATAGTCTGCATCAACGCTAAGAAGTGCTTCAATATTTTGCTTAGAGTTATTAGCTGCTACATCCATTACTCCTGAGTATCTTGCAGGTGCGCCACAGCATGTTTGCTCTTCAGGGAAAAGCACTTCTATGTTTGCAGCATTAAGTAGTTTAACAAGAGCTTCACCTATTTCAGGATAAGCAAAATCAATAAGACAGCCTGCAAAAAAGACAGCTTTTTTGTTAGATTTAGGTTGTTTAATTTTTTTAAATCTGTCCCTGAATGGAACATCTGCAATCGCTGGGAGGCTGCGTTCAGTTGTTAATTCTGAAAGGAAGAAGGGCAGATGCCTTATAAAGCCTTGTTTTTCAAAAGGCTTTTGAAGTTTTGAAGCAGCTCTCAGAATTGAATGAAAAAGTTTTCTGTTGTTTACTACAGAGTATATTGCTTTAGTTTTAAAATTAAGTCCTTCTTCTTTGGCTAATCTTTTTCTTATCTCTAATATTAATTCAGGAATATCTATTTTACCTGGACATACTCTGACACAGTTTCCGCATTGAATACAGAGTCCTTGAATATCCTTTGAAGCTTTAAGCCCCTCTGTCCATGCTGTAAGAATAGTTCCGATTCCTCCAGTATAAACTTTACCAAAAACATGTCCACCAATGAGTCTGAATACAGGACATACATTCAAACATGAAGCACAGCGGATGCATTGCAGGCTTTGTTTAAAAATCGGGTCTTTTGCTATTACACTGCGGTTATTGTCAAATAATATTATATGAAATTCTTTTTGAGAACCATCTATATGCCTGTAGGGTTTCGTTACAAAAGATATATAACTTGTTATAAGTTGGGCTGTTGCGCTTCTTGGAAGAGCTTTTATAATTGGGAATATATCTTCCATCTTAGCAACAAGTTTTTCAACTCCAACAACAGCAACATGAATTTTGGGTAATGCCATTGTTAATCTGGCATTTCCTTCATTTGTAAATATAACAAGTGTTCCAGTTTCTGCAATAGCTATATTTGCTCCTGTAATACCCATATCTGCTGCAAGAAACTTTCTTCTTAAATGTTTTCTTGCAAACTTAACCATTCTGGCAATGTCTGGTTCAACAGGTTCAACTTTTTTCGTAAAAACATCTGAGACATCATATCTTGTTAAATGTATTGCTGGTAGCACCATATGTGAAGGCCTTTGCCCAGCGAGCTGAATTATCCATTCTCCAAGGTCTGTTTCATTAACTTCAATGCCGTGTTCCTTGAGATATTTATTTAAATGAATTTCTTCTGTTGCCATTGATTTAGATTTAACAATGCTTTTTACATTATTTTTCTTTGCAAGTTCAATAATGTAGTTTCTTACCTCATCAGGACTTTTTGTATAAAAAACCTTTGCTCCATTTTCTGTTGCTGAATTAATAAAAGTTTGAATAAGTTCATCAAGGTGCTCAGCTACATAGGATTTAATTGATGCAATCTTTTCTCTTAATTCTTCAAAATTAAGTCCTTCATAGGCTTTCTGCCTGCTTACAGCATAGGCTTCCGAAAATCTTGTTAATGCTCCAGAAAGATTGGCATTCTGTAAAGCTTTTTTAATTTCTTCTCTAATCATCTATAGCCTCCTAAAAATTATCCACACAAAGAATAATAACCCTTTCTGGTCCGTGAACTCCGATTGTAAGAACTCTTTCTATATCAGCTGTTCGGCTTGGTCCACTTATTATTGTCATATATGGAATCTTTTTTATATCTACCTGTTTCATTACTGATTCTATATCAGGTAAAATTTTTTTCATGGGAAGAATTGCTATATGAATTTCTGGTAAAATGGAACAGAGTCTTTTAAAAATTATTTCAGCTATTTCAACAAGACTTCCAGTTTCGGCAATGCCGAAATCAACTTGATTTATACCTATTTTGGCTGAAGAGGCAGAATTAAGGTCTATATTAAACTCAATCTGGGGCAACTCTTTTTGCAGTGCGTCTTTATCTATTCCTTCAAGAAAGATTGAATCACACCATACAACCTCTTTAGAAATAGCTTTGGAAGTATTTTGTTTAATAAAATCCTTTATAAATTCAAGTGCCTCTGCTTTACTGTTAAAAAAGTGTACTTCTGCATTTATTGCTTCTGCCTTTTGTTTAAATTTTTCAAACATTTTCTTTCTCCTCAGCTTTATAAGATTGTGCCAATAAACTTACAGTATGTGTAACATTACATTGTCCGTCAAATCTGTGCATGCTTTCAAAAATCTCCATCATGCAGGCGGGACAGCCTGTGCAAACAGTATCTGCTCCTGTTGCTTTTATGTCTTCAGCCTTTGCCTTTGCTATTTTAATAGAGGTATCTGCATGAGTTAGGTGATAGCTTCCACCACTACCACAGCAGGCATCGGGTTTTTTCATTTCTATGAGAGTAAGTCCAGGAATCATTTTAAGAAGTTGTCTTGGCTCATTAAATACCTTCATGGATTTTTTAAGATGACAGGAATCATGATATGTAACCTTAAGCTCAACTTTTCCCTTTGGTGGCTCAAGATTAATAACTTTTAAAAGAAATGTGGATATATCATAAACTCTTTCAGCCCATTTTTTTGCCTTTTCTACATGCTCTGTTCCCTCAAGAATTAGGGGATATTCATGTTTTAAGGCGCTTCCACAGGAACCACAAACAGTGACTATGTATTGAGCATTGGTTTGTTCAAAGATATCAATGTTTTTTCTTGCAAGTTCTCTTGCTGTATCAATATCTCCATGAACCATTACAGGCATTCCACAGCAGTTCTGTTTTTTAGGAGTTATAACTGAGATATTATTTTTATTTAATACATAGAGTAAGTCATCGCCAACTTCTGGATATAGATAATTGACAGAACAACCTGTAAAGAATATTACAGTAGCTTGAGAAGATTTAGCCTCTACAGTCTCATTTACTCTATCTCTAAAGCTTTCCCGAGAAAGTTCCGGCAGAATAAATTGTTCATCAAATCTTGGACTTATTCCTTTGAGAAATCTTTTTGGTGTTCTTTTTTTCTCTCCTTCTTCCCTAAGAAATAGTCCTTGCATTGTTGCGAAGGCTTTCATCCCCTTGTCAAAAAGTTCTGGATTCTTTAGAAGTCCGAAGAGGGCTTTTTTAACAAATGGAATGCCCTTTTTCTTTGCTATTGCAGCTCTCAGTCCAAGAATAATTCTATCATAGCGAACTCCGGAAGGGCATGCGAGCATACAGGATTTACAGACAAGACAGTTAAAAATAAGTTTTACAAGAGTTTCATCATCTATATTAATTTCATCAGATAAAACAGCTTCTCCCAAAGCAATTTTACCTCTTGCAACAGAGGATTCCTTTTTTTCTACATTGTAGATAGGGCATGCAGACATGCAGTTTCCGCATTTCATGCATCTAATTAATTCCTTTTTTAAAGTTTCCACATCATCAAATACTGTTTTTGAAATCACTGTTGCCAACTTAATCCTCCATAGGAACAAGTTTGCCAGGGTTTAAAATATTGTCAGGGTCAAGAGCCTGCTTTATCCTTCTCATTGTTTCCACTCCTGCACGTCCGATTTCATTTTTCAGATATTTTAACTTTGCCACACCTATGCCATGCTCTCCTGAAAGAGTTCCTCCTAAGGAAAGAGCTGAATCAAATATTTCATCTACTGCTTTATGAACTTTTTCCATTTCTTCTTTATCCATTGGATCAATTAACAGGGTTGGATGAAGATTACCATCTCCTGCATGTCCAAATGTTCCAATCATGAGATTATATTTTTTAGCTATGTTTTGGATGGCAATCAGCATATCAACAATCTTTGTTCTTGGCACTGTTGCATCTTCAAGAACTGTAGCAGGCTTTACCTGAGCAAGTGCTGGAAGAGCAGCTCTTCTTGCTGCCCATAGAGAGTCTCTTTCAGCATCAGTCTCAGCGATTTTATATTTACCATTGTTTTGTTTTATAATCTCAACACATTTTTCTGCTTCCCACTCAACAGAGTCTTTTCCCATTCCATCAACTTCTATGAGTAAAAGTGCCTCCACATCAGTAGGAAGTCCTACTTTTGCATAGTTTTCAACCGTTTGAATAGTGACTTTATCCATTATTTCAAGGGTTGCAGGTATGACATGATTACGAACAATATCTGTAACAGTTTTACCAGCATCTTCAAGTTTATCAAAGAAGGCAATCATTGCTTTACGATGTTTGGGAGCAGGTATAAGCTTACAGATTATCTCAGTTATTATTCCGAGAGTTCCTTCTGAACCAACAAAAAGATGAGTAAAATCATAGGCAGTGACATTTTTAACTGTTTTGCCACCAAAACGGAAAACTTCTCCTGTAGGCATAACAACTTCCATTCCCATTATATAATGTTTCGTAACTCCGTATTTTAAGCCTCTTAGCCCACCTGAGTTTTCAGCAACAGAACCACCAACAGTTGCTGTTGCCATAGAACCAGGATCAGGTGGGTATATTAGTCCGTATTTTGCAACTGCTGCATTTAAGTCAGCAATAACCACACCTGGCTGCACGGTTGCTGTGAGATTGTCTGGGTCTATCTCAACTATTTTATTCATTTTTTGAAAGGAAACAACAACACCTTTGCTTAAGGGTACAGGACCGCCACTCAAGCATGTTCCAGCTCCTCTTGGATATATCGGAGTTTTTGTCTGTCTCGCAAGAAAAATTAGCTCCTGAATTTGCTTTGTATTTTCAGGGAAAACAACCACCCCGGGAATCTCACGGGGAATCCCGGGGGTGGCATCATAGCTGTATGTGATTAACTCAGCCCTGTCAGTAAGAACATTTTCTGTGCCGAAAATATTCCTACATTTATTTATGAAGTTACCATCAATCATTTTACAGCTCCCTTACCAATTATTCTGGATAGGATTACTATGAATAGAGAAATTGCAAATGTGGCAATAAGATAGTTGATTCCTTCCTGAATATTAACAGGAGCAGCTGCTTTTGTCGCTTGTACAGCAGCTTGAACAACCTGTTCCCATTGAGGAATCATCCATGTAAATACATAAGCCTGAAGCATTGCAAGTACTCCCATTATAAATGTAAGGATAATAGAATGTTTAAGGGTGAATCTGAAGATATCTCCTTCATGTCCTACATATCCAGTAGCTGCTGTTGCAACAGCGATTGACTGAGGAGAAATCATTTTTCCAAAAACACCACCAGAAGAGTTTGTTGCCACTGTAAGCACAGGGTCTATTCCAATTTGACGGGCTGTAACTTCCTGAAGCTTTCCAAAAAGTGCATTAGAAGATGTATCTGAACCAGTCATGAAAACTCCGAGCCAACCGAGGAATGCTGCAAAGAATGGAAAGATAATTCCGGTGGATGCGAAAGCATATCCAAGAGTAATTGCCATACCAGAGAAGTTGTAAAGATAAGCAAATCCAAGAATTGTTCCAATTGTTACTATAGGCCATTTAAGTTGATTAAGTGTTTTTCCTGCGACTCTTAAAGCAGTTCCAATTGATGCTCCCATGACAGGGATTGAAAGAATACCTGCAAAAAGAATTGCTGTTCCTGCTGCTGAAAGGATATTAAAGGCATATACTGCGGCTTTTGGTTTACCAAGATGATCTATAACTGCTTTATCAAGTCCTGCAATTGGGAATTTCAATGTAGCAATTTGATCAAGTGCAGCTTTTACTGGCTTTACTCCCCATGCAGCAACAAAAATTGAAAGAAGAATAAAAGGTGCCCATGCTCTAAATACCTGTCCTGCAGTAAACTCAAGCTTTGCTCTTCCTACAGCAGCTGCTTCATGTTCAAATGTCCATGATTCCTTAGGATGCCATATTTTAGCAAATATTACTGTTGCAATTATTGAAACAATAGCTGACAGAATGTCTGGCAAATAAGGACCAATGTAGTTGGATACTAAAAACTGAGTTAATGCAAAGGAACCTCCACTTACAAGAAGTATAGGCCAGATTTCAACAGCTTTTTTCCATCCAGCCATTACAACAGCCATATAAAAAGGAACAATTATACTGAAGAAAGGAAGTTGTCTACCAACCATCTTACTTATTGCCATCATATCCACTCCAGAGACTCCTGCAGCAACAACTATTGGAATTCCGATTGCACCAAAGGCAACAGGCGCTGTGTTTGCAATAAGACAGATACCTGCAGCATAAATTGGATTGAAACCTAATCCTGCAAGCATTGCTGCTGAAATTGCAACAGGAGTGCCGAATCCTGCTGCACCTTCAAGAAATGCACCAAAAGAATAAGCAATAATTACTGCTTGAACTCTTCTGTCATCAGAGATTGCAGCAAGAGAGTTTTTAATAATTTCAAACTGTTTTGTTTCAACAGACAGGTTGTAAATATAAACAGCAGTTACAACTATCCAGCAGACAGGCCATAGACCAAAAAGAAATCCATTAAAAATTGAAAGAACTGAAAGATTAACAGGCATTCCATAGGCAATAATAGAAATAAGAACAGCAATCGCAACCGCAGAAATTGCTGCCCAGTGCCCTTTCATTCTTTTATAGGCGAGTGCCCAGAAAAGATAAAGAATAGGCACTGCCGCAACTAAGGCACTTAAGGCAAGACTACCCAACGGATTAATATCCATTGTCCAAGGCATAGCTTTAACCTCCTTTTTATAAAATTTTTAATAAATTATGCATGATTTAAAGGAAGTTGTAAATCAGAATATTCTTACATTATTGTAGGAATATTCCTACAAATTCAGCAAAAACTCAAGAATTGCTTTTTCTGTATGGAGTCTATTTTCTGCCTGGTCTAATACCACGCTTTGAGGTCCGTCAAGCACTTCATCAGTGATTTCCTCCCCTCTGTGGGCAGGCAGACAGTGCATGACTATAGCATCTTTTTTTGCTTTTTTTAATAAAATTGAATTTATCTGAAAGTTTTTGAATTTTTCTTTTTTCTCAGTATGTTGTTCCTCTCCCATGCTGAGCCAGACATCTGTGTATATAACATCAGCATCCAATGCTGCTTCATAGGGATCATTAAAAAGATTTATTTCCGTCATATTTTTTGCTTTTTCTACTGATTCTTCAAGAGGTTCAAATCCCTGAGGAGTAGCTATATTGATTTTAGCTCCTGTTAAGGCAGAGGCTTCAATAAGAGAGTTTGCTACATTATTGCCATCTCCGATATAGGCAATTTTAATTCCTTCAAGATAGCCCTTTTTCTCAAAGATAGTCATCATGTCTGCCATAGCCTGACAAGGATGATGGCTATCAGTGAGAGCATTTATAACAGGAACATCTGACCATTTTGCAAATTCTTCAATTATACTATGAGAAAAGGTTCTTATTACAACAGCATTTAAGTAGCGTGACAGAACCTGAGCAGTGTCTTTTACTGTTTCTCCCCTTGAAAGTTGTAATTCTCTTTGGCTTAAATAAACAGGATGTCCACCAAGCTGATAAATAGCCACTTCAAAGGAAACTCTTGTTCTTGTTGAAGGTTTTTCAAAAATCATACCTACACATTTGCCAACGAGAGGATATTTTAAATAATCTTTATTTGACTTAAGTTCTATAGCTCTTTTTATTAGGAAAAGGAATTCCTGTTTATCAAAATCAAATACTCTCAGGTAATCTCTTTTCAAACTGATACCTCCTTCAGAGCTTTATCAACTATTGATATTGCTTCATCTATGTTTTCTTTTTCAATAATTAAAGGAGGTGTGAATCTAATCACAGAACCATCTCCTGCTGTGCCGATAAGCAGTCCCTTTTCCATACATTTTTTAACTATTTCTGTTGCACTAAATGTTAGTTCTACTCCTATGAGAAGTCCCATTCCTCTTATTTCTTTTATTTTTTCAGGATATTTATCTTTTATTGAATTTAGTTTCTTCATAAAATATTTGGACATTCTCTGACAATAGTCAAGTAAATAGCCATCTTCAAGCACTGTTTCAAGTGTTGCTACAGCAGATGCACAGGCAACAGGATTTCCACCAAAGGTTGAGGCATGGGTTTTTGAAGTAAATGCGCTGGCAATTTCTTCCTTTGTAAGTATGGCTCCGATTGGAATTCCACCACCAAGTCCTTTTGCAAGAGTCATAATGTCCGGTTCAATCCCAAAATGTTCATAAGCAAAGAGTTTTCCTGTTCTGCCTATGCCTGTTTGAACTTCATCAAGAATTAGAAGAATACCCTTTTTGTCGCAGATTTCTCTTACCTTGGGTAGATAGTTTTTATCAGGAACATTTATGCCTCCCTCTGCTTGAATAGGTTCAAGAATAACTGCACAGGTTTTTTCAGTTATAGCATTAGCAATAGCATCGGGATCATTAAATGGAACAAATTTTATTCCCTTTAAAAGAGGCTCAAAGCCGTGATGATACTTTTCCTGCCCAGTTACACTAAGGCTTCCGAATGTTCTGCCATGAAAGGAATTATAGGCAGAAATAAACTCATATCGCTCTTTACCATATTTGTTTTTCATATATATTCTTGCAAGTTTTAGTGCGCCTTCGTTTGCTTCTGTCCCTGAATTGCAGAAAAATACTCTATCTGCAAAGGAATTTTTTATCAATATTTGTGCAAGAGCAAGTTGGGGCTCAGTATAGTAAAGGTTTGATACGTGAATGAGTCTTTGCACCTGTTTCTGGACTGCCATTACTACTTTTCTTGGGCAGTGTCCAAGAACATTAACTGCAATTCCTGCAAGAAAATCAAGATATTCCTTGCCATTTATATCCCATACCTTTACGCCACGTCCTTTTCTCAACACCAATGGGTATCTTGAGTAAGTAGGAATAAAGAGTTTTTCTGAAAGTTTTATTATTTCCTTTTCTTCCATAAAGCTTTATAATACCATAAATATTTAAGTTAATGGTATAATTTGAAATGTTGATTTTTATGCTGGTAGTCCTTTAGAAATAATTGAAAAGTAGATGTAATTTACTGCTTTTTATAAATTACAAGTTTTTGAACAGTCTCAGACTACATAAGAAAAATGTTTTTTATGAATAAAAAAAATATAAGGGAGAAAATGCTTCAAATAAGAAACAATATAAAAAAAGAAGTAAAAAATCAGAAGGATGAAAAGATAACTGAGACTTTTATTAGTTTGCTTTTAAAAAACAATATTAAATCAGTTCTGCTTTATGCATCTTTTGGAAGTGAGGTAGATACTTGGAGAATTTTCCAGTTTTGTCTTGAAAATTCAATAAAAACAGCCTTTCCAAAGGTAATGGGTACTCAGTTAGAGCTTTATTGGGTGAAAGATAAGGAAGATCTTTTTCCTGGATATAAATCTATTTTTGAACCAAAAAATGGAGTAAAAGCTTTCATTGAGGAAATAGATGTTATAGCTGTTCCAGGCATTGCTTTTGACTATAAATGTTTCAGAATTGGCTATGGAGGCGGTTATTACGATAGAGTTCTTGAAAATAAAAAAGGCGTAGCTGTAGGATTAGCTTATGAAGAGCAAATAATAGATGAAATTCCTATAGAGCCTCATGATAAAAGGCTTGATTTAATAATTACTGATGAAAGGATGATAAGCTGTGTTTGACAGAAAAAAGATTGAGGAAGGAGTAAGATTAATTTTAGAGGGTATAGGAGAGGATGTTGAAAGACCTGGAATTAAAGATACGCCTATTCGTATTGCCAGAATGTTTGAAGAGATTTTTAGAGGATTACTCCCACCAGACGAGGATTTACTAAAAAGCATTGAAGGAGAAACCCATGATGAAATGGTTTTAATAAAAGATATTCCCTTTTATTCTGTTTGTGAACATCATCTTTTGCCATTCTTCGGGAATGCTCATATTGCCTATATTCCTGACGGAAGAATTGTAGGGCTAAGTGAGCTTCCTAAGGCTCTTGATTATCTTTCCAAAAGACCTCAGGTTCAGGAAAGATTGACAAGCCAATTGGCTAATTTGTTAATGGAAAAGTTAAAGCCTAAGGGATGTATGGTTGTTATTGAAGCAGAACACCTGTGTATGAGTATGAGAGGCATAAAAAAACCGGACGCTAAAACAATTACTTCAGCTGTTAGAGGCATATTCAGAAAAAGTCAGACAACAAGACAGGAAGCACTGGAACTAATTAATAGAAGGGATAAATAAATGAGTGCAGAAATTCTTGATGGTAAAAGCCTTGCTTTAAAAATTAAGGAAGAATTAAAAAAAGAAGTTCAGGATTTAAAAAATCAAGGAATTAATCCATGTCTGGCTGTTGTGCTTGTTGGTGAAAATAAATCCAGTCAAAAATATGTATCCTTTAAAGAAAAAACCTGTAAGGAATTAGATATTCAGAGTTTGGTTTTCAAACTTCCTGAAAATACAGAAGAAACGAGTTTAATAAAACTCATTGATGAATTAAATGAAAATTCTCAGGTTAATGGTATTCTTATACAGCTTCCTCTACCCAAACATTTAAATCAAAATAAGGTTTTAGAAAGGATAAATCCTTTCAAAGATGTTGATGGTTTTACTCCATTTTGTCTTGGAAGACTCCTAATTGATAGTCCATTGTTTATACCTTGTACTCCAAAAGGTATTATTCGTATGCTTGATGAGTATAAAATCAACTTAGAAGGTAAACAAGCGGTTGTTATAGGAAGGAGTATTATTGTTGGCAAACCTCTTTCTTTACTGCTTTTGAAAAGAAATGCTACTGTGACAATGTGTCATAGCAAAACCATTAATCTTCAAGATATAACAAAAAAAGCTGATATTTTATGTGTTGCCATAGGAAGAGAAAAATTTATTACCTCTAATATGATAAAAAAAGGTGCAGTTGTTATAGACATCGGAATAAACGTTACAGCTTCAGGTAAAGTTGTTGGAGATGTTAATTTTGATGATGTGAAAGAAAAAGCTTCTTACATAACACCTGTTCCAGGAGGAGTTGGACCAATGACAATAGCTATGTTAATGGAAAATGCTATTTATGCAGCCAAGCTTCAGAAGAGAGTAGTTAAATGATTATAACTAAAAAGAAAGACTTAAAAGAGATTGAAAATTTTGTTGAAAATTTTAACAGCTTTTTTCTTATTGGGTGTTCTGAATGTGCTACTTTATGTGGCACAGGAGATGAAGATGCTATATTGAATTTGAAAGAATGGCTTGAAAGTCAGAGTAAAAAAGTAACCGGATGGATGATTGCAAAAACAGGTTGCCAGATACTGGGGACAAGAAGAGAGCTCGTTGAATACAAAGAAGCCTTAAATGAAGCTCAATGTATTATGGTTCTTTCATGTGGTGCAGGAACTCAAACTATTACAGAATTTTTCAAGGAAAAGCCTGTTATCCCCCTAAATGACACTCTTTTTATCGGCAATATGCGTCGCTTTAGAGAGTTTGAAGAAAAATGTCGTGCCTGTGGCGAATGTTTTCTTGCGATTACAGGTGTTTGTATTGTAACTCTATGTCCAAAATCAATGCTTAATGGTCCATGCGGTGGATATAAAGAAGGTAAATGTGAAGTTAATCCCTTAAGAAAATGTGCATGGATAGTTGCCTATGAAATACTGGAAAAAAGAGGATTTGTTGAAAAATTCTATGAAGAGATTTTAGGACCTAAGGATTGGTCCAAGTCTAATTCACCAAGAGAATTTAAGGAGAAATAAAGTTGAGCAATCTTAGAAAGAGATTAATGAGTGGAGATTTTGTAATTACTGTAGAGATTACTCCACCAAAAGGACCTGATATAACGGGAATGGTAAAAAAGTTGGAAGAACTAAAAACAATGGTTGATGCGGTAAATTTCACTGACAATCCTTCAGCAAGAATGCGTTTATGTTCTCTGGCAGCCTGTAAGCTTTCAATGGATATAGGTTTTGAACCTGTGCTTCAGATGGCTTGTAGGGACAGAAATAGACTTGCAATACAATCAGACCTTTTAGGCGCTCATGCTCTTGGTATAAGAAATCTTTTAGTTATGACAGGAGACCATCCTGTATGGGGAGACCATAGGGAAGCAAAACCTGTATATGATATAGACTCTTCTATACTTGTTAAATTGGTGGGTAATCTCAACAGTGGATTGGATATAAATGGAAACAAACTGAATGGAAAGACTGAGTTTTTTTGTGGTGCTGTAGTAAATCCTAATGCAGAACCGTTAATGCCCCAACTAAAAAGATTTGAACAGAAACTCAAAATGGGAGCAGAATTTTTTCAAACCCAGATGATATTTGAGATTGAAAAACTTGAAAGATTTATAGATTACTCAAAAAAATTTAATACAAAAGTTATTGCTGGTATAGTTCTTATAAGAACTAAAAAAATGTTACACTATCTTGCCAGCAAAGTGCCTGGTGTTGTTATGCCAAGCTGGTTAATAGACAAGATAGAAAGATTAAATGATGAAGATGTTGAAAAATTTGGAGTTGATTTTGCAGGCTCAATAATTTTAAATTTGATGGAAAGAAAGCTTTGTGATGGTGTTCATATAATGGCATTTTCAAAGGTGGAAGAAGTGAAAAACTTATTGGATTTTCTTAAAATCAGAATGTAAATGGGAATTGTTGGAATAACTTCCTTAGGACAGTATTTAGTCAAAAAAGGAGTGATTACAGAAGGGCAACTCCTTAATGCTTTAAAACTTCAAAAATCTGAAGGGATAAGAATTGGTGCTGCTCTAATAAAATTAGGATATATTACTGAAGATCAACTTGTTTATGCATTGAGTGATATATACGGTTATCCATTAATTAGTTTATCCCAAACAGAGATTGATATAAATGCTTTTAAATTAATCCCAGAAGAGGTTATAAAAAAATATAAAATTGTTCCATTTGCTAAAACAGGCAATACTATAAAAGTAGCGATATGTGAACCCTTAAATACAGTCGTTGACTATATAAAATTTTTATTAACAGGATTTAATCTAAAAATATATCTTACAAAAGACTCTGAAATTCTAAAAGTAATAGATAAGTTTATATCAATTGGAAACAATACTCAAACAACAGAAACCGTTGCAGAGCTTGTAGAGAGCGCTCTTGTTGATGCTGTTCCTTCAGAGTATATTGAGGCAAAAGAAGATAGTGTCAAAGTAGAAGCTCCCATTATAAAGCTGGCTAATAAGATAATTATAGATGCTTTAAAAATGAGAGCAAGTGATATTCACATTGAACCTTATGAAAAAGGAGTTAATGTGAGATATAGAATAGACGGGGTTCTTCACAACAGTTTAAATCTTCCGCTTCAGATAAAAAGTTCTTTAATTACAAGGTTCAAAATAATGGCTCATCTTGACATCTCAGAAAGAAGACTACCGCAGGATGGAAGAATCAAGTTAAAAATTTCTGGTAAAGAGGTTGACTTCAGAGTATCAACTCTTCCCATTATTTATGGAGAAAAAGTTGTTTTAAGAGTTCTTGAAAAAAGTTCTTTGCAACTTGATTTAACAAAATTAGGATTTGAAGAAATCTCATTGAAATTTTTTAGCGAAGCCCTTGCAAAACCTTATGGAATGATACTTGTTACAGGTCCTACAGGTTCTGGGAAAACAACAACCCTTTATTCAGCTTTGATGAAACTAAACAAACCTGGTGTTAATATAATGACTGTTGAAGATCCTGTTGAATACAGCTTTCCGGGAATTAATCAGGTTCAGGTAAAGGAAGATATAGGACTTACTTTTGCTTCTGCTCTAAGAGCATTCCTCAGACAAGACCCTGATATTATAATGGTTGGAGAAATAAGAGATTTTGAAACTGCGGAAATAGCTGTAAAAGCAGCACTTACAGGACACCTTGTTCTGAGCACGCTGCATACAAATGATGCTGCAAGTACAATAACAAGGCTTATAAATATGGGAATAGAACCTTTTTTGATATCTTCTTCTTTAATTCTAATTATAGCTCAAAGACTTGTAAGAAAACTCTGTTCCCATTGCAAAAAAGAAGAAAAATACTCAAAAGAAAATCTTATAAAAATTGGCTTTCCTGAAGACTTGACAGAACAAATTAAAATTTACAGTCCTCAGGGTTGTCCTGAATGTAATAATACAGGATATTCAGGAAGAATTGCTTTATACGAAGTTATGCCTATAAAAGAGGAAATAAAAGAGCTTATCTTAACAGGTGCGCCTGCAACAGAGATAAAAAAAGAAGCAGTAAAACTTGGAATGATAACATTGAGACAGAGTGGAATTAACAAAATTATACAAGGAATTACGTCAGTGGATGAAGTCATGAAAATAACTTTTGAGGACTAATATGTCTGAAAAAATTTATACGGATTATCTTATTATTGGAAGCGGTGTTGCTGGACTTCGTGCAGCAATTGAACTTGGTATAAAGGGTAGGGTTCTTGTCGTAACAAAGGATTTACCTACAGAAAGCTCAACTGAATATGCTCAAGGCGGGGTGGCAGTTGCTTTAAGTGATGAAGATGAGATAGGTATTCATTTTGAAGATACTATCAAGGCTGGAGATGGGTTATGTAACGAAGAAGCTGTAAAAGTTCTTGTAAGTGAAGGTCCTGAAAGAATTATAGAGCTTATTAACTGGGGAGCTGAGTTTGATAAAGAAGGCTCTAAGCTTGCCTTTACCTTAGAGGCTGCCCATTCAAGAAAAAGAATTCTCCATGCTCATGGAGATTCAACAGGAAGAGAGATAGAAAGAGTTTTGATAAATAAAGTATCTACATTAAAAAATGTTAAAAAAGCTTCCTTTACAATGGCAGTTGATTTGATAGTTAAAGAAGGTAAATGTATTGGGGCATTCCTTTTAAAAGGAAAAGAGATTATAAAATGTTTTTCAAAGGCAACTATTCTGGCAACAGGCGGGGCTGGACAGATTTATTCACGAACAACCAATCCAAAAGTATGCACAGGAGATGGAATGGCAATGGCTTTTAGGATGGGTATCTATTTAAAAGATATGGAGTTTGTTCAATTTCATCCTACAGCACTTTATGCACCTGGCATCCCGGCTTTTCTCTTAAGTGAAGCAATGCGTGGTGAAGGAGCTCGTTTGAAAAATATTCACGGAGAAGAATTTATGAAAAATTATCATCCGCTCGGAGAGCTTGCGCCGAGAGATGTTGTTTCAAGGTCTATAATATCTGAAATGGTAAAAACCAATTCAACACATGTGTATCTTGATATGACACATCTTGATGAAAACTTTTTAAAAAATAGATTTCCCACAATATATTCAACATGTTTGAGGTTCAATTTTGATATAACAAAGCAGCCGATTCCTGTTTCTCCAGCAGCCCATTTTATAATGGGAGGAGTTGAAACAGATATTAATGGGAAAACAAATATTGAAGGATTATTTGCTGCAGGTGAGGTAGCCTGCACAGGAGTTCATGGAGCAAATAGGCTTGCAAGTAATAGCCTACTTGAAGGACTTGTTTATGGATATAGAGCAGCTCATGGAGCAATTGAGTATGTTGAAGGAAGTCAGTTTGATAATACATTATTCCATGTTTCTACCCTTGAACCTGACAAGCAGTATATAGAACATTCTGAAATAAACAAAATGAGAGAAGAATTAAGACAGACAATGTGGGAAAAAGCAGGGGTAATAAGATGTGGTGAATCTCTTGGTATAGCCAGAACTAAAATTACTTCAATTTATGAAAAAGTGACTGAAAGATTTTTCATTGATCCGCTGGCTATAGAACTTAAAAATATGACTACAGTTGGATTATTAATTACAGAGGCTGCTTTAGCAAGGAAAAACAGTGTTGGAGCACATTATAGAACTGATTATAAAGAAAAGTTACCTGGATGGGAAAAACATTTGAGAATCAGGAAAACAGAAACAGGGTTTGAGGTATTTTAAATGGAGGATAGATGAAAAAAGCCAAGATTGTCTGTACAATAGGTCCTTCTTCCGAAAACAGAGAAATAATTCGCAGGATGATAGAAAGCGGAATGGATGTAGCAAGACTCAATTTTTCACATGGTAATTATGAATGGTTTGAAAATATTATAAAAACAATCCGAGAAGAAGCAAAAAACATTAAAAAATCAATAGCTATCTTACAAGACCTTCAGGGAGTTAAAATTAGAATAAGTGATGTGGAAAATGAAGAAATTCACTTAAATGATGGAATGATAGTAGAAATTTATTCTGGCAACGAAGTTTCAAACACAAATAGAATCTTTATTTCTTATCCATCCCTGATAGAAGATGTAGAGCCTGGAGAAGATATTCTAATAGATGATGGAATTTTGAAAATTAAAGTAATTGATAAACTTCAAGATAGATTAATTGGACAAGTCATAGAAGGAGGGATTCTTAAATCCAGAAAAGGTATAAATCTTCCATTTACAAGAACTTCTATAAGTTCTTTTACAGAAAAAGATAAATCTGATCTTCTTTTCGGAATTAAAATGGATGTGGACTATGTTGCTGTATCCTTTGTAAGAAATGCAGATGATATTGAATTAATTAAAGAATGGGCAAATGAAAAAAATATTGTTCTACCTCCTGTAATTGCTAAGATAGAAAAAAGAGAGGCGCTCAAAAAAATTCATGAAATTCTTGATGTCACTGATGGAATAATGGTAGCCAGAGGAGATCTTGGCGTTGAACTTCCTGCTGAAGAAGTTCCCTTTTATCAAAAGATGCTTATAGATATTGCAAATCAAAGGAAAAAGATTGTTATAACAGCAACACAGATGCTTGAATCAATGACAGAACATTCAAGACCAACCAGAGCAGAAGCAAGTGATGTTGCAAATGCGGTTCTTGACGGAACAGATGCGCTTATGCTTTCTGCAGAGACAGCCAGCGGAAAATATCCTGTTGAATCAGTTAAAACAATGAGTTCAATTATAAGTTTTACAGAAGAAAGTTTTTCAGATAAAATTGCTACTGCATTTAAAGTTAGTAAATATTTTCCTGAAGCTATTGCCTCGGGAGCTGTTAGAGTAGCTCAGGATATAGAAGCAAAAGCTATTGTTGTTTTTACTTACTCAGGATTTTCAGCATTGCTTATTTCTAAACTGAGACCTTTTATGCCTGTAGTAGCATTTACTCCTGATGAAAAAGTATACAGAAGACTCTCACTTTTATGGGCTGTTATCCCTATGCACATATCTAAAAAAATTGATATGATAGACAATTTATTTTTAAAAGAAACTGAAACAGAACTGAAAAAATTAAATCTTGTTAAAGATGGTGATGCAGTTGTATTTGTAGCGAGTTCGCCTTTTTTAGGAAACAGAAATGTGGTAAGACTTCATAAGGTTGGTGATCCTTTATAAAATCAAATCTGAATAAGGATAATTTTTAAGATACGTTATAAACTCTTCAACGGCAGGAGAAAGAATTGTATTCTTCGGTAAAATAATATAAAAATCTCTTGTTATCTTACCTTCTTTAAGCTTAAGAATTCTTAAATTTCCACATGATACTTCTTTACGAATAGCCCATTTGGATACTATAGAAAGTCCAATGCCTCTTTCAACTGCTTCTTTAATGGAGCCAGTACTTCCAAGAATAAGTGATATATGTAAATCAGAAACGCTAAGTCCGTGTTCTGCTAAAAATTTTTCAATTATAACTCTTGTGCTTGAACCTTCCTCTCTTATTACAAATGGTTCTTTCACAACATCATACAATGAAACAGACTTTTGATTATTAAGAGGATGATCCGCAGAGCAAATCACGCATAGCTCATCTGATATAATGGAGTCCACGATAAATTTGCTTTTTCCAGGCATTTCAGAAATAATTCCAAAATCTATCATGCTTGAATTAAGCATTTCAAGAATTTTTTTTGCATTACCTATAGAAACGCTTACTCTAATTTTGGGGTGTCTTTTTTTGAAATCAACAGCTACAGCAGGCAGAATATAGTTACCAACAGTTGTTCCTGCTCCGATTTTTACACATCCTTTTATTAATCCTGTTATTTTACTTATTTCTTTTGCTGCTTCAGCATACATTGTTAGAATTTGTTTAGCATATTTGTAGAGTATCTCACCTGCTGGGGTTAGCGTAATACTGCCTGAGGAACGGTCAAATAGTTTGGTTTCATATAATTCTTCCAGTGCCTGAATTTGAAGACTCACTGCAGGCTGCGTAAGATGAATAATTTCTGAAGTTTTAGAAAAACTTTTTGTTTCAGCTACTGTACAGAATACTTTTAATTTGTGATCTTCCATGAGCAAGTTTATTTTAGCATAAAAAAAATTAATAGGCAAGACAAAATATACCTTGATGCTTGACAATGATTATATACTCTATTTTATTATAAAAATAAAATAATAGGGGGGTTAGGTATAATGGAAAAAGATAAGACAAAGCTTATTCAAAGATTCAGAAGAATTGAAGGGCAGATTAGGGGACTTCAAAGGATGATAGAAAGTGGGCGAGCCTGTGAAGAGATTATAACCCAGTTTGCTTCAATTAATGGAGCATTAAAGAGTGCTGGTTTTTTGATTGTGATGTATTATCTTAATGACTGTTTAATGCGTAAAGCAGATTCTGTTGAAAATCTCGAAAAGGAAGTAGAAAAAGTTATAAAAACCTATATATCTTCTATGTAAGGAGGTGTTGTCTATGCCTTTATATGAATATAAATGTAAAAGATGTAAAACAACTTTTCAAGTTTTAAAACCTGTAAGTGAAAGAGATAAGTCTGAAAAATGTCCTGATTGTGGAAGTAGTGAAACTGAAAGATTAATTTCTCTATTTACGAGCAATGCTACGACATGCAGTCCTTATGTTCATACAGGCGGTTGAAGGGTAAGATAATCAGCAGTTTGCTGAGGGAGGAAGAAAAATGGAGATTTCAAGAAGAGGATTTTTAGCATTATCATCAGCTATAGGCGCATCTTTGTTATTGGGAAATAATGCAGAGGCAGTTGAAGGTAAGTATGCGACATTAGTTGACCTTACTAAATGCGATGGTTGTAAAGATGAGCCTATCCCAAGATGTGTAAAAGCATGTAGAGAATACAATAAAGATAGATTCCCAGAACCCAAAAAGCCTATTCAGCCTTATTGGCCAAGAAAAACCTATGAAGACTGGTCAGACAAAAAAAATAAAATTGATACCTTGACTCCCTATAACTGGATTTTTGTTCAAAAACTCAATGTTGATGGGCAAGAGATTAATATTCCAAGAAGGTGTATGCATTGCGATAATCCTCCATGTGTGAGAGAATGTCCCTTTGGTGCTTTAACCAAGCAGCCTGAGGGTAATTCTGTGATAAATGATAAAATCTGCTTTGGTGGTGCTAAATGTAGAGATGTCTGTCCATGGCATATTCCTCAGAGACAAGCAGGTGTTGGTATATATTTACAAATTCTTCCTAAGTATGCTGGAGGTGGGGTTATGTATAAATGTGACCTTTGTAAAGATAAAATCAGAAAAGGCGAGGAGCCTGCCTGCGTTACAGCATGTAGAGACCGACTTAAAGAAAATGCGGTTTTCAGTTTTGGTGAAAGAAAAGCTATTTATGAACTTGCATACAGAAAAGCTCAAGAAGAAGGACTTTATATTTATGGAGATAAACAAAATGGAGGAACATCAACGCTTTATATTTCAAAAATTCCTTTTGAAGCAATAGAAAAAGTTTTAAAAGAAAAAAAAGAAAAATTTCAAATGCCTGTAAAGGTTGAAAATAAAATAGAATCAAAATTCAATCCAATTGGAAAATTGGTTTTAGCTTCAGGATTTATTTCAATGGCTGCAGCTTTTATAGGAGCTCTTTCTTCCAGAAAAACTAAAAAGGAGGATGAAACCAATGAGAAATAAAATAAAAAGACATAGCATAATTGAAATTATTGAACACTGGAGTATAGCCTTGTCTGGAATAATTTTACTTTTTACTGGGCTTGGTTGCCTTCCTCTTTACAAGAGATATTATATAACTGATTTGCCTGGATTTGCATGGACTGGTGATTTTTATAATGTCACATTGATTCATTATATTGCTTCAATAGTGTTTGTAGCAGGTGTAATTTTTCATGTTTTTTATCATGGATTAAGAAAAGATTTCGCTCTCTTGCCTAAAAAGGGTGATTTGTCTCAAAGCATTAAAGTGCTATTAGCAATGATTGGAATTGGTAAAGAACCTCCATCAGACAAATATCTGCCCGAGCAAAGAATTGCTTATGTTGGAATTGGCTTGATAGTTTTGATTTTGACAGTTACAGGTATTATAAAAGTTCTTAAAAATCTTGAATGGATTGTGCTTTCTCCAGGGTTAGAATCAATTAATACATTGGTTCATACTCTAACAGGTTTTTTATTTATAATTGCATTTTTTGTTCATGTTGCAACAGTTATTTTATTTAAATCAAACTGGCCACTGCTAAAAAGTATGTTCACAGGATGGGTTGATGAAGAATATGTAAAACAAAGACATTCAATATGGTATAAAAAAATTAAGATGCACTAATTTTAGGCAAACAATAAATTTTTCCGTATTTATCGTAGCTTTTCAGAAAGATTAACAGAGTTTTTAACAAAATTTGTTTAAAAGCTAAAAATTCTTTAATTTCCAAGAGATTTAAAGTTCAAGGAATTTCTTTCTAATAACCTCTCTGATTCTTTCATCAGAGGGGTCAGGTTCTGATAAAAATAACTCTATTAGTCTTACTGAATTATTAGAAAGACAATTTGGACATTTATCTTGAATATGAATAGCAAAACAATCCATGCAAAAAAGAGCTAATCTGAAAGGAATTAGACATTTACCAAACTTTTGTCTTATTGTGCATTTTTCTTCAATTTCATATATTTTTGTTTTTTCCATAAGCTATTATATACCAAAATTGGCAATATAAATAAAAAAAATTTTTTTCCAATTTAAAAAATTTTTAATAAAAATCAGATGATAATTATCACTAAAAACAGACTTGCCATTAAAATTTTTCTGATTTTATTACATCCAAGATATCTTTCAAAACTTTTCCAGCACTGTCATAAAATATAATTTCTGCGATCCAGTCCCACTCTGTCTGGACTTTGTTGATGAAAATAAGTTTCGCACCATTTTGATAAGCAATTCTTGGAATTGAGGCTGCGGGTTCAACCTGAAGAGATGTGCCGATAACAAACATGATATCACATTTATTTGCAATTTGTTGAGCCATAAGGAGTTCTTTTTCAGGCATAGGTTCTCCGAAAAATACAATTGTTGGTTTTATAATACCTCCACAAACTTCGCATCTTAAATCAAGTTCCTGTTCTTTGAGCATTTTCAGAACTTCCTCAAGAGGATAAACTTTTTCGCAATCAAGGCATATATATCCTCTCTGATTTCCGTGAAGTTCAATAACACTTTTATTACCAGCCATCTGATGAAGTCCGTCAATATTCTGAGTTATTACATATTTGAGAAGCCCTCTTTTTTCAAGCTCTGCGAGCGCATTATGAGCATTATTTGGTTTTGCATTGATAATTTCCTGAATCAGTTCTCTTTTCATTTTCCAAAATTCATTTCTTGCTTTTCTATCAATGATAAATTCCTGATAAGTTACGATTCTAAATCTTTGCCATAAACCATTCGGACTGCGAAAATCAGGTATTCCAGATTCTGTAGAAATTCCTGCGCCAGTAAAGGCAACAGAGTATGTTGATTTTTTTATGAGTTCACAGGTTTTACTAATTTTTTCGTGGTAAGAAATGTCCATGTTTTTTGAAAATATCAGAAAGAAAATTTTCTGTCAAGCTTTTAAACTGTAAGTTTCATTCCGAGTTTTAACATTTTTTCTTTTATTTTGAATATCTTATCTCGTATCTCTGCTGCTTTTTCAAATTCAAGATTCTCTGCTGCGTGCTTCATTTCCTGTTCAAGTTTTTTAATTGTTTCTTCATTTAGTTCATATTCTTCTGCTTCTTCTTTAACTACATCTACTGTTACATAATCTTTTTCATAGATTGATGATAAAATGTCTTTTATTTTGCTTTTTACGGTTTCTGGAGATATTCCGTTCTTTTTGTTATACTTCATCTGAATTTCACGTCTTCTTTCAGTTTCTTCAATTGCTTTTTTCATTGAATCTGTTACTGTATCAGCATAAAATATAACAGTTCCATTTATATTTCTGGATGCTCTGCCTGCTGTTTGAATTAATGACCTTTCAGAGCGAAGAAAACCTTCTTTGTCAGCATCAAATATGGCAACTAAGGATACTTCAGGAAGGTCAAGTCCTTCTCTAAGAAGATTAACTCCTATAAGCACATCAAACTTTCCAAGCCTTAAATCCTTTAGTATTTCAACTCTTTCAAGAGTGTCAATATCTGAATGGAGATACTTGGCTTTTATGCCAACAGTTGTGTAGTAATCAGTCAGGTCTTCAGCCATTTTTTTTGTGATTGTGGTTACTAAAACTCTTTCACCTCTGCTTACCCTTTTATGAATTTCTTCAAGTAGGTCTTCAACCTGATTTGTAGCAGGACGAACCTCAATCTTAGGGTCAACAAGTCCAGTTGGTCTGATAATCTGTTCAACAATCCTTCCCCCTGATTTTTCAATCTCATAGTCTCCTGGTGTTGCGGATACATAAATTACGTAATTCATTCTATGTTCAAACTCTTTAAATGTAAGAGGTCTGTTATCAAGAGCAGAGGGAAGCCTAAATCCATATTCTACAAGTGTCTGCTTACGGGAACGGTCTCCTTCATACATTCCTCCAATCTGAGGCACAGTAACATGGCTTTCATCAATAACTGTAAGAAAGTCTCCCTTTGATGGTCCAGCGTAAATATAATCAATCAATGTAAAGGGAGGTTCTCCAGGAAGTCTGCCGCTAAGGTGCCTTGAGTAGTTTTCTATTCCGTGGCAGTGTCCGAACTGACTCAAAAGCTCCATGTCAAAACGGGTCCTCTTTTCAATTCGTTCTGCAAAAAGCTCTTCACCTCTTTCTTTGAAATATTTAATTCTCTCTTGCAGTTCCTCCTCTATAGTCTCAATCGCTTTTTTAAGTCTTGGTTCAGGAGTTACCCAGTGGCTATTTGGTGGAATAAATATTCTTTGTAGTCTTTTCTGCCTGCTTCCAGTAAGAGGGTCAATTTCATAAATAGCATCAATCTCATCATCAAAAAACTCCACTCTGTATGCTCTGTCAAGACAGTGTGATGCGAATATATCAACCACATCTCCTCTAACCCTAAAAGTGCCCCTTCTAAATTCCTCTTCTGCTCTTATATAAAGTATTTCAACAAGCTTTTTTAGCATAGCATCTCTTTCTGTTTTCATTCCTTCCTCAAGTGTTACATGCATTGATAGATAGTCATCAGGAGAGCCAATTCCATAAATGCAGGAGACAGAAGCAACCACTATTACATCTTGTCTTGTAAGTACAGATAAAGTTGCAGAATGCCTCATTCTATCAATATCATCATTAATTAAGGCATCCTTTTCAATATAAGTGTCTGTTTCAGGAATATAGGCTTCGGGTTGGTAGTAGTCATAGTAACTAACATAATATTCCACTGCATTATAGGGAAAGAGTTCCTTTAATTCTCCGTATAGTTGGGCAGCGAGAGTTTTATTGTGGGCAATGACAAGGGTAGGTTTGTTTATCTTTTCAATTACATTGGCAATAGTAAAAGTTTTCCCTGAACCAGTAACACCAAGCAAAACCTGATGTTTATGTCCTTTTTTAATTCCTTCAACAAGCTGTTTTATAGCTTTCGGCTGGTCTCCTTTTGGTTTAAAGGAAGTGTAAATTTTAAAATTTCCCATTGTTGATTTTTTACTTTAAGAGACCTTCTATTAATGGTTTGATAATTGGTAGTTTGTTTTTAATAACGTCCCAGCTAATTTCATAATCTATGCCAAAGTAAAAATGTGCAATCTTATCCCTCATTTTTGCCATGTATTTCCAAGGAATTTCTTTTGAGTTTTCTGTTAAATCCTTAGATAATTTTTTAGTAGCTTCTCCTATGATATGAATTTGCCATAAAATTGCACTTTTTGTTTTTTCATCTTCAATAAATCTTTTAAAATCAATATCTTGAATAAAATTTTCTATGAGATTTATAACAGTGAGGATATCCCGAATAAATAATTCATCTTCTTTTCTCATAAAAATATAGCTTCTTTCATAACTTTTTTCTTTATTTCTTTCCTTATAGCTGAAAGCCTTACAAGATCAATTTTTCTTTTTAGAATTTTTTGCAAATACTCCTCTAAATCAATAAGTAAAAAAATATCAGGAGTTTGATCAAAATCTACTAAAATATCAATATCACTTTTTTTATTCGCTATTCCTTTTGCCCATGAACCAAAAATAGCGATTTTATTTATATTAAATCTAAGTACAATTTCTTTTTTGTGTTTAGCTATGGTTGATTTAATATCATCTAATGATTTCATTTTATTTACTAAAACAATTTTGCTGCTTTTTTTGCAAAATAGGTAAGGATTATGTCTGCTCCTGCTCTTTTTATTGCTGTAAGGATTTCCATCATAACTGCTTCTTCATTAAGCCAGCCAAGCTGAGCTGCTGCTTTTACCATTGAATATTCACCACTTACATTATAGGCTGCAACAGGAACATTAAAGTTTTTCTTTACATCAGAGATTATGTCAAGATATGCCAGAGCTGGCTTAACCATGACAATATCTGCTCCTTCCTCTATATCAAGAGCAACTTCCTTCAATGCTTCTCTACGATTTGCAGGGTCCATCTGATAACTGCGTCTGTCACCAAAAGCTGGAGTGGATTGCGCAGCCTCTCTGAAAGGACCATAAAAGGCAGATGCATATTTTGCTGCATAAGATAGAATTATTACATCAGAGAATCCCTCTTCATCAAGAACTTTGCGAATTCTTCCTATTCTTCCATCCATCATATCTGAGGGAGCAACAATATCAGCACCTGCTCTTGCATGAGAGAGAGCTTCAAGAGCTAAAATTTCAAGGGTTGAATCATTATCTATTTTCCCATTTTTTATAATTCCACAATGACCATGAGAAGTGTATTCACAGAGACAGACATCTGTCACCACAATTAAGTCTGGCAAAGCATCTTTTATAGCTTTTATAGCTTGCTGAACAACTCCTTTTTCATCATAGGCAGAGGAGGCTTTTTCGTCTTTATGTTCAGGTATTCCAAAGAGAATTATTGCAGGTATTCCAAGTGAAAATACTTCTTTTGCTGTTTTTACTGCCTCATCTATGCTTTCCTGAAAACATTCAGGCATTGAAGATATGGGATTTTTAACCTTCTTCCCAGGTACAACAAACATTGGATAAATAAAATCCTGAGGAGTGAGGGTGGTTTCCCTCACCATTTTTCTCAGGATATCTGTTCTTCTTAATCTTCTTGGGCGATGAATTGGAAACATCGCTTATACGCCGCAGGAACCTCCACAACCAGGTCCGCAAGAAGGCATTGGTCCTTTAAGTATGAATCCTTCCTGCTCTTCATCCTCATAGTAATCAAGCTCAAGCTCGCTTAAGAGATCAAAGGTCTGTTTATCCATATAAACCTTTAATCCATCCTTTTCTACTACTTCATCTCCTTCCTGAGGATTTTCATCAATATCAAGGCCAAATGATGGACTACAATATCCTTCAGCTGAGAATATTCTTAAGCCCCAACCTTCTTTTCCCTCGTTTTTGAGGATTAATTTTGCCTTTTCGGCTGCTTTTTCACTGATACTAAACACAGCTACCTCCTAAAAATTTTTTCTAACTTCAGAATAGCAGTTTTTTTTAATAATTTGCAAGAAAAAAATTAATTGGATAAAATACAACTATGCAATCACTTGAAAACAAAAAAATAGTTAGAGTTAAACAAAATGATATCACTGAAGTTGATGATATAATAGCTGTTGAGAAAAAAATAAAAGTCTATGTAAATAATGAAGAGATTGTATCCCTGTCTGCTTCTCCTTGTCAAATTAGAGAACTTGTTGTTGGTTTCCTTATGACAGAGGGGATTCTAAAAGGAGATTGGTGTCCTGAGAAAATAATGATTGAAGAAAATGAGAAACAGATTAAAGTTGTAGTTGAACTTGAAGGTCATGTTTGTCTTGATGGTAAAACAATTACATCAGGTTGTATGGCAGCAGTAAGTTTTCTTAATGATGTAAAAGAAACAATCAATGACCATTTAAAAATTAACGCATCTGCTTTGTTTAATCTTTTCAGACATTTTCAGGAAAAATCAATTCTATATAGAACTACAGGATGTATTCATGCAGCAGCGATAGCAGATGAAAATGAAATTTTATTCATAGCAGAAGATGTGGGAAGGCACAATGCAGTTGATAAAATAATAGGATGGACATTGCTTAACAGAGTCTCATTTAAGGGCAAAATAATGCTTGTAAGCGGACGAATCTCCTCTGAAATGGCATTAAAAACAGCGAAGTGGAAGATTCCTTTAATAGTAAGCAGAACAGCGCCTACGTCTCTTGCAATTGAATTTGCAGAAAAAGCAGGGTTAACCCTAATTGGCTTTCTGAGAGGGCAAAGATTTAATATATACAGTCATCCAGAAAGAATAGTTTTCTAAGTTTTACTACTCGGACAGATATCACTTAATGGGCAGATTTTATGATTTGGTGCTTTAGCTTTGCAGATTTCTCTTCCAAGCATTATAAGAAGATGAGAGAGTTTTCCCCAATACTTACGGGGAGTTATTTCCATCAAATCTTGTTCAATTTTATCGGGATCTGTATTTTCTGTTAAGCCAAGTAGTTTTGATATTCTTTTTACATGGGTATCAACTGCGATTCCTTCATTTATTCCAAAAACATTCCATAACACAATATTCGCTGTTTTTCTTCCAACACCTGGGAGTGTAACTAATTCATTCATTGTTTTAGGTACGTGTCCATTAAATTCTTCAATTAATTTCTTTGCAAGATTCTTTATGTATTTTGCTTTGTTTTTATAGAAATTTATGCTTTTTATATCATTTTCAAGTTCTGTTAGAGAAACATTTGCATAATCATCAGCTGTTTGATATTTTTTGAATAAATTTTCAGTAACTTTGTTTACATTTATATCTGTAGTCTGTGCAGAAAGTATTGTTGCAACAACTAAATCAAGAGCAGAGTTAAAATTAAGTGCTGTTTTTACATTCGGATATCTTTTATCAAGCCTTTTAATTATTTCTAAAACTTTTTCTTTTTTATCCATTTTATTCTCCTCCAATTTTTAAAACTTTTGCGCCTTTTATTTTTCTTTCTTTTATATCTTTGAGCGCTTTATTAGCATCTTCAAAAGAATATATTTCAATCTCAGGCTTTATTGGTATTTGTGAGGCAATTTTAAGAAATTCTTCAATATCTTTTCTTGTAACATTAGCCACTGATTTGATTTCTTTTTCAAGCCATAAATCTTTCTGATAATTAATATTTAAGAATTCATTTTTATCAATTTCTTCTTTCCTTATTGCATTTATTACAAGCCTTCCAGCAGGTTTAAGATGTTTAAGAACTTTAATAGGCGGTTTCCACACGGGAGTAGTATCAATTGCTGAATTTAATTTTTCTGGTGGTGTTTCATCAAAATCCCCTGTCCAGTATGCACCGAGTTTCATAGAAAGCTGTCTTTCTGACAATGTTCTTGAAAATACAAAAACTTTTGAATCTGGATACAAATATTTTATCATTTTTAAGACAAGATGCCCTGATGCGCCAAAACCAATAAGTCCAATGTTTTGTTTATTTTCAACTTTTGCAAGCATCAAAGACCTATACCCAATTGCTCCTGCACAGAAAAGAGGAGCCGCCTCTTCATTTGCAAAATTTTCTGGAATAGGGAAAGCAAAATCTTCATGAATTTTGAAATACTCTGCATATCCACCGTGAGCATCTTTACCTGTTGCTTTAAAGTCTTTGCAAAGATTTTCCAGCCCTTTTAAACAATACTCACATTTACCACAGGCTGAATAAATCCAGCCTACACCTGCTCTATCTCCAACTTTAAATTTCTTTACAGCACTTCCGACTTTTACAACCTCTCCTACAATCTGATGCCCTGGAATAACAGGAAAAAATGCCGGCATTGCTCTACCTTCTATTTCGTCCAACTCTGTATGACAGACTCCGCAAGCATGAATTTTGATTAATATTTCTTTATAATCTGGGAAAGGAATATCCATTTCCAAAAGTCTCAATGGCTCATTTATTTTGGCAATGACCCATGCTTTCATAAAGATATTATATACCATGCGTTCAATAACTGTGTTGGCATTTTTGACCCTCAGGGTAAAAAATGCCTGTTTTTTTGACAGGCAACACTGTTCAAATAAAGATTTAAGGTAATTTTTATTGTGGCATGGATTTTGTTTATTTGTTTTGAAAATTAAAAGTAAGGAGGAATCTTATGAACCCCAAGATATTGATAATCAGTATAACAAAAGATATTAATAAATTTCTTGCTTTTAACATCGGTGTTTTAATGCTGATTTTGTCTTTTATTTTCATAATCGGGGGTTATGAGAAAAAGGAATTTATTTTAGCTATTTCTTTAGCAGGAATAAGTTCATTAACAGTAAATTTATTGAGCGCAAAAATTATGAAAAGAAAAATGGAGAAAATAATACATTATTCTTTTGAAAAAGTTGAAACTCAGTTATATTTTGATGAATTGACATCGGTTTATAATAGAACAACTGGAATAAATAGGTTAATGGAAGAAATGGCAAGGTCAAAGAGACATAAGCAACATTTGTCAGTGGCAATGCTTGATATAGATAATTTTAAATCTATAAATGATAATTACGGACATTTAGCAGGAGACAGGGTTTTAAACCATATTGCTTTACAGATTAAAAATCTTTTAAGAGCAAGTGATGTAGTTTCAAGATATGGAGGCGAAGAATTTTTGATAATACTACCTGAAACAGATGAAATAAAAGCATTTATGGCACTTGAAAGGGTTAGAGAAAACATAGCAAGAAGACCAGTTAAAATAGGAAATGGGAAGCTTAATATAACTGTAAGTATTGGTATAACAGAGGTGGATATAAATGATAGCTCAACAGATGCTATACAGAGAGCTGACTTAGCTCTTCTTAAAGCAAAAAGAGATGGTAAGAATAGGATTGAAATAGCTCCAAAGTATATAAATACCATGGATTAGGCGGTCATGAATATCTCTGTCTTGCCTTTCCAGAAATTCTCCAAAGAAGCTCTTGTTTTAGGATGTAGACTTAAATTTTTATCTTCCTGTAAAAGTTGTTCTGCTTCATTTCTTGCAATTTCAAGAAGAGACTGATCTTTAATTAAATCAGCAACTTTCAGATCAGGCATTCCTGATTGTTTAACTCCAAAAAGTTCACCCGGTCCTCTTATTTTCATATCTTCTTCTGCTATTTTAAAACCATCAGAGTAGTTTACAATTGCTCTAAGTCTTAATTTAGCTTCTTCTGTTAATTTATAAGGCAATAATATGCATTTTGAAGGTCTTAGACCTCTCCCCACTCTTCCTCTTAGTTGATGCAACTGGGCAAGTCCGAATCTTTCTGCATGTATAATTATCATTAAAGTAGCATTAGGAACATCTACACCAACTTCAATAACTGTGGTTGCAACAAGTATATGAATATCACCATTACGAAACTCTTTCATTATTTCTTCTCGCTGTTTAGCTGACATTTTTCCATGTATTAGCGCAACTTTGTATTGAGGGAAGAGTTTTTTTAAACCTTCGTATCCTTGAGTTGCTGATTTTAAATCCATTGCCTCAGATTCTTCTATTAAAGGATATACAACATAGACCTGTCCTCCAGAGCTAACTTCTTCAGCAATCATTTTATAAATGATTTTTTTATTTTCAGGTTCAATGACTTTTGTTAAAATTGGTTTTCTTCCAGCAGGAAGTTCATCAAGTATTGAGTAATCAAGGTCTCCATAAACTGTAAGTGCCATTGTTCTTGGAATTGGAGTTGCTGTCATTACAAGGGTATCTGGATTCAGTCCTTTCTTTTTTAGCATTGCTCTTTGAATTACTCCAAATCTATGTTGTTCATCTATGACAACAATACCTAAATTTTTAAAATGAATATCTTCTTGTATTAATGCATGAGTGCCAATAATGAGATTTACAGCACCAGAACATATGAGATTAGAATGTTTATTATAGGATGATGTGTAAATTAAAGTATTGATAGGCAGTCCTTTAAGCAGTGAAGAGATATTCAGATAGTGTTGTTCTGCAAGTATTTCTGTTGGTGCCATCAAAGCTGCTTGATATCCACACTCTATAGCAGCAAGCATTGCTGCCACAGCAACAACTGTTTTTCCAGAACCTACATCTCCTTGAAGTAGTCTATTCATAGGAATCGGTTTTTTCATATCCTCTAAAATTTCATTTATTACCTTTTGTTGTGCTGATGTTAGTTTAAAAGGAAGATTTTCAAGGAATTTTTTTAGCAAGTCGCCTTCTGGGTTGAAAGAAATACCTTTTTCGCAGATTCTATTTTGTTTTATTAGAAGAATGCCGAGTTGAAGAAAAAATAATTCATCAAAAATTATTCTTTTATGAAAATCAGAAGTTTTTTCATTTAAAAGTTTGATATCCGCATTGTTAGGAGGCAGATGCACAAATTTAATAGCTTCTTTGAGAGTTGGAAGCTTTAATTTGTTTATCAGATTTTCAGGTAAGTGCTCTTCTATATGCGGAATAGCAAATTCTACAGCAGTCTGCATTATTGATTGCATCTGTTTCTGTGATAAACCTTCAGTAAGTCTGTATATGGGGACGATTTCTTGGGTTTGAGAATTTAAAGTTTGTTCTACTAATTCATATTCTGGATTGAGAATTTCTAAATAATTTCCTCTATAATCAATCTGAACTTTTCCAAAAAGTTTTAGTTTCTTTTTTTCTTTCAAAATTTTTTTTAGATAATTTTGATTAAACCATTTTGCTTTTAGGAAACCTGTTCCATCTGAAATTATTGCTTCAATTATAGATAGATTTGTTTTTGTTCTTATTTCATTAATCTGAACTACAGAGCCTTCTGCAGTTATGATTTCTCCAGGTTTTATCTCAAAAATGCTTTTTTTATTTCTTCTGTCTTCATATTGAGAAGGTAGATAGTATAAGGCTTCTTTAACTGTTTCTATACCTATTTTTTTAAGAAGGTTAGCTTTTTTAGGACCTACACCTTTTAAATACTGGATGGGAAGGTTTAAGCCTTGAACATTCATTTATTTTAGTCATTTACCTGCTTCTGATTGGTTTCTTTAAAAGCTCTCTCTGTTTCTTTATGTTTCATTTGATTGTATTCTGACTCACTCAATACATCAATGCTCCAGCCTGTTAGTCTTGAAGCAAGTCTAACATTCTGTCCTTTTTTACCAATTGCTAAAGAGAGTTGATCATTTTCAACAACAACAACTGCTGTTTTCTCATTTTCATTTATACCTACCTTGAGCACAGTTGCCGGAGTAAGAGCTTTTGCAATAAAAAAACTCATATCATCACTGTAAGGAATTATATCAATCCTTTCACCTTTTAACTCTCTGACAACAGCCTGAACTCTTGTTCCTTTCATACCAACGCATGCTCCAACAGGGTCTACTGAAGGGTCTTTTGATGAAACCGCTATTTTGGTTCTTTCTCCTGGGTCCCTTGCAATGGTTTTTATTTCTACTATTCCATCCTGAATCTCAGGAACTTCAAGAGTGAATAATCCTACTACAAAGTTTGGATGTGTTCTTGAAAGTTTTATTATAGGTTCTTTTGGTGTCTGTTTTACTTCAAATATATATGCTTTTACTATATCTCCTCTTTTTAAATTATCCTGTGGCAGCACCTCTTTATCTGGCAGAATTGCTTCTGCCTTACCTACAAGTATATAGAAATTCCCTTTTTCTTTTCTTAATACTGTTCCGCTAACTATATTACCGACTTTATCTTTAAACTCTTCAAAAATCTGTGACCTTTCAATTTCCCTTATTTTCTGAAAAAGCACATGTTTTGCAGTCTGAACAGCAATTCTTCCAAAATCCTGAATTGATAAAGGAACTTCAACTGTATCTCCGATTCCTTTATCAATATATTTTTGTTTTACTTCTTCTATTGAAATTTCAGATGCTGAATCTTTTACTTCTTCTACTACTTTTTTTATTTCAAAGATATTAATGTCAAAAGTTTGAGGTTCAATTTTTATTTTTATTGAAGATTTATTTCCATATTTCTTCCTTATAGCTGAAATTAGAGCTGTCTCAAGAAGCTCTATCACAGCATCTTTGGTAATTCCCTTTTCTCTCATTATTTGTTCTACTAAAAATTTAAGCTCTTTCCCCATAAAATTATCCTAAATAAACCTGTGCTTTGATGATTTTATTAAAAGGTATAAATAAAAGTTCAGTTTTACCTTTTTTCTTGCTTCCTTTGATCTTTGTTTCCTGAATTTCTATTCTTACCCAGTCATCTCCCACATCAACAATTTTCCCTATAAAAAAAGTGTTATCAGCTATTTTTTCTTTTGTGGTAATTTTCACATCTCTGCCTATATTTCTTAAAAAATCTTTTTTATTTTTAAGTGGTCTGTCAATTCCAGGAGAAGAAACTTCAAGAGTATAGGAGCTTTTTATCGGATCTTCAACATCAAGTATAGCCTCTATAGCTCTTGAAAAATTTTCACAATCCTTTATAGTGACACCTCCTTCTTTATCAATAAAAATTCTTAAAGTTAATCCTTTACCTCCTGGATATATTTCCACATTAACTATTTCCACTCCTTCCTGTTCGCCAACTATATTGGCATAATCGGTTATTTTGTCTTTTAATTCTTTAATATTCATGCTTTCCCCGATTACTCAAAATAAAAGAGTGGGAAAGCCCACTCTTTCGGAAAGTTTAACATTTTTGAATAATTTAAAGCAACACCAGGAATAATCCCAGTGTTGCTTTGTTTGTATCCTGCTAAATTATTTTTTCTTCTCAGCAGGCTTTTCAGGAGCTTTTTCAGGAGCTTTTGGAGCCTCAGGAGCCTTTGGAGCTTCAGGAGCTTTTGGAGCCTCAGGAGCTTTTTCAGGAGCTGCTGGTGCTGGTGCAGGAGCTGGTGCTGGTGCCTCTGGCTTCTTTGGTTCCTCAGCCTTTTTGCATCCTAATGCGAAGCTAAAGGATACCATGAGAATTAAAGAAAGTACTAATGCCAATATTTTTTTCATCTTCTTTAGTCACCTCCTTTCTCATAGAGAATTTGAACTAAAAACTGAAATCCCTTTGACTTTATTTTTTTACCATTGGTTTTACCTTTTTGTCAACCCCTATATACTATTTATTATTTCACCACTACCCTGTGCCCTGTAAGGTTAATGATGAGTATAACAAGTGCTATTATTAAAAGTGCTAAAATTACAGCTAAACCTGCATCTCCTGCAATTTTTATTTCATCAATTTTTAGAGCAAGCTTATGCAGGGTTTGTTCATCAAGTGTTGAAAGCCTATCCATAATTTCTTTTTCAGAATAACCAAAATCTTTAAGTCTCTGGGAAACCATTTTCATCTCAAGAAATTTTTGAATTTTTTCCAGATCTTGAGTAGTAGAATTAAGAGTCATCTCTGAGGGAATAATTCCAGCACCCGATGATTGCACTGTTCCGATTACTAAAATCGCAACACTCAAGTAAATAACAAGAATTTTTTTCATCATAAGCACACCTCCGAAATGTTTGGAATTATTTAAAAACTTATAATCTCCTGAAAATCAAGAGATGATAAGTTTATTTAATTTTATTATCCTTCTTCAGTCATTTCATTTTTTAATGATGTCCTAAAGCTATTCTATAATTACTTCAAGCGGTGTTATATTCATAAGTCCATCTGCTACAGGACAACGGCTTTGTATTTCCTTAATAAATTCTTTCTTTTCAATATCTGTTAAAGCTGCATCTAATTTTACTTTGACAACAATTTTGTAAAATCCTGGTCTTGGTTGTTTAGATTTACCGAGTAATACATCATAATCAATTTCTCCTTCTACAGAAACATCAAAATTTTTTAATTCTATATTTTTTTGTTTAGCAATAATAACAGCCATTGAACAAATACAGCTACCAAGAGCAGCGAGCAAATGTTCAAGAGGAGTTATCCCTTTATTTTTTCCACCTGAATCTTCAGGTTGATCAATATAGATTATATGATTTCGGGCTTTTACCTCAATAAGAAAATTTTCTATCCATTTTGTGTCTACTTTAATTTTTTTTACCATAGCCATTTTATTCCCTCCTGTTTTTTATATTAAGTTTTTTAATTTTTTCAAGTGTATCCTGATAAATTTTAACTTTATCTGAATTGTCTTTTTCAATTTCTAATGCTTTTTTTACCATGTCTTCAGCTTCATCAAGATTTTTATTTTTTATGCAATAAATCCATGCCAGATTATTATAGGCATCAGCGAGTTTATCATTTTTTTTGATTGCTTTTTTATAGTAATCTTCTGCTTTGTTATATTCTCCCTGATTTAAATATAAATTTCCGAGAAAGAGTAATCCTCTCGCATCGGATTTTGAAGCTTCTTCATAATGTTTTTTAGCTTCTTCAATAAGTCCTTTTTTTTCATAGTTTAATCCGAGTTGAAGATGCTCTTGAGGAGTTAAAGGGTCGTGTAAAACAACAATTTGAGGCATACTGCAGCCTGTTATTATAATAAGGCAGATTGCTATTAGCAATTGTAACAGCATTGTGTAATTATATCATAAAATAGTTATAATTAATTCATGCCTTATTTTAATGTGTCCATTCCTCTTAAACTTAAGACACTTACTTATCAATATGATGAAGAACTAAATTTAAAAGGATTCGCTGTTCAGGTGCCGCTGAGAAACAGAGTTGTTGAAGGGATTGTTATAAATAAAACAGACAAACCTGATAAAACCGTTCAAATAAAAAAAATTCAAACAGTTATTGGTAAAGCCTATGAAGAGAAATTTATAGATTTTCTTCAATGGATGAGTTCTTACTATATTTCGGAGATGGGTTCTGTTCTCAGGGTTACTTTTTTTGAAGAAGTGATAGATTTGCTTAGCGAAAGAAAAAGCAAAAAAAGATTAAAGGAAAAGAATCCGCCTGCAGAACCTATTTCATTCAATGTAGAGAATTATTTCTTAAACAATGAAACTATTTCAAAGATTATTAACCTCACAAGGGTAGGAAGTTATAAAACATTTCTTATTCAATGTCCTGATTTTTTATATGAAATAAAACTAATGATTAAAGTTGTAAGAGAGCTTTTATCTGAAGATGGAACGATTCTTTTAATAATGCCTGAAATAAAAGAGGCTCAGAGACTGTTTAATCTTTTGAGGAGTTTTAATAATCAGATTGTTCTTCTTCATAGTGGGATGAAACATTCTGAACTTTTATTTTCAATAAAAGAAATAGTTGCAAATAAAGCAAAAATTATTGTAGGGACAAGGTTTGCTGTATTTGCACCTGTAAAAAATCTTTCTTTGATTATGGTTGGACAGGAGTCAAGCTGGCTTTACAAAGCAGAAGAGTCTCCGAGATATCATGCAAGAGATTGCGCTGTCATGAGAGGTTTTATTGAAGGCTGTCCTGTTGTGCTTACAGATTTTATGCCCTCAACAGTATCTTATTACAATGCACTTAGGAGTAAATATGAATTAATAGACGATTTCAATCAATCAAAGCATCCTAACATAAAGATTTTAAGACAGCCTTATCAAAGCATTTTTCATCCAGAAGCGTTGCTTTATCTGAAGCTTTATCAAAAAGAAGGAATTCTTGTTACATCTCCAAGAAGCGGATATAGTCTTTTGAGATGTTCAGAATGTGGAGAAGTTATTAAGTGTGAAAAATGTGGATATAGTATGATTTTTCGTAAATCTACGAGAGTACTTGAATGTTTTAGATGCGGAATTGTAATGAAAATTTCCGAACAATGTCCTTATTGTTCAGGAGTAGACATGCATTCAGTGGGAGTTGGAGTTGAACGCATTACAGAGGAACTTAAAAATATTTTTTCAGACAAACATGTTGAAATTAAAGAGATAGATTTAGAATCCGAGCAGTTTCAGGGAATTTGGGTTGGACAGACAGGTAAAATAAAAAAAGGATATATTGCTGATTTTAAAGGAGCTGTTATTGTAGATTTTGATTTTTTTCTTTCTATACCTGATTACAGAACTTTTGAAAAGGCTTTTGCAAAAGTTTTATCAATCTGTCAGTTAATTAAACAAGATGGAACTTTATTTATTCAGACAAGAAATCCTGGTGGAGAGATTTTTAAATTTATTCGCTCTTACAATTTTAAAGATTTTTACCTTTATGAGTTAAAACACAGAGAACAAACGGGTTTCCCTCCTTTTTCAAGGCTTATTAAATTGATGATAAAAACTAAAAAAACATTTCCATATGAAACCTTAGATAAAGTTAAAGAGTTTTTAAAAAATCATATTTCAGGAGAGATTATTGGACCTCTTAAAAATCAAGATAAAGAAGAATTTATGTTTATTTTCCGCTCAAAGGATAAAAAAAGACTCATAGATGAATTAACAGGTGCTATTGCAACATTGAGAACTTTTAAAGGCATTTCTTTTAAATTTGAAGTAGACCCTGTGAGTTTAAAAATCTAAGAATAGTCTGGTTCTGTCTTGTTTAAAAACTTTTTTTGCCATTTCAATATCATGGGCAATATTTTTTTTAAGTTCATCAGGTGAATTAAATTTTTTTTCATCTCTAAGTCTTGCAATAAAATGGACTCTGATAGTTTTACCAAGTAGATTTTCTTTAAAATCAAAAATGTGAACTTCGTAACTCATATTTACATTGTTAAAGGTGGGATTCTTGCCAATATTTGCAACTCCTTTAAAGGTTTTTGATAAATGGGGTATGGTTACCTTAACAGCATAAACTCCTTCCTTTGGAATAATTTCCTGAATAGGTGCTATATTTGCCGTAGGATATCCAAGAACTGTTGAGCCTCTTCCTAAACCTTTTATAACATCACCGTCTATGTGATAAGCTCTTCCCAGAAAAAGATTTGCCTCTTTTATATTCCCATCATTAAGAGCATTTCTTACAGCGGTACTGCTTAATATTTTCCCTTTGCTCTTGTATGCTTTAAGTACAGTAACTTTAAATCCGTAAAATAGACCAAGTTTCTTAAGTAAGTACCTATCTCCTTTTCTTCCTCTACCAAATCTGTAATCATAACCTACTACAACCCATTTTGCATTAAGTTTCTCAACGAGTATATCCTTCACAAAATCTTCTGCCTCTATTTGAGCAAATTCACGGGTAAAAGGTATTAAGATTGTTATATCCACTCCGCATTTTTCAATTAATTTAAGCTTATCGTCCGTTGTTGTAATTAGTCTTAATGGATGCTCTTTAAAAAGAACTTTTATTGGATGAGGGTGAAAGGTAATTACCACACTTTTTCCATTTATCTGAGTAGCTTTTCTTTTTAAATAATCAAAAATTCTCTGATGTCCTATATGCACACCGTCAAAATTTCCTATGGTTATTACTGTATTTTTAGCTTCCAGTTTTTCAATCCCTCTAATTACCTGCATATTTTCTCTCCATTGCTATTAGTTTTTGAAATATTGCTTCTACCTGCTGAGCAGTTTCTTCAAGTGTCCCTGAATTATTTATTATATAATCAGACTTTGATTTTTTCATCTCAATGGGAAATTGACATTTTAATCTTCTAAAAGCTTCTTCCTTAGAGATTCCTTTTTTTTCAAGTCGTTCTAAGGCAATTTCTTCTGAAGTGAAAACAGTAATTATAAGGTCAAACTTATTCTGATATCCTCTCTCAAAAATAATTGGTGCTTCTACTACCACAATTATGGGTTCTCCTCTCTGAGGTATGTTTTTTACTATCTCGTCAACCTTTTCAAAAACTCGTGGATGAAGAATATTTTCAAGATAAATTCTCATCAAAGGATTTTCAAAGACTATGCTTGAAATGTATTTTTTATTCAGTTTGCCATTTGTTATAACTTCATTACCAAATAATTTTTTTATCTCTTCTATTACCTCAGGCTCTTCTAAAAGAGTTTCCACGATTTTATCAGCACTTATTACATAAGCACCTAATTTTTTAAAAAGTTCTGCTACGGTGCTTTTACCCATCCCGAAATTTCCTGTAAGTCCTATCTTAATCATTCTTTAGCATCTCCTTTAATTCTTTCAATTTTTTCAATGCCTTCTGAGGATTTAAAGAGTCTATATCAATCTTTGAAAGCTCTGCTTTTATAGGGTCTCCCTGAAAGAACAGATCAAGCTGTCTTGCCCTTATGGGAAAAACTTGAAATTCCTTTTTCTCAAGTCTATGAAGAATCTCTCTTGCCCTATTTAATATCTCTAAAGGAAGCCCAGCAAGACGAGCAACCTGAATTCCATAGCTTTTATCTGCTCCACCTTCCTGTATTTTTCTCAAAAATATTATTTCATCCCCCCATTCTTTTACAACAACAGTGAAATTTTTTATGCAATCAAGGTTAAATGCAAGGTCAGTAAGCTCATGATAATGTGTAGCAAAAAGGGTTCTTGCTTTTATTTTTTCAGCAATGTATTCTACCACTGACCAAGCTATGCTTATTCCGTCAAAGGTACTTGTCCCTCTTCCTACTTCATCAAGAATTATAAAACTTTTAGGTGTGGCATTATTAAGAATATTTGCAGTCTCAATCATTTCCACCATAAATGTGCTCTGTCCTTTTGCAAGATAATCAGAAGCACCTATGCGAGTGAAGATTCTATCAACAATTCCTATCTTTGCATATTTTGCTGGAACAAAGGAACCAATCTGAGCCATCAAAACTATCAAAGCATTTTGTCTCATATATGTAGATTTTCCTGCCATATTTGGTCCTGTAAGAATTATTATCCTTTGGTCAGCTGGACCGATTAAAAGATCATTGGGAATAAATCTTCCTTCATAAAGCTTTCCAAGTTGAATGAGTCTTTCAATTACAGGGTGTCTGCCATCTTTTATCTCTATAATATCCTCTTCATTTATCTCAGGTCTCACGTAGTTATATTTTGAGGCAACCTTTGCAAGTGAAAGAAGAAAATCAATAAACCCTATTGTTTCTCCATTATTAAGTATCTTATCAGTAAAAGGTAAAATTGAATTTACCAATTCTATAAAAAGTTCCTGCTCAAGTATTTTAAGCTTTTCCTCAGCGCTCATTATTTTTAACTCAAGCTCTTTGAGTTCTTCTGTAATAAATCTCTCTGCATTTGCGAGAGTTTGTTTCCTTATATAATGAGATGGAACAAGGTGAAGATTTGGCTTTGTTACTTCTATATAGTATCCAAAGACTCTGTTATATCCAATTTTAAGTGAATTTATTCCTGTTTTTTTTCTTTCCTCAGCTTCCATATTAAGTATATATTTTTTACTTTCAGTTCTTAATGCTCTAAGTTCGTCTATGGTTGAATTATATCCATCTCTGAAAATGCCACCTTCTGTTATTACAGGAGGAGGATTTTCTGTCAAAGCATTCTCTATCTTTGTCACAAGCTCATTTAGTTCGTATAGAGAATTATAAAGGCTATTTAGTATTTCTGTTTTATTTCTCAAAACTTCTCTTAATTCTGGAATTCTTTTTAAAGCATTCTTGAGGGAGTTAACTTCCTTTGGATTTATACTTTTGCCTTTAATCTTGAGAGCAATTCTTTCAATATCTGGGAAATCCTTCAGAATTTTTTCTAATTTCTCTCTCAATAGATAATCTCCACAAAAAGCCTCAATACCATCAAATCTTTTTTCTATTTCTGATATATTTAGAAGTGGACAGGATAATGTATTTTTAAGGAAGCGAGCTCCCATAGGTGTAAGCGTTTCATCTAATACCCATATTAGAGAACCTTCCCGACTACCATCAAGGGATACAAAAATCTCAAGATTTTTTTTGGTAGAAGCATCAAGAAGCATAAACTCAGAAAGATTTAATATCTTTATACCTTTAAACTCCGTTTGCTGTTTATTTTCTTCAAGATATTTTAAGAGTGCACCTCCTGCTGAAATAGCATTAGAGAATTCCTCTGCTCCATAGCTTTTAAGAGAGGCTACTTTGAAATGCTCCAAGAGAGTTTTATACGCAAGGAGATAATCAAATTTCCAGTCTTCAATGAAAGTCTTGTTATAAGAGGATATTTCAAATTTTAGGCTATCCTCAAAACTTGCAGGAATAAGAATCTCTTTTGGTTCAAACCTTTCAATTTCATCAGTAATATTTTTATCTGTCTCATAAAGGAAAAACTGTCCTGTGGTAATATCTGCTAAGGCTATCCCGATTTTCCCTTTAGATGGATATATGGACATAATATATATGTTCTCTCTAACGCCTTCTGGTAGATAAGTTCCGGGAGTCAAAACCTTTATAACTTCTCTTTCTACAATTCCTTTTGAGGTTTTAGGGTCTCCTATTTGTTCACATATTGCCACCTTATAGCCTTCACGGAGAAGTTTTTCAATATATGAATCTGCTGAAAAATATGGTATACCACACATAGGAATAGCCTTTTCCTTTGATTTATCTCTTGATGTTAAAGTTATTCCCAGTATCTTGGAAGCAATAACAGCATCTTCTCCAAACATCTCATAAAAATCACCGAGTCTAAAAAAAACTATAGCATCCTTATATTGCTCTTTAACTCTTAGATACTGACGCATAAGAGGAGTAAGTTCTTCTTGTGAGACTTCCATAGAGTTCATTTTTTTATTATACAGTATTGACAACTCCGCCTAAAATGTTCTATTTTTAACTGCGATGGTTTTTTTGAGGTCCTTTAGTGTTTTGGTAATTTCTGACGAAGCAGAAAAGCTTTATGAAATTTTTGATTCCATAGGTATTACTTTAAGAAAAACGAATAAGACAAAATCCCCTGCCTCTACAAACTTTTCTACCTATGACATTGCCTTTATAGATATTGATTCTGAAGGATGGGAAAAAAGAGTCATTGATCTAAAACAATACATGCCTGTAATCACCATCGGTAAATCTGATATAAAAAAGGCCATAAAATCAATGAAATTAGGAGCAACAGATTTTCTTCAAAAGCCTTTAAGGAACGAATCTGTAAAGGAAATTTTTGAAAATTTTAAGGATAAACCAAAGGTAGAAATAAATGGTCTTATTGGAATAAGTAGAATCATGGAAGATGTTTACTGCGGTATAAGAAAGGCAGCACTTACAGATAGTAATGTTCTTATTACAGGTGAGTCAGGCACAGGTAAAGAACTTGTAGCAAGAGCAATTCACAATTTAAGTGAGAGAAAAGAAAATCCATTTATTGTTATAAACTGCACAGCTATACCCGATACTTTGCTTGAGTCAGAACTTTTTGGTTTTGAGAAAGGAGCATTTACAGGTGCAAATTACACTAAAAAAGGACTTATTGAATGGGCTGACAGAGGAACAGTATTTTTTGATGAAATTGGTGATGTATCGCCTCTTTTTCAGACTAAAATTTTGAGAGTTATTCAGGAAGGTGAATTCATAAGAATAGGCGGAAATCACCCAGTAAAAGTTGATGTAAGATTTATAGCTGCTACGAATAAAGACTTGTCTAAAGCCTGCAAAGAAGGGGTTTTTAGAGAAGACCTTTTTTATAGATTAAATGTAATTCACATAGAGATTCCTCCATTAAGAAGTAGAAAGGAAGATATCCCTTCCCTTACACAGTTTTTTATAAAAAAGCATTCAGCTAAAAGAAAAGATATAAATATTAAAGGAATCACAGAAGAAGCCCTTGATGCTTTAATGTCCTACTCTTTCCCTGGCAATGTTCGCGAACTTGAAAACATTATTGAAAGAGCTATAGCATTCACAAACTCTGTTGAGATTACGATTAAAGACTTGCCTGCCTATTTATTAAAAACTCAACATTCTAAAAAAACACCCCACGGCAATCTCAGAGAAGCAGTGGATAATTTTGAAAAAGAATTAATATGGTCAGCCTTACAGAAAAGTAGAGGTAATATCTCAAAAGCAGCAGAATTATTGGGAATTCACAGACAACAACTTCAGAGGAAACTGAAACAATTTAAAATTGCTACATAATTTTAGCTGAAACAACTTGTTGCATTTTATATAACCTATTTACAAGCAATTTTTTTCCATAGAAACAAAAATGCAATAATATGTTGCATGAACTATTATTTCCTTCATAGTAAAGCCTCATTTTTAGTTAATTTGTTATCTGGCATGTCTATTGCATAATCAATTAATAATGAAAAAGGTTTGGAAAAAAATGAAAGATCTGCTTGTATCAATAACTTTTTCAAAACCAAAGGAGTTTGACAGACTCCGAAAAAAGCCTGAAAAAAACAAAAAGAAGGGAGGTGAAAAAAAGACAAGGGTAAGATGTTTTGTCTAACAGAAGAAAAGTGGGGCTATTTTAATTTATTCAGAGAAAAAGAAAAAAATTAAAAAGGAGGAGGCTGTGGAATGAGTAAATTAAGGAAACTATATGAACTTATGATGGCTGGTGCAATATACCAAGCCAAGTGGGAAAAGCAGATGTCAGATAACATCCTGAAGAACAAGAAAAGGTTGTTGATTTTGATAGCTCTTTTATCACCCATTGTTCTTGTATCTTTTTTAGGTGCTGCTGATTTTCTGGGGGGTAAATCAGCCTACGCACCATCGCACTACACAACAACAGTTTTCATTGCATCAATAGCAGTAGGACTTGCAGCAGGGCTAATTACAGGATGTATAGGTGCAGGCGGTGGATTTATCATAGCACCAGCACTTATGGCAGCAGGAGTTAAGGGAATTTTAGCAGTAGGAACAGACCAGTTTCACATATTTGCAAAGGCAATCATGGGAACAGTTATTCATAAAAAGCTCGGAAATGTTTGTGTGGGATTAGCTGTTGCCTTTGTCATAGGTTCTGTTTTAGGTGCAACAACAGGCGGTTATATTCAAAGGACAATTTATAATTGGGATCCTGTGGCAAGTGAAGCCTTCATCAGCATTGTTTATGCTATCATACTTGGATTTCTGGGATTTTATGGGTTAAGAGACTATATAAAGTTGAGCAAGGCTCGCAAAAAAGGTGTGCAGGCAGGTGGAGATGCTCATGGAGATGCACATGGTGGACCTATGACAACAACAAAGCTCGCACTTAATATTCAGAAGATTAATATCCCTCCAATGATAAATTTTGATGAAGACTTTGGAGGGAGAAGAATATCATGGCTCTTTGTTGCTATGTGTGGTTTTCTGGTTGGTCTTCTTGCAGCAGTTATGGGAGTTGGTGGCGGATTTGTAACATTCCCACTTTTTGTCTATGTACTTGGAGTATCAACACCAACAACAGTTGGAACTGATATTCTTCAGATAATCTTTACTGCAGGTTATTCCTCAATTTCTCAGTATGCCATTTATGGTTATGTTTTCTATACCCTTGCAATGGGATTGCTTCTTGGTTCTCTTATAGGAATTCAGATTGGAGCACTTACAACAAAGGTTGTTCCTGGAATGGTTATCAGAGGATTCTGGGTTTTGACAATCCTTGCAGGATTTGCAAACAGAGCAAGTGTTGTTCCTGATAAATTAAGAAGCCTTGAACTGTGGTCAATATCAAAAGAAGCCTGTGACATTATCACTCTTATTGGAAATGTTGTATTCTGGGCAGCGGTTGGAGGTTTTGGAATTTGGGTTTTAGGTAGTTTCTTTAAGAACTTAAAGGCTTTTAGAGAGGAGGGATAAGATGGCTGCTGATAAAAAACATCTAACATGGGGATTGATTTTATTAATAAGCTTTATCGGTGTATTGATATTAATATTTGCTCCTATATATGGACAGGGACAGAATGGTTTGGAATACAGTGATGACCTTTTTAATAAGTTGGCAAAAGGTTCTGCCTATCAAATTCCTAAACTAAAGAAGGATGCAGAAAAATATAAAGGTAAAGTTTTGGATGTGGTAGTAGATGTAAAAAGGGCAGGTGACAAACCTGGTGATGCAGAAAAAAGAGCTGAAAGAATGGCTAAAGTATTTACCATTAATGGTGCAAAAGCAGAGGTTAATGGTTCAAAAGTACACATAACAGGTGATTTTGGTGCTATTATATCTGCTGCACTTGAAGATTCAGATCAGATGTATAATAACAATGGAGATTACATAAAGAAAAAATATGATGTCACAGATGATGAAAAGATGAAGCAGATGTTCAGGCAGTGGCATAATGCTTTAAATCTTGTCAATAAAAAGCTTACCCTTGATAAAAAAGCTGAGGATGCCAATTTTGTAAAGAAAGTTATGACAGCAGCAATTGAACCTGCATACAATTTCTATGGAATTCAAGCAGTCAAGATAACAGAAAAAGCAGGTGTTGCAACAGGTCTTCTATTATTCTATGTTTTATATACAATCTGGTATGGATTTGGAGTGCTTTATTTATTTGAGGGATTAGGACTTTCTACAAAGAAAGCAAAGGTAAAGAAGGAGGTATAAAAATGGCTATTGGTGCATGTCCTTTAACAAAATTAGATAAAATACTGATTTCAACAGATGGTTCCGAGGCTGCTAAATTCGCGGCTCAGGCAGCAGTTGACCTTGCAAAACCCTGTGGAAGTACTGTATATGCTATATGTGTTGCAGAAGTGCCAATTTTTGCAGCAGAGTTTGTAGAAACGCTTCCACAGGTAATAGATGTAATGGAAAAAAGAGCAAAGCAAGCTCTTGATGATGTGAAAGCAATCGCAGATAAAGCAGGTGTAAAATGTGAAACCATAAGTTACACAGGACCAGAACCATACAAATACATCATTGATGAGGCAATAAAAAACAGTGTTGACCTCATTATACTTGGTAAAAAAGGTGTCATGCTTGGTGCAGTAGGTAAAAAAGTAATTGGAAATGCTCCGTGTAAGGTTTTAGTTGTTCCAGTAGGAGCAACTCTCAACTTTGATAAAATTCTCATTGCCACTGATGGCTCTGTTTACAGCAATATTGCAGCATCAGAAGCAATAGGCACAGCAAAGAGATTTAACAGTGAGCTTATTGCTGTCTCAGTTGCAAAAAGAGATAGTGAAGTTGCCTATGCTGAGGAAGCAGTAAAAGCTGTAAAAGAGTCTGGAGAACGTGAAGGTGTAAAGGTTCAAACAGTTGTTGCAAAGGGAGAACCCTTTGAACAGATAGCAGATGTGGCAAACAAAAACGCTGTTGGATTGATTGTAATGGGTACATATGGTAAAACAGGAATAGAAAAATTCTTCATGGGAAGCGTAACTGAAAGAGTTATCGGCACAGTTGCCCGTCCTGTAATGGTTGTAAAAAAGAAGTAAAATAAAAAATGGATTCTGAGGGGGGCTTATAGTCCCCCTCAGAATAACAAATAAAGGGTATTACACTTCCATTAAAATAGATTCCAGTTTTCAATCTTAATGAATTAAAAGCGGAAGAGAAGTTTCTTTTGTATCATTTTGATAAATCAAATTTTTAAATCTAAATAGGGAGGAGGGCTAATTGTGGAGAATATTTTAAGAAGAATCGTGCGGTTAATACCTGATGGAGTTTTTGCAATTGATATGACAGGTAAAGTGATTGTATGGAATAAAGTTTTAGAAGAAATGACAGGTATTTTTGAAGAAGAAATTATTGGTAAGGGAGATTTTGAATATTCATTACCTTTTTATGGCTACCGAAGACCAATGCCTGTTGATTATGTTTTGAATCCTGATATGATATATCCAGAATTTTTAAGTAAAAAAGCAGACACATATGAAATAGAGACATTTCTTCCAGCACTTTACGGTGGTAAAGGTGCATGGGTAAAAATCTCAGCTTCTCCTGTGGTTGATGAAGCCTGCGATCTGATCGGAGCTGTTCAGATTGTGAGAGATATTACTGCCAGAAAAACTGCTGAGATTGAACTTATGAAGCTTTACAATGTAATTTCTCATTCACCGGTTGGAGTTGCTATTTTAGAATTTTCTGGAAAGATTATTTACTGCAATGATTCATTCTTAAAATACTCAGGTCATAAAAAATTAAAAGGGGAGAACATATTTGAAGTATTTCCTCAGGTATCTCTTTATGAAATTCATAACAGTTATCTTAAAGAACTGAAATATAATAACAAAGTTTTTCGTTTAAGAGGAATAAGATTGGAAGAGGGAGAAGTTTTAGGATATGCTCTTTTTCTTACAGATGTAACAGAGATAAGAAAATATGAAGAACAGATTATAATTTCACGCAAAATGGAATCTATAAGAAGACTGACATCAACCTATGCTCATGAGATAAAAAACATGCTTACAGGTGTTAAAGGCTTTGCTCAGGTTGCTTTGCAAACAGAAGACATGGAATTAGCAAAAAAATATCTTGTAAAAATGCTTTCTATCATTGATTCTGTATTGATTAATATAAGAGAAATTCTTGGATTTGGAAGAGATATTAGTAGAAATCCTGAAATTATAGATTTGAAAGAAGTTTTAGGAAACATTGCCACTTTTCTTAAAGGTTCATTGAAAGAAAATATTGATTTAACCCTCATAATGCCAGAGATTTCTTTAAAAGTTTTTGCTGATAGAACTGACATAGAAAAAGTAGTTACAAATCTTGTTTTAAATGCACAGGATGCATTACCAGAAGGAGGACAGATAAAAATAGAGGCATCAGTTAAACAATTATCTGATAAATTCAGAACAATAATTTCAGAAACAAAAAAAGAATTTGCAAAAGAATATATATGTTTATCTGTGACAGACACAGGAGTTGGAATGGACAAAGAAACAAAGGAAAAGATATTTGAACCCTTTTTTACTACAAAAGGAGAAAAAGGTTCAGGGCTTGGATTGCCAACGGTATATCAAATTGTTCAGCTTCTGAATGGTTTTATTTTTGTAGAAAGTGAACTAAGTAAGGGAACGAGATTTGATATATTCATTCCGTTAAAAGATTCCTAAAATTTATTAGCCTGTTTCAAAGGCTTGTAAGCTCTGATATGTTCCATTTACCTCCCTTGGTCATTCAGAGCCGAGCGAAGCCCTGAACTGTAGCGAAGGGTTTGTGGGGAATCTAAGATTTAAGGGGGAGACCCTTCGCTTACGCTCAGGGTGACAGTAAAAAAATGTTATCAGGGTAACAAAAAAAAATGTTATCAAGGTGGATAGTAAAAATGTCATTCCAATGAGCATTCCCTTTATTGTCATTCTGACGGGCATTCTATTTACTGTCATTCCGAACGGAGCGAAGCGGAGTAAGGAACTCATCTTTTTCTCCAGAGGAAGCACCCATTGAAGGTGCTCAGAATGACGGGGAGTGATTATCATTCTGAGGAGCGTTAGTAACGAGGAGTCTCCTCTGTTTTTTAAGGAAAAGATCTCTCGGGAAAAGCCCTATGAATGACCCTTTCGGATTAGATTCCTTAGTTTCATTTAGACCTCTTGGTATGCTTTACTTGTCCATGCCCTTCGGCAAGGAGTTTACTTTGAATTCAAATGCTCAGAAATTCCTCATATCCATTGAGAATATGTAAAATGAAATAGAGCTTAATTTGACTTCTAACAATAGTAAAACTTTATAATTTAAATGAATTTAGCCTTTTTACTAAACAAATTAGGATTAATAAACTATGCAATTTTCATTAATCATTGGAGTAGGTGGCAGTAAAAGCGGAACAGGGAAAACTACTTTTATAGAGAGTTTTATAAGATTTATCAAAAATCTAAATGAAAGAGTTTCTGTTATCGCTGTAAAATATTCCAAAACTTCCTTTTATTCCTCAATTATTACAGAACCATCAATAATAGGAAAAGAAGGTAAAGACACTGAGAGGATGAAGAAAGCAGGTGCAGATCATGTTTACTTTATAAGAGCAAAAGAAGAGGATTTACCAGAGATTGCTGATAAATTAAAGGAGGAGATTTTTCGCTTCTCTCATAATGGCACAAAGCTTAATTTTATAATTATTGAAGGTAATTCTATGGTAAGAGTGATGCAGCCTGATGTTATAATATTTTTTAAAAGTAAAATTGAAGAGATAGTAAAACCTTCAGGAAAGGCTATTTTTGAAATAGCTGACATTGTTATAGAAGGAGACTACTCTATGGAGGAAGTTATGACAGAGATTGAAAAGATTCAGCAAAAAAAACTCATTGAAAAGCTTCTCAGAGAAAAAAGCAATGATGGAAAGATTACTTGTTCAGAAGCAAGAAAAATAGCAGAAGAACTTAATGTTCCATATATTGAAGTGGGAAAAATGGCGAATGAACTGAAAATAAAAATTCGTAAATGTGAGCTTGGCTGTTTCTGATGGGAACAATTTTTTTTGAGCTTGCTCTTACTCTTTATTTTGCAGGATTTCTCCTTAGTATTGCCGGAATTGTAAGAAAAAAGGATGATTTAGACAAGGCAGTATTTTTTTTAAGTCTGATAGGTTTTTGCCTTCATACCTTTTATCTATTTATAAGATATATAAAATCAGGACAGGCACCTGTTTTTTCAATGCATGAGGCAAACTCCTATTTTGCATGGTGTATTTTGCTGATTTCTTTGATGCTCAGAGTTTCTTATAAAACAAAGGTTGTAAATTTTGGCGTGATTTTGGGGTTTTCCTTTATGTTTGTAAGTGCCTTTTTCCCAAGAGGTATTCCTTATTTAAAGCCTGAACTTAAAAGCCTATGGATTGATATTCATGCACTTATGGCTGTTTTTGGTATAGCTCTATTTAGCCTCGCTTTTGTTTTTAGTGTTCTTTATCTTGTTCAGGAGAAGGCTATAAAAGCTAAAAAATTTGGTGGATTGGGAAATATTCTTCCAAGTCTTGAGATTTTGGACAAGATAAATTTTCGCCTTATTTTTTGGGGTTTTCCAATTTATACCACAGCTCTTATTGTAGGACTTGTTAAATATCTGAGCCTGCTCGGATTTCTTTTTGATCCAAAGGAGATATGGAGTTTTCTTACATGGATTGTTTATTTGTCTATTTTTTATTTGCGAGTCAAAGAAGACTGGAGAAAGAAAAAAGCTGCCTATCTTACCATATTTGCCTTTCTTCTTGTAATATTTGGCTTTTTTGGTATAAATCTATTAACAGAGAGCTTTCATAAACCGCTATGAGCTTAATAGTTATTGGACTAAACCATAAGACTGCACCTGTTGAGATAAGAGAAAAGATTGCCTTCAACTCAAAGGAGGCAATTAAAGAGGCTTTAAAAGAACTGATTCAGAGGGAAGGCATTGGTGAAGTTGTAATTATTTCAACCTGTAACAGAGTTGAAATATATGTCTATACTGCTAATGTCTCTGATTTGAAGAGAGAAAATCAAGTAGAAGAAACTATCAAAGCCTTTCTGTCCAATTTTCACAACATTGAAATAGGAGAATTTGAAAATTATCTATATGTCTATAAAGATACAGAAGCTGTTGAGCATCTTTTTAAGGTTGCCTCAAGCCTTGACTCCATGATTGTGGGTGAACCTCAGATTACAGGACAGGTTAAGGAATCCTACGAAATTGCCCTTTCTGAAAGGACTACCTCTCTTATCCTTAATTACCTTATGAACAGAGCACTTTTTACAGCAAAGAGAGTTAGAAATGAAACCCGCATTGGTAAAAATCCTGTATCTGTAAGTTATGCAGCAGTGGGACTTATTAAAAAAGTATTTGATGAACTTTCCAAAAAGTCCATTCTTCTTGTTGGTGCAGGAGAGATGGCTGAGCTTGCTTTAAGGCATCTTATTGGAAGCGGGATAAAGAATGTTTATCTTACAAACAGAACCTTTCAAAGAGCAGAGGAAATTGCAAAAGAATTTAATGGAGTAGCAGTGCCTTTTGGAAACCTTAAGGAACAACTTGTAAAAACCGATATTGTTATATGCTCAACAGGTGCTCCCCATTATGTTATAACGGAGCAGATGCTTAAGGAAGTAATGCCTTTGAGAAAACATAAGCCCATATTTTTTATTGATATATCAGTGCCAAGAAATGTTGATCCAGCCTGTAATGAACTTGACAATGTCTATCTTTACAATATTGATGACCTTCAGGATGTGGTTGACTCAAACATTCTTGAAAGAAAAAAAGAAGCAGAGAAAGCTTTGAGTATTGTTCAGGAAGAAACAGAAAAGTTTTTTCAGTGGCTTAACTCCCTTGAGAGCGTTCCTGTTATTGTCTCAATCAGAAATAAGGCAGAACAGGTAAGACAGGAGGAGATTGAAAAGTTTAAAGCAAAATACAAAGATCTGCCTCCAGAACTAATTAATTCCATTGATTATCTTACACAGAGCATTATAAACAAGATAATGCATTCACCTACTGTTGCTCTTAAAAATAACTGTGAAAACAAGGAGATACTCATTTTTTCAGCAAGGAGGTTATTCGGACTTGACAGTGAAGAGGAATAAAATAGTTATTGGCAGTCGTGGAAGCAAGCTTGCAATGTGGCAGGCAAATTGGGTTAAGGACAAACTTCAAACACTTTATCCTGAATTAAAAGTTGAAATTGAAAAGATAAAAACAACAGGTGATAAAATTCTTGATGCACCTTTGGCAAAGATTGGTGGCAAGGGTTTATTTGTAAAAGAGATAGAAGAGGCTTTACTTTCAAAAAGAGTTGACCTTGCTGTACACAGCATGAAAGATGTTCCAACAGAAATTCCGGAAGGGCTGCAAATCTCAGCTATTTGTGAAAGAGAAGACCCAAGAGATGCTTTTATAAGCAAGGATGGAGTTTTACTCAATGAACTACCTCAAGAAGCTGTATTAGGGACAAGCAGCCTTAGAAGAACTGTTCAGTTAAAAGCTTTAAGAAATGACTTAGTAATAAAGCCTTTAAGGGGAAATGTGGATACAAGAATAAGAAAGCTTAAAGATGGTGAGTTTCAGGCAATTGTTCTTGCCATGGCTGGAGTTAAAAGAATGGGAGTTGAAAACTTAGTTACGCAAGCCTTTTCAGAAGATTTAATGATTCCTGCAATTGGGCAAGGAGCAATAGGGATTGAAACAAGAGTGGATGATGATTTTGTAAATGAACTGATAAAGCCTCTTAATCATGAAGAAACAGCTATTTGCATTCTTGCAGAAAGAGCTTTTCTCTCAGTGATGGGAGGAGGCTGTCAGGTTCCTCTTGCCTGCCATGCAAGGATTGTAAATAACAGTCTTAAAATAGTGGGTATGATAGGTGACCCTGAGGGCAAAATGCCAGTTATAAAAGGCTTCCGTGAAGGAAGTTTATCTCAAGCGCAAAGTCTTGGTGTAGAGCTTGCAAATGAATTACTTCACAGAGGTGGCAAAGAAATACTTGAAAAGGTCTATAAATAAAAGGAGATAAAAGTGAATAAAGGTAAAGTTTATCTTGTTGGTGCAGGTCCGGGAGATGCGGGCTTGATTACTCTTAAAGGAATAAGAGCAATTCAGCTTGCTGACTGCATTGTCTATGATTTTCACATAAATCCTCGTCTTTTGACTTATGCAAAGGATAATGCAGAATTCATTTATGCTGGTAAAAGAGGCGGACATCATGAGATGACACAGGATGAGATAAATGCAGTTTTAGTGCAAAAAGCAAAGGAAGGTAAAACAGTATGCAGACTTAAAGGTGGTGACCCCTTTGTTTTTGGTAGAGGTGGTGAGGAGGTTGAGATTCTTTATGAAGAGGGCATTGAGTTTGAGATAATTCCGGGAGTAAGCTCTGTAATAGCTGTTCCTGCTTATGCAGGAATTCCTGTAACACATAGAAAAGTAGCGTCTGCTTTTACTGTAATTACAGGAAATGAAGACCTTTCAAAACAGGAGAAAATCTTTACTCACATCAGGGCATCAAATGCATCTGAGACAATGATTTTCCTTATGTGTGTGCGGAATCTTGAAATAATAACAAACAAGCTTATTCAGGAAGGGCTTAAACCAGAAACTCCTTCGGCAATCATCCGCTGGGGAACAAGACCTGAACAAAAGATAGTAACAGGAACGATTTCAGAGATTGCTCATCTTGCAAAGGAAAATAAAATTTTACCTCCTGCAATCCTTGTAATTGGTGATGTGGTGAAATTGAGGGATAAGTTATGCTGGTATGAAAAAAAGCCTTTACATGGTCATAGAGTCCTTATTACAAGACAGTTAACCGAGGATTATCTCCTTCTTGAAGACATGGGTGCAGAGCTATTTGTATTTCCCACAATAGCTTTTGCGCCACCAGAGGATTTTAAAGAATTAGACAGAGCCATAGAAAAGATAAAGGAGTATAAATTTATTGTCTTTCCATCACCAAGAGCGGTTAATTTCTTTTTTGAAAGATTTCTGAGTCTTGGCAGGGATATGAGAGATTTAAAGGGAGTTTTGCTCTGTGCAATAGGCAGAGAAACTGCTAAAAGTTTGAGAAACTTTGGTATAAATGCAGACATAATTCCAGATGAATATAGTTCAGAGGCTTTAATAACAATGTTCAAAGAAAAAATTTTAAACTTTCAACCTTCAGCCTTTAGCCTTAAAATTCTTTATCCTCGTTCAGATCTTGCTTTAAAAGGCTTTGTTGAAGAAATGGAAAAAATTGGAATTCAAGTGGATGCTCCTGTTACATACAGAACAATAAAGCCTACTGAGCATGGTAAAAGACTTGCAAGATTTCTTAGAGAAGGCAAAATAACTATTGCAACATTTACATCTCCTTCAAGTTTCAATAATTTGATTGATATCCTCAAAGATGATGCATTGAATATGCTTAAAGAAGTGGCAATTGCTGTAATAGGCAAGACAACTGCAAAGGCAGTCGAAGAGGCAGGTTACAGGGTAAGCATAATACCTGAAAAATCAACTATAAAGCACATGGTGGAGGCAATTATAAAATGGGTTCAGCAGAAATAGTTATTGTTGGCGGCGGGATTTCCGGTCTTTCTCTTGCCTATTTTTTAATACAGAAAAATTCTCAGCTTAATATAAAGATAGTTGAAGCAGAAAAAAGAGCAGGCGGTAAAATTATTACAGAAAATATATCAGGATTCCTCTGTGAAGGTGGTGTAAATGGTTTTTTAAGTAATAAACCATCAACAATATCACTTGCAAAGGAATTAAATATAGAGCCTTTAAGAGGTAGCGAGAGCTCAAAAATAAGATATATTCTCATTGATGGAAAACTTATAAGAGTTCCAGAGAATCCCATTAAATTTTTTCTTACTCCTCTGCTTTCTTTTTCAGGCAAAATAAGAATGCTTAGAGAATATTTTACTCCACCATTAAAAGAAGAAATTGATGAGACTGTGGAAAGTTTTGTATCACGAAGAGTAGGTAAAGAGTTTTATGAAAAACTTATTGATGCCATGTCAACAGGAATTTATGCAGGAGACCCTTCAAAGATGAGCATGAAAAGCTGTTTTCCAAAAGTATATTGGCTTGAAAAGAGACATGGAGGACTCCTTAAAGGATTGATTGCTTTAAAAAAAGAAAAGAAAGATACAAAAGCTCAGCCATCTGGTGTGCTCATGTCTTTTAAAGGAGGAATGTCAGAGCTTATACAAAGCCTTGAAAGACATCTTTCATCAAGAATTTTAAAAGGTAAAAAGGTTTTAAGCATAGACAGAAAAAACACTTACTACACAGTGCATCTTGACGATGGTAATTTTATTGAGGCTGAGAAAGTTATTCTTGCCTGTCCTGCCCATGAATCTGCAGAAATACTTAAAGAATTAAGCAGTGAGCTTTCAGATATTTTAAAGACAATTCCCTATCCACCTCTGAGTGTTGTAGCCTTTGGATTTAAAAAGGAGCAGATTGGTTTTGGAACATCCCTTTATGGTTTTTTAATCCCTTACAGAGAGCAAAGAAAGATTCTTGGAACACTTTTTGACTCAAGCATATTTCCCAATAGAGCACCTGAAAGCTATGTTTTACTTAGAAGTATGATTGGAGGAAGAAGAGCCCCTGAGCTTGCAATGTTGCCTGATGAAAAACTTATTGATACAGCTTTATCAGAGTTGAAGCCTCTTTTAAATATCAAAGGAGACCCAGAGTTTATAAAAATATTCCGATGGGAAAAAGCAATACCTCAGTATGAGTTAGGGCATGAGGACAAACTTAATCGGATTGAGCAGATTCTTTCAGAGTTTTCTGGGCTTTATCTTACAGGTAATGCCTACAGAGGTGTGAGTGTAAATGACTGCATTGAAAACTCATTGAAGCTGGCTGAAGGGATTATGGTTTAAATTTTTTTAAATTGGCATAGGGCGAAGGAGTTTATTGATAAATCTACTTTCCTTTGTTTTTTATTATTCTATTTCCTATTTTTTTAATTTTCTCAGGCATTGCGTAATAGAAAAATTCCATCTGAGCCTGAAGCCAACTTAGTTTAAGCTCAACAGGTTTTTTCCTGTATTCTTCAATTTGCTCTTTAGTTTTATAGTAAAGAAGTGGACTTTTTTGGTCTTTATTCATCTTGCTCATTTTCCCATTCTTCCATGATTTTTCTTAAATAAAAAACATCTGCCTCATCCTGAATTCTTCCTGTTTTCTCTTTCATTTCAATCAATACATCAATCGGAATAATCGGGATAACTGTTTCACCGAACTTTATCTCCCTTTTTCTTCTATAAACTTCTGAAAAATCAAAGAGTTCCTCAATTAGTATGTCTATGATAAAGAAAGGTGCTTTTTCATCATAGAGGCTGAAAACTGTCATATTTTTATTTCTTTTCCATTCCTGCCGTTTTTCTGGACTGATTAACTCTTCAATTTTAACAGGTATTTTAGGTTTCAATGCCAATTTTTTAACAACTTTTACAAATTTTTTTAAGTTTTCCTCATCAAGCCTTAATACAAGATCTATATCTGCCGTAGCTCTCTCAATTCCATACAGATTTACAGCAATCCCTCCACATAAAAGATACTCAACTTTTTCTTGATTCAGTGAGTCAAATAACTTTTTGAAAAGTTCCATATTTAAATTTTACTCAATTACTCAAGTATAAATTCCACAATTTTTTCACCAAGGAGTTATAATTACCTATACAAAATATTATCAGAGAATTAAAAAAGCTTTTAAGGCTCAAAAAATATCTAACTTAGCAGCAGTTTATCTTTGTAGCTCTGTTGCCATAGGTTTATTAAGAGAAGACAGTAATATAGATATTGCCATGTTCTTTTTGATTTATGAATCAAAAAGTTAGGCAATACAGAATAGAATTTCAAAACATAGTAATAAGAGAATACTATGATTTCGTTCCACATTATATGAATGAAGTAAAAAAGAGATATGAATATGCACAGAAAGCTTGAATATTTCTCAAAAATTGAAACAGTAGAGAATTTTCTCAAAAAATATTTGAGATAAGAAGATAAGTTCTTAGTGAGTAGACTTCTTGACAGCATTCATACTACATTAATAAATATGCCTTTTGATATTTTTCTTTTTATTTTAATAGGGCTATTGTTGAGAATTCTGCTTACGGCTGGTGGTGTTTCACCTGAAAAAATTGACTATGTCCGTGACAAAATAAACTACTTTGTTTTCTACTATATTATTCCCTTTGTATGTTTTAAAACAACCTATACAATGCCCTTCAGTCTAAGTCATTTGAAGATTTCATTGGTTGCTAATCTTACAATATTAAGCTGTGTTTTTTTATCTTGGATGATTTATAAGATAATTGCCTCAAGGAAAGAAATTGAAGATGAGGTCATCGGTTCTCTCATAATGTGCTCTGCTTTTGGAAATGTGCTTTATATTGGCTTGCCTGTTTTGACAAAGCTTTACGGAACAGAAGGAATGAGCTATGCTTTTACCTATGATTTTTTAGCAAGTACCCCTCTTACCTGGACCGTAGCTGTTGCAATCTGTATGAGATACGGTAGGGCAAAGAGTTTTAAACTGAGAGATTCTTTTTTAACGATTCTTAAAATTCCACCTATCTGGGGATTAGTAGTTGGGTTTCTGTTTAAAGAATTAAGCGTAAATCTATCAAAGGAGTTGATAGGTTTTTTGAATTTAATTTCTACCTATGTAACTATGCTTATGCTTTTGATTGTTGGACTATCGGTTAAAGTTGTTACTCCTGAAAAATTTAAAATATCTTTGCCAGCAATTGCTATAAAAGTTATCATAGCTCCGCTTTTTGCCTTATTTTATGGAAATATTGCTGGAGTTTCAGGTATTCCTCTGAATGTATGTATAATAGAGGCGGGTATGCCTTCCATGTTACTGAGCATGATTTTCGCAACTGCCTTCGGAGTTGACATGAGAACCTCTGTTGAGATGATATTTCTTACAACAATATGTTCACTAATTTTCCTCACTATATCCTTATGGTTCTTTTATTTTTAGAGAATTTTGAATATAATTAAGATTAAACCATAAACGAGGTAAATGTGTTTTTTCAAAAATTAATTAACAAATTGATGGCACTTATTGAGAAGTATCATCCCTTTAATCTTAGATATTTTAAGTTTATTGTCACCTTAGCAATGATATTACTTCTTGGAATGGTGCTTTTTCTTGGTTGGCTTTCAATAAAGAAAATAACAGAGATTGTTACAGAAGATTTTAACCAGCAACAGCTAATGTTAGCAAAACATGCGGCAAATCAGATTGAAAATTCAGTTGAGCTTTTAAAAAGAGAAATAACTTTGCTCAGCCTATCTCCAGCGATTCAGTATTCAGAAAAACCAGCGCTGATAAACAGAATGAATATTACTTTTTCAAGTGTAAAGTATGAAGGTGTAAGAGAGATAAAATTTCTTGAAAACAAGACAAAAAAAATATATAGAATTGTTGAGGGGAAAAAATGTGAAATTGGGAATATGCAGAAGGAAGATGAAGAATTTTTAAATTGGGCTTCAAAAGAAGAAAATAGAGGAGGAATATTTTTTACGGAAATCACTCATTGTAAAGAAGTTAAGAATTCTCAGTTACTTATCATGAAAATGGTTATTCCTGTCTGGCAGATATCCATAGATGAATCCCATCCTGTGCCTACTAATAAATTTTCAGGTGCTATTGTTTTTACTGTTGATGTTACATATTTAGTAAGCAAGGTAACAAAAAAAATTAAGTCTGGCAAAACTGGATATGCATGGGTAATTGACCATAAAGGAACATTTCTCTATCATGAGGAGCAAATGTTTGTAGGACAGAATGCTTTTGAAGCAAGAAAGGGGAAGAAACCGACTATATCTTTTGAGAGAATAAATGAAATTCAAAGAGATAAAATGCTAAGAGGAGAAGAAGGAACAAGTTGGTATATTTCCGGATGGCATAGAGGAGTGGAAGGAGAAATAAAAAAGCTCATTGCTTACTCGCCTATTAAACTTAAAGAAAGACCCCAGCCTGTTGTATGGTCTATAGCTGTTGTTGCACCAATAAGTGAGGTAGAGGGAGCAATTCACACTGTTCACATTCAGCAGATGGTTATTCAGGGAGTAATTATAGTTATTATTCTATTTGGTGGACTTTTTATAAATTTCATTCTTGTTACTTGGTCAAATATTCTGGAAAGGGAAGTTGCTAAAAAAACAGCAGAGTTAAAAAAATCTGAGGAAAAATATAAGTCATTAATTGAAAATGCAGAGGATATTATTTTAGCCACAGACAGCGAAGGTAAAATTCTCTCAATAAATAAGTTTGGTGCTGAATTTTTTAAAAAACAGGAAATTGAACTATTAGGACAAAGCGTATCTGAAATTTTTTCTCCTGATGGAGTTATTCTTGCGATAAATATAAAACAAATTTTTAAAACAGGAGAAAGTAGACAAATTACACACAGGGTTAAATCAGATACAAAAGAGTACTGGTTTAACACGAATTTAAGAGCTTTAAAGGATGAGACAGGGAATATCTATTCGGTATTAGGAATTGCTCGTGATATTACAGACAGAAAAAAAATGGAAGAACAGAGTTACTATACTGAAAAATTGGCTTCTCTCGGAACTCTTGCTGCAGGGGTTGCTCATGAAATAAATAACCCTCTTGCAATAATCTTAGGTTTTACAGATATTTTGCTTGAAAAAACTTCTCCAGAATCTCAGGAATATGACATTCTAAAAACAATTGAAAAACAAGCAACAAATGCTAAAAGAATAGTGGAAAATCTTCTCAGTTTTGTGAGACACAAAGAGCACAAGGAACAGATTGTTAATATTAACGAATGTATTGAGACAGTTCTTGATGTAATGAATAACACGATAAGTCTAAATAACATAGAATTAAAAAAGCAATTACAACAGGATTTACCCTATGTAAAAGGTGATGCTGGAGAACTCCAGCAGGTTTTCTTTAATATAATCAACAATGCTATTTATGTTATGAAGGGTGGTGGGGTTTTGACAGTATCAACAAAATACGATGGTCACTGGCTTGAAGTTTGTATTTCCGATACAGGATGCGGAATAAGCAAAGAACATAGACAGAGAATTTTTGACCCTTTCTTCACCACAAAAGAGGTAGGTAAGGGCACTGGACTTGGTTTATGGGTGTCCTATAACATTATAAAGAAGCATAATGGTATAATTACTTTTGAAACAAGAACAAAAGAAGAGGCAGAAGAAACGGGAACAAAATTTATAATAAGATTACCAGCAGCAAAGGAATAGAAAGGGAGGGAAGGATGGCAGAGAAAATTTTAATAGTTGATGATGAACCAGATATGTTAAAGCTTCTCAGCATGATTCTCAGAGAAAAAACTCCTTATGAGATAACAACTACGAATAATCCCATTGAAGCAGTTGAGTTGGCAAAAAAAGGTGATTTTGATCTTGTCATAACAGACCTTAAAATGCCAGGGCTTGATGGATTGCAACTCCTTGAAGAAGTTAAAAAACGTGATGAAGATGTGCCTGTAATAATAATCACAGCTTATGGAACAATTGATGCAGCTACAGAAGCAATAGAAAAAGGTGGCTTTGATTTCATAACAAAACCATTTAAAAAAGAGCAGATTCTTTTTACTATAGAAAAGGCTCTTAAATGGTTAAGAGTTCAGCGGGAAAACAAAATGCTAAAAGAAAAACTTAAAGAAGGTTTATGATATTCACTTTTTCTTTATTTAAAAAGTTGTTGGTTTTTTGTTTTGTTATTCAATCAAACTTTTTGAAATTACTAAATATCCTTAATATGTTTTTTAATGAAGTCTTCTGTGTACATTTGAGCAATAGCATCGTTAAATAAAACCATGTCAAGCTGTTTTGTATAGGCAGTAAGTTTTCCTAAAACTTCAAGTCGCCTTTCTATTTCTGGTATGCTATACTTGGTCAGCAATGCATCAATTACATCTTCTTTTACCATGACTCTGAATGCCATCTTCTTTAAGATTGTTGTTATTAAATTTACTCTTCTTAATCTTCTGTCAAGTGCTGCACCACCACCCTTAAAAAAGAATTTGATGTAATTATCATTTATATTTTCTCCTGTATAAGCTTCAATCATTGAAAAATGATATCCCAGCCTGATACTAAAATTGACATAGTTTTTAGTTACAATGCAGAAGCTTTTTTTAGCAGTTTCCATTAACTGTTCTTCGGGAATAGATACTGTATGTGCTACCATTTCAAAAAATCCCTTCGCATCAACAGGTGGAGGTCCGGGCCATTGCATAGACTGCATTCCTCTTAAAATAGCCTGAAGAGGAATTGAATATACATCTTCAGGAGTAGCTTTTTTGATTCCTTCTTTTAATCCACCTTCAATATCAAGCACTAAAATCCCAATTGGAATACCTGCTATCAAAGGTACAGCATGATGTTCGCTGTCATATCTATCCCACATGGTAAACATTTCATACATAACCATCTCATGACAGAATCTTGTAATGTCATGATAGGTTTTGCATTTTTCAGGTTTAAAGTCTTCGCTGGTTGGGTCTACAAGGTTTAAGGGAACTATTAATTTTAGAACTCTCTCAAGAGTCTTAAATAATAAAGTTTCCTTGAAAGGTTCTTTGGTTTTTTTATAAGCTTCTATTAACTCTTCTACCTTTCCTTCATAAATTATGCAATTTGTAGCATCTACTGTTATTTCCTGCCCATCTTTAATAGTCTTTGTTGCTATTTCAGTATTAATTAATGTGGGTATATTGTACTCTCTTGACAAAGATGCCATATGACCAGTAGGACTTCCTATATCAGTTACAATAGCAGAAGCTTTATTCATTATGATTACATATCTTGGATTGGTATGCTTTGCTACTAAAACAGCACCTTCGGGAAAATTTTGTAAATCATCTTCTGTTTTGAGGACAAAAGCCTTGCCATAGCCCACACCTTTACAGGCTGTGATACCTCTATCAAGAAGAATATTATAATCTTTGATTCTTGTAGGCAGATAAACCTTTGATTCAGTTTTTTTCTCAAGTATTCTCAAAGGTCTTGCTTGTAATATAAAAATACTTCCATCTTCATCAATTACCCATTCAATATCCTGTGGAGATTCATAGTAATTTTCAATTTGAATCGCTATTTTTGAAAGTGCAAGAGCCTCTTGTTCTTCTAAGGAGAATTCATCACTGCCATTGGGTAATGTAATTTCTTCAATATCACCTTCTTCCTTACATATGAGCATAATATTCTGTTTACTCGGAATTTTTTCTATAAGTTTAAGTTCAGGTTTTCTTGAAATCACATAGGTTTCAGCATTTACAGCACCGTCAACTATTAATTTTCCAAGTCCTTTAACTGCATTAATTATAATGTTATTGCTGTCAGGATTGTTAGGATTTTTAGAATACATAACTCCACCAGCTCTGGCATTAACCATTCTTAATACGCCAACTGCCATAACCATCTCATTTTCTGAAAAACCTTTTGTTTTGTAGTAAAAAATTGCTCTTCTATTAAAAAGACTTGCCACTACTTTTTTATAGTAATGGCTAATAAGATTCTCTGGTACATTTAAATAGGTAGAGTACTGCCCTGCGAAACTGTAATCAGAGTCTTCATGAATGGCACTACTTCTTACTGAGACCATGCATTTTTTCCCTGTTTTTTCTGATAACTCTTTATAAGCTGTTCGTATAGAATTTTCAATTTCTTCAGGAAGTTGTGAATTTATAATTAGTTCCTGAATTTCCCTGCTTCCTCTTTCAATTTCTTCAATTTTATTAATATCAATACTGTTTATTATCTCAGAGATTTTTCCTTTTAATTGGGTATTTTCTAAAAATTTGATAAATGCGTAAGAGGTTATAACAAATCCATCAGGAGTTGGCAAATTAAGATTATTTTTTAATTCAGCAAGATGGGCAATTTTGCCTCCGGCAATGGTTAAAGAATCCTTTGAAAGTTTTTCAATAGGAATAACAAAATCTGTAACAGGAATATCAATTTTTGAAGTAAGTGTTTTTTCTATATTTTCATAAATTTCTCTTTGAACTTGCTCTAATACCTTATATTTCCCGTCAGAGAGGGCATTAAGATTTTTTATTATATCTTCAACGCCCTCTGATATTGATTGAACACTTGTTTTTATGTAATGCATATCAAAAAGATACTCACCAGAGAGCTTTTCTTCAAGGTCTGCCATAAGACTCAAAACATGATTGTTGCTGTTTAGGACTTTCTGGAAATAGGAGTATTTTTCTTTCAAAAGTTCTTTCAATTTTTCTTTCTCCTCTGTTTTTGCCCTTGATTTAAAAAACCTGAATAAATCTATCATTCCTAATTATAAACGATTTTAATCGCTTTATAATATATTTTTTTTTGACAAAGTTTTTTATTGTAAGTATGATATATAAAATTACAATGTTACATTATAACAATATAATAATGTAATAACAATATGATAAGGAGTAAAAATGGTTGAGTTAATTAGTAGGGACGAGCATGAAAAGCTATATCTTCAACTATTTGATATCCTGAGAAGGAAAATTGAAAGTAAAGAGTGGACCCCGGGTATGCAGATACCAACAGAGGATCAACTCTGCAAAATGTTTAATGTAAGCAGAGCAACTGTAAGAAATGCTGTTTTGGAACTTGTAAGACAGGGATATCTCATCAGGCAACAGGGTAAAGGAACTTTTGTAAGTAGCAATTATATTTCAGAAGGTTTGATAATGACAACGGTATTTAAAAAGCTCTGGGTTGAAGATGATGCTTTATTTAATAAGGAAATTCTTGCAAAAACAGTTATGATGCCTGTGGGAAATTTAAGTAAAGAGTTGCATATACCGGAAAACAGACATGTTATATATGTAAAAGTGAGATGGCTCATTGAGAATGAACCATCAATTCTTCAGGAATCCTTTGTGCCTTTTAATATTTGTCCTCATTTACTTGAAGAAGATATTGAAAACCAGTCAATAATTGACCTCTTTGAAAAGAAATATAGCATAAAAACAACAAAAGTTTTAAATTATTTTGATCTATCAATTTTAAATAAAGAAACTGCCCAGTCTTTAAAGGTTCCTGAAAACACCCATGCAATAGAGATGATACAGAAGGTTTTTTCAGGTGATACGGTTGTTCTTTTAAGCAAATTTTATAAAAAAAGTGATGGAAATAAATTATTTATTGCTTTTCAAAGAAAAGCATTATAAACCTTAGGAGGTGGGGTATGTCAGATGGAAAATTAGTAAAGGATGTTATGATGGGAATATTTGAGTATCCTCATATTCCCTACTGGTTCAGCATTGAACAGGCTATCAAAGTTGTAAAGGCTTCTTTTATTCAGCCAAGTAAACACACAGACCCTCTCGCAGTGCTTGTATTTGATGAAAAGTATAATCTTCTTGGAACTATTACTCTCAAGGATATTTTAAGAGGACTTGAGCCTTCATTTCTTAAGCCACCAGCAAAAGCACAGGTTCCAGAAGAAGAAAAAACAGGGCTCAGTGTTGTCTGGGATAGCCTTTTTACTCAGGAATCAAAAAAACTTGCTCAGAAACCTGTAAGTGAAATCATGGTTCCTGCAAAACATTTTGTTGACCCTTCAGACCCTGTTACAAAGGCTGCTTATCTTATGATTCATTTTGACCTACCTGTGCTGCCAGTAATTGAAGACAAAAAGAAATTTGTGGGCATAGTAAGAATGGTTGAAGTATTTGACACAATCTCAGAAGAAATAATCAAGGAATAGGAGGAGGAAATGGCTGACAAAAAAAGACCAGAAGGTTTACCTGAACCACCACCAGAAATCTATGTAGCAAAGGAAAAGAGAAAAATTCCATGGAAAAGAATATTTTTTATCTTCTTAGGGCTTGCCTTTTTTCTGGGAATTTACTTTTCGCCTGCTTGGCCCGATGCTGTTGACCCAATGGGCAAGCACTTCCCCTTAACAAAGGAAGCAAAAGGTGCAATAGCTTTATTTTTACTTGCAGGTATATGGTGGGTTTTTGAAGTAGTTCCCATAGGTGTTACAAGTATAGCCATAGGTGTTTTTCAGGCAATATTTGCAATTCGTTCAGCAAAGGATGCTTTCCGTGATTTTATGGACCCTTCTGTTATGTTTATCTTCGGTTCAGTTGTTGTAGGACTCGCTTTCACAAAAACAGGACTTACGAAACGTTTAGCATACAATATGCTTAATGTAGTTGGTGAAAGAACCAGCATGATTGTTCTTGGTGCTTTGGTTGTTACCGCCGGACTTGCTCACTTAATGGCACATACTGCAGCCGCAGCTACCGTTTTTCCAATTCTTCTTGCCATAAATGCCCTCTATGGTGAAGGTGATAAACCAACAAAGTTTGGTAAAGCACTCTTTATAGGGATGGCTTATGCAGCGGGTGCTGGAAGTATTATTACTTTTCTTGGTGCAGCCCGTGGTCCTGCAGCAGCAGGTATGTTTAAGGAGTTTACCGGAAGAGACATTGGATTTTTTGAACTTACCAAATATATGTTCCTCATTGGCTGGATAATGGTTTTCCTTATATGGGTTTATCTGATGATATTCCTCAAACCTGAAAAAAATATCATCCCAGGCCTTAGAGAAAAAGTAAAGACCATGATGAAAGAACTCGGTCCTATGACAGGACAGGAAAAATTTGTAATAATCTGCGTTGCAGCTGTAATAGTAGTAATGTCCCTTCAGTCCTTTGTTCCAGCTCTTAAACCCCTTGACCGTTCTGCTATAATGCTCTGTTCCACATTGCTTTTCTTCCTCACAGGTGTTCTCACAATAAAGGAGCTTGAGGATATTCCGTGGAATATAATACTTCTATTTAGTGGTGCCATGAGTATTGGTTTCTGTCTTTGGAAAACAGGTGCAGCCCAGTGGATGGCAGTTAACTGGCTTGTTATGTTCCAGCAGGCACCATGGATTATATTTGTTCTTGGCATAGCAACCTTTGTTCTCATAATGACCAATTTCATAATGAATGTGGCAGCAATAGCCATATCCCTTCCTGTATCTCTTGTAATTGCCCAGTATCTCGGTGTAGCACCTGATGTAATACTTTATGCATCTCTGGTCACAGCAGGAATGCCCTTTTTACTTCTAATAGGTGCAGCTCCCAATGCTATTTCCTATCAGTCAGGACAGTTTACTCCAGGAGAGTTTTTCAAACACGGTATTACAATGAGCATTGTCTTGATTTTAGTTCTTGCTATATTTCTCGTTACAGTATGGCCTATTTTGGGAATGCCTATACTTTTAAAGTAGGGGTGTAAGAGATGGTTATAAAACCAATTTTAGAAAGGATTTTTGGAAAGTTCTATAAAGAGTATGAATTCCTCAAAAAATCCTATGATGTTCTCAAAGGCTACGGTTTCAATGATGATAACGCAATAGCGTCAGTTTGTATATGTAGGGATGAAATTTCCCAGACTGTAAGAAGTCATGTCAAAAGAATGTGGGGAGAAGCTTTTAATTTCTCCAGTCTTGCCGGTCTTTTTACAGCCGGCAAGACTGGTCTTAAAGCCTTTATAAGTCATGCCCCAAAGGTTGAAGGTAAGGAGCGTTATGTATTCTATGCCTTTTCCCATATCGCCATTGATGAAAACGAAAACATGGGGGTATGTAAAAGAAAGGGACTTGAAAAATCTCATGCCTGTGGGGCTCTATGCCTTTTTCTTAATGAACTCAGTGGTGGGAAAATAAACATAAGACTTGATGAAGAGGACATTGAGGAAAGTCTTCTTAAAAGAAGAATTTTAAGGGAACTTAAATACGGTGAAGTTCCTGACCTTCTTACCCTTACAAAAATCACACTCAAGGTGATAGTTGAGGATTTAGAAAATATCATTGAAAAGGTTGTGGACTCTAAAAAAGCTGACTATGCTGTAATTTCTGGAATTCAAATACATGGTCCTGAGGAAAACTATATAGTGCCAGATGAGGCCTATGTTGTAGTTGATGGAGAAAAGAAAAAATTAGAAATTTAAGGAGGAGTCATGAAAAAGCTGCTTATATTGTTTCTGCTTCTTTTTGTTTTTAATGTTTCAGCCTTTGCCTTAGAAGCAGAAAAACCAAAGGAAAATGTTGATATATTCTTTATTTCAGGCTCAATTCTTGATTCCCACAAAGAGCCTGTAAGAGATGCTGAGATAAGTTTGCTTGTAAATGGAAAGCCCCATAAATTAATCACTGACCACAAAGAGACAGATAAAACTCTCACTTCCTCGCACGGAACTTTTCAAATGAATTTTTATCTTGCCAAAGGTGAGATTGACAGCGCAAAGATAGAGATTGAGATTGTAAAGAGTTCTTATAAAAAAACAAAGGTGGAGTTTAAAAAGGACGACTTTGCCCAGAAAGGAAATGAATTTTACATTAGTAAAGACATAATGATTGAACGCCATCTCGGACCTGCTTTCTGGATAGCAACCGGTGTTTTCTTAATTGCCTATGCACTGATATCTTTTGAGCTTCTCCATAGAACAGTAGCTGCCATGATAGGTGCAGCAACAATGCTCATACTTACCTACACACTTGGCACCTTTAATCCAGAGTTTCATATAATCTCCTTTGAGAGAGCCATTCAGGCAATTGATATGAATGTAATATTTCTTCTCATGGGAATGATGATTATAATTGGTGTCCTCAAACATACAGGAGTTTTCCAGTGGTGTGCTTACATGTCCTATAAAATTGCAAAGGGTAACGTGATGACTCTTGCAATAATTTCTTGTTTTTTCATTGCAGTCACCTCTGCTTTTCTTGACAATGTCACTACAATGTTACTTTACACTCCTGTTCTAATAGAGATTGCAATAGCCCTTAAGATTAATCCTTTATCTCTCTTAATTCCCGGAATAATGGCATCCAATGTAGGTGGAACTGCAACTCTTATAGGTGACCCACCAAACATAATGATTGGTTCATACACAGGGCTTACATTTATGCAGTTCGTCTATGCCTTAACGCCAGTAGTTATTATAAGTATGATAGCTCTTGTTATTTACAACAAGTTTTTCTACTCAAAGGAATACAAAAAGGGCAAAGTTGAGGACATAAACGCATTTATCAGTTACTTAAGGGAAGAATACAAAATCACAGACAAAACCCTTCTTGGATATGGACTTTTCATAATGGCTCTTGTTGTATCTTTCTTTGCAACCCATGGCTACTGGCATATGGAAGTCTCTATCCCCGCCCTTTTTGGTGCAGGTCTTCTTTTTACCTATGCAGTTGTGACAAAGAAAGTCAAAATGCTTGAACTTATTGAGAAGGATATTGAGTGGACAACACTGCTATTTTTTATCTTTCTCTTTATAATTGTCGGTGCTGTTGAGGAAGCAGGACTTCTCGCAGTAATAGCCGACTGGGTTCATAATCTTTCCGCTGGAAATCTAACTGTTGCCATATGTTTGATACTTTGGGTATCTGCCATCATGAGTGCTTTTGTTGACAACATTCCCTTTACAGCTACGATGCTTCCCATAGTTGCCTATCTTAGCAAGGTAATTCCAGGAGCAGAAACCAATGTCCTTTGGTGGGCACTGGCTCTTGGCGCATGCCTCGGTGGAAACGGAACATTGATAGGTGCTTCTGCTAATGTTGTTACAATAGGAATTGCTGAGTCTGCAGGGCATAAGATAAGCTTCTTTGGTTTCATGAAATATGCCTTTTTATATATGATAATTAGTGTAGCCATCTGCAATGTATGGCTATTGCTTTTCTACTAAAAAGGAGGTTGGAAAATGATAAACTGTCCCTTTGAAAAAGTTTTACTTCCTGTTGACAGAAGTGAAAACTCCTTGAGAGCAATAAAATTTGCTGGGGCTTTACTTTCGGGAGTTGATTCTTCAGAAGTCACGCTTCTTTATGTAATGACAGGAGGGTATCTAAGTGAAAGAATGAAAAATATTGATTTCAGGGCAGAGTTGATAAAAGAAACGCAGACTTTCAAAAAAATTCGTGAAAAACACATTGAGGAAAACATAATACCTTTTCTGACAGAATATGAAGATAATCTTAAGAAATCAGGGTTTAAAGGAACTTTATCAAAATTAGTTGAAGAAGGTGAAGCAGGAAATAAAATCATTGAGGTTGCGACCCGTGAAAAATTCCAAACAGTAATTATGGCAAGAAGAGGAATGTCAGAGTGGAAGGGATATATTCTTGGGAGTGTTTCAAACAAGGTAATTCATGGTTTGCTCAATCAAAATATTTACATTGTAGGACAGAAGATAACAGAAAATCCCTTATCCCACATTCTACTTCCTGTGGATGGTTCAGAATATTCAATGAAGGCAGTGCAGCATGCAGCATGTCTTGCAAAACAAGTAAAGGCTATACAAAAAATTACAATTCTAAGAGTAATTAATGTATCTCTCTATCTTGAAAGAGTAAGACAAGGAATTGACCCTGAGGCAGAAGCAGAAGAAACTCTTTCAAAAGCAAAGAAAATTCTTACAGATGAAGGGGTTGAAACTGGATTAATTGAAACTAAGAGTGTTGTAGGATTTCCAAAAGATGAAATCATCAAGGAAGTGCAAGAATTTGGCTATAATCTTGTCATAATGGGACGTAAAGGGAGGTCTGCAATTAAAGACATTGTATTAGGGGGTGTAAGCTCATCAGTTCTAAATAACTGTTTTGAACAGACCATTGCAATAATTAATCAGTAGGTAATCAAATTGGAAAAACTGAAAATTCTTCTTGTTGATGATGAGGTTGATTTTGTAACTACTCTCTCGGAGAGACTTTCTATGAGGGAGTATGATGTAAAATTTGCTACATCTTCTATTGAAGCAATGCCTCTTTTTTACAGTTATTCTCCACATCTCATTATTCTTGATATAAGAATGCCTGAGATGAATGGAATAGAGTTTCTGAAGTTGATAAAAAAAATCAATCCAGCTACTGAAGTCATAATGCTTACTGCTTATGGAGATGTAAAATATGTTGAGGAGGCTATGAAAGAGGGAGCGCTGGAATATATAATTAAACCAATTGATATAAAAGAGCTTATAATAAAGATTGAGAGAGTTAGAGAAAAAATTAAACAAAGGGGGTAATTTCAGATGTCAAATGAGGAGCTTAAGGCAAATGTTTTATTGGTAGATGATGAAGAACAGTTTTTGAAAGTGGTTTCACAGAGACTTGGTATGAGAGGACTCAAGGTAGAAGCTGCTACAACTGGTGAAGAAGCAATTAAAAAGGCTGATCAAAGGGACTTTGATGCAATTATTCTTGACCTTGTAATGCCTGGGAAAAGTGGGATAGAAGTTTTAAAAGAGATAAAAGCTAAACATCCTGATTTACAGATAATTATTCTTACAGGACACGGGACAGTTGAAGCAGGAGTTGAGGCAATCAAAGAAGGAGCAATTGATTTTATGCAAAAGCCAGTTGATTTTGAAAAGCTTATGAAGAAAATAGAGGAGGCAAAAAACAAGAGATTTCTAATAATAGAGAAGAAACACGAGGAACATCTAAAAGAAATTCTTCAGAGTAAGCCTTGGTAGAGGGTAGGCTGGGTCGCTGCGACCCAGCCATATGGAGAAACATGCTGACTTCATTTAGACAACTAAGTATGATTTTCCTCTAATGCAATGTTCTTAGCATTAAGGAAATTAATGCTTTTTGAGTTCCTTTGCCAGATATATGATATAATTTTTAATAGTTTCATTCGTAAAATCTTATGATTGTTTTAATCAAGAGGAATAGAAAGGATGCAAAATTTTAAAAGTGTAATTTTTGCATGTACAAATAAAAGTCAAGAAGAATGTTTTGTCAGAAAACTTTTTGGCACAAACAAAATCTATAGTGATAAAGTATTGTCAATTGAAAAGGGCGACATTCTTTTTCTCCTCAACATAGATACTGACACTATTTTTGGTCCTTTTATAGCTGACTCTAAGGGAGGAAAAAATATTGTGCCTGAGGCTTGGCAGGGAAGATATCCCTATCAGGTGAAAGTTGTCACAAACGGAGAGATAAAATCATTAAAAAATGCAAAGCAAATTCTCTCAAAATTAAATATTGAATGGCAGACTCATATAGTTGACCGTAAAAAAACTCAAATTTTGCTCAATTTATTAGACAATCCTAATTTAGACCTAAGTATGATTAAGCTTCCGAAATCTGAGCAACACGAAAAACCCAGATTAGAAGCGACTACCTTGTGGGATTACCCCAAACAGAGTTATGGCAAAACCCCTAAGGGAAATAATAAATATCCAGGTGTCACACCTGCCTTTATTATATACAATCTTCTAAAAAGATACACAGAACCGGGAGACCTTGTTTTAGACCCTATGGCAGGTAGCGGAACAACTTTTGATGTATGTAGAGAAGAAGGAAGAAGATGCATAGCCTTTGATATCTCACCTACACGTTCAGAGATTATTCAAAATGACGCACGTAGTATTCCTCTTGATAATGAGTCTGTTGATATGATTTTCATTGATTCGCCATATGGAGATAACATCAGATACAATGAAAATCCAAATTGTATAGGTAAAATCTCTGCTGAAACAGAGGATTTCTATAATGAACTTGAGAAGGTTATGAAAGAATGCCATAGAGTTTTAAAACCTGGAAAGATTCTGGCATGGCTTATTGGTGACCAATGGGTAAAGAAAAAATTTACTCCGGTTGGCTTTAGAATATTTGAAAGGCTATGTAAATACTTTGAACCCGTTGATATAATCTGTGTAGTGAGAAGGGGGCAAACGTCAAATACTGGTGTTTGGTATAACCGCGCGATAAGATTTAACTTTTATTTGAGAGGGTTTAAATATCTTCATATCATGCGGAAACCCGATATAAAAACTAAAGAGAGTAAAACAAAGAGAAAAATAAATTGGACTCAATACGAAAGAAAAAATGAAGATAAATAAGCTTTTGAAGCTTTATGAAGATTACAAAGAAAAGTATGGAGATAAGGTTTACAACTATATCTCAGATTTGCTAAAAGAAGCTAAAAACATTCACAAGGAAGACTGGGAAAAATCTCCCACTCCAAACAGAGATCATGAACAGTCATGGAGGGCTTTTAAAGGTAAGAATTTAGAAAAATTAATACTTTACATAATAAAAGACCAAGTTGAAAGGCTTGGTCTGAAAATTGTAGAAGGAAATACGCTTGAGAGAAAAAGTAGTGAAAATTTAACTGAAGAATTAAACAGGGTTAAGAGGAATTTACTCATTCACTACGGAGAATTTGGTTCTCATCTTCCAGATGTTGATTTGATAATCTATAATCCAAAAAATTGCGAGGTTATTGCAGTAATATCAAGTAAAGTAACTTTGCGTGAAAGAATTGCTCAAACAGGGTATTGGAAATTAAAGCTATCCACTGATTGCGTTACAAAAAATATAAAAGTTTTCTTTATAACACCTGATGAAGATGGAACACTTACCAAGAAAATACCTGCCAAAAAAGGAAGAGCCATAGTAGAGGTTGATACTGATGGTTGTTATGTAATGAGTGATGTCAAGATTGAAGAATCAGATAAAGTAAAAAATTTTTCTAACTTCATTCAAGATTTAAAAAAGTTGCTGAACAACTAATTTTCCCTGAATTCTTTTCAAAAGAAAAAATCTGGGGAAAACACTTATTCTACTTCTAAAATCAGATAAAGAATTTTGACTTTAAACAAGGGAGGAGATTCCTCGGCTACTTCCGCAGCCTCGGAATGACGAGAAGTTTTGTCACCATAAAGGAAACTTCATTTTTGTTTTTTAGAAGTCACCTACATTGTGTTGTTAAAGATTTAATGAATTTGCTAAATGATACTCCATTGAATACACTAATTTCTGTCACCCTGACGCAAAGCCGAAGGGTCTCCTTTTCTGTTAAATTAGTTATGGTTTTTGAAATGATATCAATGTCCGCCTACATGTAAAAGTCCTGATGCAGCAAGTATTAAAATCAAGCATTCCGCCAAAGCAAATATGAAATAGGCTATATCTTTCTTTCTCAAAAAAATCGGTAGTATTCTAATATAACAAAGTATGGTTACAGCTCCGAGAAATGCTACAGGAACAAAGTTTAAAAAGTCTCCTTTTGTAACCATACTTAACCATGCCCAGCCAGCCTGAATTCCTGCAGAGGACAAATATTCATGAGCCTTTAGTTTCCAGTATTTAGGAAGGTCTGATATGGGTATCTGGGGAGAAAGTATTCCTGTAATATAAATTATGAATGTTATAATAAGCAAAAGAAGTCCTATTTTCATCCCACAGTCAAGCCATTTTGCATAGGCAATCTGTTCTTCTTTAATCTGATGTTTTGTCATTTCTTAACCTCCATTATTTCCAAATTCCAAGTCCTTTAAGCAATGCTCTTAAGCCTGCAAAAAGAAGCATTGCAATAACAATATATCTAACTATCTTTGGTTTAGCTACGGCAAGGATTCTCACTCCAACTACTGAACCAAGCATTATACCCACAATACTCGGAGCAACCATCATTGGTAGAACCGCACCATTGTTAAGATAAATCCATGCTGCAGATGTATCTGTGATTGAGAGAAGAAATTTACTTGTAGCAACAGAGACTTTTAATGGTGCTCCCATTAAAAGATTCAAAACTGGAACATTTGCCCATCCAGCACCAAGTCCAAACATACCTGCCATTATTCCAATGGCGATGAAAAGAACAAGAGCTTGTGGAGTTCTATGCACTTTCCACTCAATCTCTTTTCCTGTTGATATTTCGTGATATATACCATTTATTTTTAGTGCCTGTGAAAGAGCATCTGCTTTCTTAACTTCAGGATATTCAGATTTTTTTGCAAGAAGCATTATTGCTACAATCATAAGAATTGTTGCGCCCAAAGCAATATTGACAATGTTAGGCGGAAGAGCAAGTCCTATCATAGCACCAACTATGGCAGAAGCTGAAGCAATAAGAGCGAGAGGTATTGCTAACCTTAAATCTGCAAAGCCTCTTTTTAAGAGTCCCGGTCCTGCAGCAAGGGCACCTGCCAGGGCAACAAAAAGTCCAGCACCTCTTACAAAATCCATATTAAACGGGAAGAAACCACCAACTATTGGAACAAAAAGAACACCGCCTCCGACTCCACCTAATACAGCCAAAACTCCGAGTATAAATGTAACAACAAACAAAATAAGGGGCCATGCCCACCATGGCATAGAACTGTCTGAAGGAGTTATTGTATCAGCAAAAACTGGCGAAACAGCAAGCAGAGAAAAGACTAAAAGAATAAGCAAACTCAGAGACCTTATGTTCATTCTAACCTCCTAATGTTTTAGATGTAAGATTATAAAATTATTACATAAATGAATGGGAAAAAGGTTATTATAATTTTTTATAGCCAGATAATTTATAATTGCTTTACATTTTTTTGCAGTTTTTTTATTATTATGTAAAGAACGAGACTGTTCAATAATTAAGGGTCATCCCGAGGGCTTTGCCCGAGGGATCTCTTCCTTTAACCGAGGAGATTCCTCGTCGCTAACACTCCTCGGAATGACACTTTGATTGTCACCCTGAGCGTAAGCAAAGGGTTTCCTCCTTTGGAGGCGAGGAATGACAGTTAGAGGTAATTAAGAGATCTAAGGACTTGTGGTTCATTGATTTTCAATAAACTACAAGTTTTTGAACAGTCTCTAAAGAATATCCAGGAGGTAAAAATGGGAAGGCAGATGAGAGTTTTACTTGTAGATGATGAAGTAGAGTTTGTAAAAACTCTTGCCAAAAGACTTGAGATGCGGGAACTTAAACCAGATACAGCATACAGTGGTGAGGAAGCAATAAAATATGCAGAAGAACAGGAACCAGATGTTATTGTTCTTGACTTGCGCATGCCCGGAATGGACGGAATTGAGGTTTTAAGACAGATCAGACAGGCATATCCAACAACGCAGGTTATTATTCTAACTGCTCATGGAACAGAAAAAGATAAGGAAGAAGCAGAAAAACTCGGAGCTTATGAATTTTTGAGAAAACCCGTTGATATTGAAACTTTAATGGACAAAATCAAGGGTGCTTATCAGAGAAAGCTTGAGCTTACAATGTCTGCAATTGCCTTTGCTGAAGAGGGTGAATTTGACACAGCAAGAAAAATAATGGAAAACAAGGAAGAAAAATAATTTAAATAGGTATTTCTATAGTAACTGTTTTATCGTTGCATGTAATTTTTATATTGGTAAGTAATAGTATTTCTTGAACTGTTGAAATTTGCCATATTTCTTGTGTGATATTTTCTGTAAACTCGCCCTCATATTTTACTGTTAATCTGATGAAGCCATTTTCTTTGTTAGCTGTTACAATGATATTTGTATCAGGTTTAGATTTCTTCAAAAAGCTATCTACTGCATAAAATATTGCAAATTCCAGTATAAATGGTGAATTTTCAATATCAGGTAGGGATGAGGGTAAATCATATTTTAAAGAGACTTTTTTTCTATTGGAATATCTTTTGAGTAATTCAAATAATTCCTCAATAGCAGAGTTTAATTTAAAGGAGCTTTTAAGATTGTCCATTCTGTGAGCGAATCTGTTGAAATAGTTGATAAAATTTACACTTTTGTTTATTTGATTTTCAATTGCCTCAAGACTTTCAATAACATAGGGCATTTCTTTTTTATCAATAGATTTTTTGCCTTTACATATATCACTGATTAAACCTGCAGATTCTTTTATTAAAGCAAGATGATTGTTGATTTCATGGGTAAAATCTGCGATAATCTTGCCTACAAAAGCTAAGGGTCTTTCAATCATTCCATTTCCTCCTTTTTTAGCTTTGCGCTGTTAATTTTTGATACTAACTCTTCAATATCAACAGGTTTTATTAGATAGTCAAAAGCACCATTCTGTAAACTTTTGTTTATTCTTTCATTATCACCGTATCCTGAAAGCATAATTACCTGAATAGAAGGATTTATTTCTTTTATCCTTTTTAATACTTCAAGTCCATCTGTATCCTGTAGTCCTATATCAAGGATAATAACATCAGGTATTTGCTTTATAAATGTAATGGCTTCGGAAAAACTGGTTACTCCGTTTGCATCATATCCTCTAAGATTTAGTCTTTCAGCTAAGGTTGTAACTAATTCCTGTTCATCATCAATTATTAACAATTTGGCTTTTTTCATGTAATTTCCTCCATTTCAGGATTGACAGGCATTTCTATTGAAAAGATGCTACCTTTACCAACTTCACTCATTACTTTAATATCACCACCAAGTTTTTTTATTATTCCATAGGAAATATATAAACCCAATCCAGTGCCTTTTTTCTTTGTAGTATAAAAAGGTTCAAAAATATGCTTAAGACGATCCTTCGGAATCCCTGGACCGTTGTCTTTAATTGATATTTTTATGTGATTATCGTCAATAAGCTTTGTTTTTATCTCTATTTGTCCTCCTATATCAACCACGTCAACAGCGTTATTTATTATGTTTAATAATACCTGCTGTAATTGCCCTTTATCTGTTGTAATCTTGGGCAAATTTTCTTCAAAATCGTAAACTATTTTAATTCCTTTAGCTTGAATTTCTTTTTCTATAAATCCAATTACTTCCTGTATTGCTTCGTTTATATAAAAATCTTCTCTTGCTTTATCTATCTTTTTAGAAAAGCTTAAAAGTCTGTGAGTAATTGTCCTGCACCTTGTAACACTATCCTGTATTGAACTTATAAGCTGAATAAATCTTTCTTTATTTTGAGATATGTCTCCATACTCCAGTAAGTCTTTCATTAACCCTGCTTTCTCATTTATAATTGCCAGAGGATTGTTTATTTCATGGGCAACTCCGGCAGCAAGCCTTCCTATGGATGCAAGTTTATCAGCATGCTCAGCATTTGCTATTGCAATTTCTCTTTCGTGGTCAGCTTTATGCACTCTGTTAACAAGACTATTTATTGAACTTGTTATTACAAAAAAAATCAGTGCAATACTGAAAATACTTATTAAGGTAACTTCTTTTGTAAAAAAGGAGGGAATTTTTTCATAGGGTTTTGAACATATTGTTGTTACAAGTATCCATGGAGTTTCTTTAATAGTTCCATATGCTATGTATGCCTGTTTTTTGTTTAGTTCTATATCATAAATCTTTATATTTTTGCTGTCTGCTTCTATGTTTAGAAAAGGAAGTTTTAAAGATTCAAGAGCATTACCAAAAAGCTTTGAATTGGTCTGAAGTATTTTGTTTCTATTTATAAGAAAAACATCATCCTGAGAACCAAGTTCAAGATTTGCTACTAATCTCTGTAAAATATCCATATTTATGGATACCCTTAAAAGTCTAAAATCGCTATTGGAAGGTAAATCTTTTTTTATAATTATTGAGAAATGTGGAATTTTTCTGTATCCAAGAAAAACATCTGTTACATATTCTGTCCTTAATGTCATATCTTTAAACCATTCTGTCTGAGAATAATCTTTGCCTTTCAGTTGATAGGGTCCTACATATAAAGTTTGTATACCTTTGCTATTAACTATTCCCATATCAACAATCCCTTCAAACTCTCTTTTGAAGTCAGAGTAAATCTTATAAAATTTCTTTTCATTGGTAAAATAGTCTTCGGGATAGGAACTTATAATAAATTTAAGAGCAGAAATTCTCTCAGAAATAAAAAATTCAAGGGAATGTCTTGTTTCCTGCATCTGCCATTTCAGATTATTTCTAAATTCGTCATGAACTATTTGATATATCCATAAATAGGTAATAGTTACTACAATACCAAGGGGAATAATGGCAAAAAATGTGTTAAGCAAAATAAGTCTGAATTTAAGATAAAAATATCTATCTTCGGTAAGTTTTGTTAGAAATTGTCTGAGAGGATTAAACATTTTTTAAATTATAGCAGATTTTAGAAATAAGGGGAAATTAATTTTCAATCCCGTAATTTTTTAATTTTCTCCAAAGTGATACTCTGTCAATTCCAAGGATTTGTGCTGCCACTGTTTTATTATTACCCACTTCTCTTAAAATCCATTTTATATACTCCTTTTCCAGTTCTTCTAAGGACATAAATTTACCTTCTTTTTTGGTAAATACCTCTATTTTTAGTTCTTTTAAATCCTGTGGAAGGTGTTCAACGTCAATTTGTGAGGAATTACATAGGACAACAGCCCTTTCTATGATATTTTCAAGCTCTCTCACATTTCCCGGGTATTCGTAGTTAACAAGAAGATTAATTGCTTCTTCTGAAACCCCAGTTATTTCCTTTTTCATGAGTAAAGAGTATTTTTTTGAGAAATAGGCAACTAAGAGAGGAATGTCATCTTTTCTTTCTCTTAAGGGAGGTATTTCTATATTAACAACATTTAATCTATAGTAGAGGTCCTCCCTGAATTTTCCATTTTTGACTTCCTCTTTAATGTCTCTGTTTGTTGCTGCTATGAATCTCACATCAACTTTTATTGGCTCAGTTGCACCAAGTCTGAAGAACTCTCTCTCCTGAATCACTCTTAAAAGTTTAGCCTGCATGGTTAAGGACATCTCTGTTATCTCATCAAGAAATAAACTGCCTGAGGATGCCATTTCAATTAAGCCTTTTTTTAGAGCATTAGCTCCTGTAAATGCTCCCTTTTCATGTCCAAAAAGTTCATTGCTGAGAAGTTCTTCAGAGAAGGCTCCACAATTTACTGCAAGAAAAGGTCCTTTTTTTCTTAAGGAATTCAGATGAATATATCTTGCAAAGAGTTCTTTACCTGTTCCGCTTTCTCCAGTAATAAGAACATTGCAATCGGTTGGTGCAATCTGACGGGCTATTTCAAGAAGTTTTAACATTTTGCTATTCTGGGTAATTATGTTGACTTTTTCGTGAAAATCAAGTTGTTGGCGAAGCTGTTTTACCTCTTTCTTCAGCTTCACTTTTTCAGAGGCTTCCAGTATAATCTTGCGAATGATGTCTAATTTAAAAGGTTTTGCAATGTAGTAGAAAGCTCCTTGTTTCATTGCAGTAACAGCATTTTCAACAGTAGCATATCCTGTTATCATAATGACCTCTGTATCAGGATAAAGAGCTTTACACTTTCTTAATATTTCAAATCCATCAACTTTCTCCATTTTAATGTCAGTTAATACAATATCAAACTCCTGCTTTTCAATAAGTTTTAAAGCTTCTACTCCACTGTCAGTACCTGTAACATCGTATCCTTCTTTCTTTAAGACATGTTCAAGATTTTTTAAAGTTATTTTTTCGTCATCTATGACAAGAACTTTAATCATTTCCATTTCTTGGAAGCATTATTATAAAAGTCGTTCCTTTACCTAAAGTGCTATCAACACAGATGCAACCATTGTGGTCTTTAATCAATTCCTGCGCTATAAACAATCCCAACCCCGAGCCTTTGTTTTCCTTTGTGGTGAAAAATGGCTCAAATATTCTAAGTAAATTTGCTGTATCTATTCCGGGACCAGTGTCTTTAATTTCAATACAGATAAACTCCTTATTGCATGGCATTTCACCAATGCATTTTCCTTCTTCCTTTAAAATGAAATATCTATCAAATGCTTCCTGACTGTAAGAATAAGCTTTTATGCTTACTTTTCCCTCTTCTCCTGATGCCTGTATGGCATTCTTAATGATATTGATGAGAACTTGTTGGATTCTTTGTTTGTCCGCATAGATTGAAAGATTATCCTCTATATCAACGGATAGTTTTACTTTTGTAGGTATTTCTCCTTTAATTAAAAGGATTGTGTCATCTATTAACTTGTTGGCAGGAATATTTTCTTTTGTCAGTTCCTTTCTTCTTGAAAAATCAAGAACTGTTCTTATGATATTTTTAGCTCTCTCTGTCTGTGATTCAATTGCCTGAAGAAGTTCTTTTTTATATTCCATATCTGAATCTTCAATTTCTTCAATCAATATCTGACAGGAAGTTGAAATATTTGATAAGGGATTGTTAAGCTCATGGGCAATTCCTGACAAAAGAGTGCCAAGAGAAGAAAGTTTCTCTGCCTGTATAAGTTGCTTTTGTTTTGACTCAAGTTCTTTGAGAAGTTTATTAAAGGCATTGACAAGAGATATAATCTCTTTGTCATGAGATTTAGTCTGAATTTGATATACCTTCCCTTCTGCTAACTCTTTTATCTGACTTTCAAGATGTTTCAATGTTCCAGAAATAAGTTTTGTAAAACCTAATCCAAAAAAAATAAAGGGAATAACAAAAAATATAATTATCACAAAAATGCTATATTTTAAAATGTTGTTCAGACTGTCTTTTATTATTTTGCGTTCAGTAGTTTTAATATTTTCTGCAATATGTGTAAGGAGTTTGCCTTTTTCTCTAATTGATTTTTCAAGCGCATAGGCAGAGGGTGAGTTAATTTTTCCCTTTAACTGTAACATCAATTCTTCATAACTTTGAAGAGTTTCAGAAAATTCTTTTATTGCATTTTCTATTTTCAACCCTTCAAATTTGTTATTTTTTATGAAATCTTTGACATTTTTTATATATTCCAGATTTTCATTGTAGTCTGATTCGTTTTTATAGAGAAAAAAGTTTTTTTCAGTTCTTCTAATTTCCTGCATTGTTTCAAATAAGTTTGAGATATTTTCCTCAAGCTCTATCTTTTGTTTAACTATCCATACATCAGACAAAAGAATCATTGACAATCCAATGGTCACAGCTATTCCTGAAATATAAAAAAGCATAATCTTCTGTGCAATACTTTTAGGAAACATAGTATAATTTAAATTAACTGCATTGCAAAATGCAACAAATAGTTTATTTTTGAAACAAGCTCGATTAATCTCAATAGTTAATTTTTCAGAAAAGAACATCAATTTATTTTTTGGCATAAAAAATGCAAAAAGGCAAAGCAGACCTTTATTAAGATATATTTAGGGCATTTTCATTAATATATGAGGAGGTTTTGTTATGAGGGTTAAGGACATTAAAATGGGTTTTCGTCTGGGATTGGGTTTTGGGGGTATTCTTTTTATTACTGTTATTATTGTCTTTATCGGTTTATTTAATGTCCAGAAGGTACAAGCTTTGCTTTTCACGGTTGTGAATGATGATGTTAAAAAGCTGGAACTTGCTGAAAATATGAAAGAAATAATTCAAGAAGAAGCTATTGATTTAAGAAATATTCTTTTACTTAAAAATTCAACCGAGAAAGAAATGAATGTAAAAAAAGTAAACTCAGAAAAGGAGAAATTTAGGGAACTTCTTTCAGAACTCAAAAAACAGTGTAGTAGTAGCGAAGCAAAGACATTACTACAAAAGATTGAAGAGGATTGCAAGACAAGAGAAATTTTGATAAACAAAAGCATTCAGCTTGCTCTTGATAATAAAACAGTAGAAGCGGCCAATCTCCTTGAAAAGGAGCTTAGGGATGTAGGTAAAAAATGCAGAGACGATATAAATGGTCTTCTTACTTATATAGATGATAAGGAAAATAAAGATATACAGGAGGAGGATAAAGTATTTCGCAAGGAGCGAAACATAGAGTTTGCTCTCAGCGGAGTGGCTGTAATTTTCGGTATAGCATTTGCATTTTATACCATCAAAGGAATTACCAGTCCTGTTTCAGAATTGAAAGAAAAACTTTCAAGAATTGCCGAGGGGGATTTCATTGTAGATATAAAATCTGACAGAAAAGATGAAATCGGAGAACTTCTCAATTCAGTAGATTCAATGAGGTTAAAGCTCAAGGAAAATATGCTCAGAATTCTTGACGCCTCCAATCAACTCTCTTCTGCTTCTGAGGAGCTATCTGCTACGGTTCTTCAAATGGCAAAAAGGGTAGATGAGCAGGCAACAAAGACAAATCAGGTGGCAACAGCAAGCACAGAAATGTCTCAGACTGTTCTGGATATTGCAAAAAATGCATCAAATATTGCCTCTGCAGCTACAGATGCATTGAATGTTGCAGAGGAAGGCAAAGATGTGGTAAATAGGACTGTTACTGAGGTCAAGGAAATAGCAAATAAGGTTTCAGAAACCTCCTATGTTATTCAGTCTCTTGGAGAACAATCAAAGCAGATAGGAGAGGTTGTTAATATGATAAAGGAAATCGCTGACCAGACAAATCTTCTTGCTCTCAATGCAGCAATTGAAGCTGCAAGGGCAGGGGAGCAGGGAAAAGGTTTTGCAGTAGTTGCTGATGAGGTCAGAAAGCTTGCTGAAAGGACAACAAAAGCAACAGAATAGATAAGTGAGACTATAAAAACTATACAGAATGAGACGGTTGTTGCTGTATCCGCAATGCAGGAAAGTCTTCAAAAGGTGGAAACAGGAGTTAGCCTTTCAAAAGAGGCTGAAAATGCATTGCTCAAGATAGTCAACAGTGTTAATAGCCTTCAGTCTATGGTTCAACAGATAGCCTCAGCAACAGAGGAGATGTCTATGGTCTCCGAACAGATAAGCGGTGACATCGCTGTTGTGGCAGATGTTTCAAAGGAAACAGCATTGGCTTCTGAACAGATTGCCCAAGCATCTCAAGACCTTGCAAAGTTATCTATGGATTTAAAAAATATTGTCAGTCAGTTCAGAATGGAGTAAGCCATGAAATTCTCTCATCTTAGCATAAGAACTAAGATATTCCTGTCGATTATAATTGTAGTTCTTGTAGTATTCATAGACACTTTTTATATCACTTTTTACAGGAGTGAACAGGCAATTGTTAAGCAGGCAAAGGAGGATAATCTGCAACTTCTTAGTAACTGGATTTTAAACATCAATAATGAGATAACTTACACTGAAAAAATAATGGACTTAATTGCTATTGAAATTGACAAGGATAAAAATTTAGAGGAACAAGTTGAGATAATTAAAAAGAAATGCAGCAGGTTTTATGCATTTTTCGCATTTGATTCTAACGGCGGAATTGTTTTTAGGTCTGACCATAGTAAGATTGATTTCAATCCTTCAATGGTTTATAAATCTTTAAAAGATGGATATCCGGAGTTTCTTAATTTAAAAAAATCTTTTATATTTGCACCTTCTAATTCGGCATTAAGGGATTATGTATTTGTTTTTACACCCTTCATAAAGATAGGAGATGACGAAAATAGGAAAAATGTAGTTATAGCGGGGGCTATAAAAAAGGACTATCTGTTTAGAGAGTTTAAGGACTTTTCTAATTCAAATCCCGAAGGCTCAGAATGGATTATTTCAGAGAGGGGAAATATCATCTGGGGAAGAGATAAGACATTAATTGGTAAAAGACTTCAGGAAGTTCAAAATTATTTTCATGTAAACATAGATAAGCTACATGAATCTCTACTTCAAAGGAAAGAAGGGGCGATTTCTTATGAGTGGCAGGGGAAAACAAATCTTATAGTATATAAACATATGGAAAATCCTGCCTGGAGCATGATTTTAGTTTTCAATAACATCCAGGGTATAGAAACATTGGAGAAATTTAAAAAATATCTAATAGGTATTATTTTATTTAACATGTTTTTTGCAGTAGTTCTGGCAAAACTTTTAGCTCAAGGAATTACAAAGCCTATAGAAGGGCTTATTAAAGAGGCATCTAAACTTGAAAGAGGTGATTACAATCTCTCACTTCCAGTACATAGAAAAGATGAAATCGGTGTTCTCGCAAAAGCTCTTAAAAAAGCTATAGAGGAGATACAGAGAAGGCAAGAAGCTGAGAAAAATCTTCAATTTCAACTCTTAAATGAGCATAAACTTGCTGAAGTGGGACAGCTTGTAGCAGGATTGGTTCACAATCTCAATAATCCATTGAATGGAATTCATGGTTTTGCTCAGTTGCTAAAGATGAAAAATTCTGATAATGCTGAAATGTGTGATATGATTCTTTCTGCTACTGAAAATATGAAAAATATTATAAAAAATGTTTTAAGCAAAACTCGCTTAGAACAATCAACACAGGAAATTCCAGTAGATTTAAATAAAGTATTATCTGTTGAACTTGATTTTCTTCAGGCAGACATGTTTTTTAAACATGAGGTTGAAAAATTTATTGAATTGGATAAGTCTTTACCTTTAATAAAAGGAGTTTACAGCGATTTCAGCCAGAGTTTCAGTAATATAATTAAGAATGCTCTTGATGCAATGCGAAATACAGATAAAAAGAAATTAACTGTAAAAACATACTTTGCAGACAATTATATACATGTACAAATTAGTGATACTGGGGAAGGAATTCCTGAAAAAAATATAAAATATATATTTGAACCATATTTTACAACTAAACGTTATATAGAAGAAGGGCAGGAAAGCAGACCTGCAGGCACAGGACTTGGTTTGTACATGGTACAAGAACTTTTGAAGAAATACAACGCAGAATATGATATCCAGAGCAAAGTTGGAGAAGGAACAACTTTTACAATTAAATTCCCCTATGCAAAGCAGAATAATAAACAAGTATAAAAATATTTTGTGACAATATGAAAAATCAAAGTTATTCAGTAAGAGGCTGTTCAATTATTAAAGGTCATTCCGAGCACCCTCAATGGGTGCGAGGAATCTGAGTCGTAGGTCCACCCTGAGGCAAAGCCGAAGGGTCGCCTCCTTAAATCGGAGATAAGGAGATTCATCGCAGACCCTTCGCCTACGGCTCAAGACTCGCTTCGCTCGGCTCGGAATGTTCCGTGTTCTTTTGTCAAGTGCTTTTTACCAAACTGGGATTGAATTCTTTCCCACTTCTCAATACTCCAAAACACTGCCTGAGCAACTTATGCCCCACTGCCACCAATGCCAACTTCTTTGACTTCCCTTTTTTCAATAATCTCTCATATAATCCCTTGCAATATACATTCACCCTTATCGCTGACAGTGTACACATATAAAAAACCTTCCTCACATAACTGTTGCCCCTCTTCATTATGCTTCCCCTCCCCCTCACTGTATCTCCACTCTCATACGGCGAGGGACATATCCCTACAAAACTCCCTACTTCCTTCGCTCTGCTAAAACCCTCAAATCCCCTAAGCATTGATACTACTACACTTATCGCTCTGTCACTTATCCCAGGTATGCTCTCAAGTAATTCCCTCTGCTTCTTAAATTTTTCCCTGCAAAGCTTCTGTATTTCTTTCTCTACCTTTTTCATGCTACTGCTCAGTGCCTTTATTATCCCATCATAATACCTTAGCACTTTCTTGATGCCTTCCATAGGAACATGGCTCAATGCTTCCCTCTGGTTCTTAACCATGTTTATCTGCCTCTGAAAATCATCAAGTAACCTCAACCGGGTTTCTATTTGCTTCTGAGCCTCTGTCTTAGGTCTATATAGCTTCCCATCAAAAAATTGCCTCCCATACTCAGCTATCACTATGGAGTCTACTTTGTCTGTCTTTGCTCTCTTGCCCTTTGCCTCAAAAAATTTCCTCATTAAATAAGGATTAATCACTCCTACATTATATCCACTCTCATACAGATAATGAGCCAATCTTAGATGATAGACCCCTGTATGCTCCATAACAATTAGTAACTCCGATTTTTCTATCTCTTTCAAATGCCTATTCAATTCCTTCTCAAATTCCTCTGGACAATATAAGCTCTTAAACGTTACTGTAGTGTCTCCATTGAGTATCGCTGCATTAAGATACTTCTTTGATACATCAATACCTATGAAAACTTTGTAAGTGCTCATTATAAACCCCTCCTTATTAGTATATTGATTTTTTCGGAGGACTTCCTTTAACCTATCATCGTGGTAAGTAATACAGGTTCCAGACCTGATGTTCCCGTTCAGGTTCAGGAAGCGCAAGGAGAGGGAGCAACATTCCGAACGGTCTTGCATGACCAATGACAACTCGCTCTTCCTCTCCTTCACTTTTACTCCTCCTCTATAATTGTAAACCATCACCACGATCTTTAACCTCCATTATTTAATATACGATGACAGATGGAGGTAATTGAAAAATTTTAGAGCTTGTAATTTATTGAATTTCAATAGGTTACAAGTTTTTGAACAGTCTCCAGTAAAAAAGGGAGGGGTAAATGTCTGAAAGCACCAATGATTTTAAAAATGTATCAAAACATATTTTACCAACATCCTCAAATCTACTGGGTTTGTGTTTTATATTAATAAGTTTTCTCAAACTATGGAAAATGGACAAAAAGATTGACTTTATTCTTGATATTTTCGTTGGAATAGCTATAATGCTTTTCCTTCTCTCAAGCATATTTTCCTATATGTCCATGCGTGCGAGAAAAAAGTCATTATTTTATGAAAAAATAGCTGATGTAATTTTCCTCATAGGTCTGTTTTTTATAACACTTATTTCATTAATGATAACCTTTGAATTGCTATAAAAGGCTGTTCAATTACTGACTGTCATTAATATGCATAGATGGAGGAGATTCCTCGTCACTTACGCTCCTCAGAATGACAGGGAGAGTGTACCTCAGAATGACAGACTTGGAGTGTTTCTGAATTAGACAGAGGGGCGATTGAAATATAGTTTATATTTTAGTAACTTTTTAGAAATTACAGTCCTTTGAGTATTATGATTGCCATAGGCAAGGGGGGCACGTTAAAGTAGTATTGTAAAAGTGATAGAGCTGAAAGGTCTTATAGGGCATGTTCCATACTTAGGTCTTTTTCTTCTCCTCATACTTGGGGGTATCGGCTTGCCTTTTCCAGAAGATGCTACGCTAATTCTTTGCGGCTTTTTAATCTCAACGGATGTGATAAAACCTGTTCCTGCTTTGCTCGTTGTTTATTTGGGAGTATTATTTGCGGATGTTTTTCTATATTTTGTTGGTAAAAAATATGGTCGCATGATTGTTACTCATAGGAAATTTAAGAAAATATTGACTTCTGAAAGGCTTGCATGGCTTGAAGATAAATTTAGTAAGTGGGGAGTTATTATTATCCTTTTGGGAAGGCATATTGTTGGACTAAGGGCTCAAATAATCATTGTATCTGGCGTAATGAAACTCTCCTTTTTAAAATTCCTGATTGCCGATGGAATATCGTCATTATTTACGATTGCTCTCATGGTTGGAGCAGGATACATGGGAGGCAATAGCTTACAGATCATAAAAAATGACATAACAAAAATTGAACATATAGGAATTTTGCTGGCTATAATTGGATTTGCCGTATACTTGATTTTTAAATATTTTAAATCACTCTATCGCAAAAAACCTGAAAAAATTTAATTTTTTGTTCAGAATCACGGGTCACAACATTCTTTATTTAACTTCATTTACCCCCAATGCTTTTTCTGATATTCCGAGCCGAAGCATAGCTCTGAACCCTGTCCTGAGCTTAAGTGAAGGAAAAGTGATGAGTTTGGGAAATCTCCACCGCAATAAAAAGAGGAGATCCCTCAGCAAAAGCCTTTGGGATGAGAAAAAGAAATGGAGGAGACTTTTCGGCTTTGCCTCAGAGTGACTTTCGGGGCAGATCCCAGGTCCATTCAGCCCATCAGAATGACCGTTGTGAATTGAACAGCCCTTTGGATTACAGTAAGACAAATGTCTTTTATCAGGTTGCATTTTTTATGTGGTGATGCATTTTGTAACATGGAGTTTGAGCCCTTAAAATAAAAAAAACTAATAAATTCAACAGTTTCATATTTAAATGGTTGTTGGCATAAAAAATGCAATATCAAAAACAGAATCTTTCAAAGAGGAGGAATTTATGAAGAGGCTAAGAGATTTTTTAAACAGATTTTGTGATTATATGGCTGCAATTTCTTTTGCTGAAGCAGGAGAGTTTGATACAGCAAGAGAAATTTTAAGAGAGACAAACAGAGATAGACAGATAAAAAGACAGCGGACTACACAAGTAAAAAGATTTCAGATGAGAGCTTAAAAAGGGAAGGGGGATTAACTCCCTCTTCTGATTAAATTTTAAACCAGGATTGTGTCTATAACATCTTCAATTTTTTCAATGAATATTATCTCCACTCCCTTTTTAAAATCATCAGGAAGGTTTTCTATATCTACTTTATTTCTATAAGGAACTATCACTGTCTTTACTCCTGCTCTTTTAGCAGCAAGGATTTTTTCTTTTATGCCTCCCACAGGAAGTATTCTTCCGCTAAGGGTAAGCTCTCCTGTTACTGCTACATCTCTTCTGGCAGGTCTATTTGTAAAAAGGGAAATTAAAGCCATTGCAATTGTTGCTCCTGCTGAAGGACCATCTTTAAGGATTGCTCCCTGAGGAATATGAATGTGTATATCAAAGGCATCAAAAGCCTCTTCAGAAATACCGAATAAGGAGGAGTTGCTTCTTACATAACTTAAAGCAGCCTGAGCTGATTCTTTCATAACATTTCCAAGTGAACCTGTAAGAATTAACTCTCTTTTTCCTCTCATTTTAGCAGCCTCTATAAATATAATGTCACCACCTGTTTCTGTCCATACAAGCCCTGTAACAACTCCTACCCTGTTTTTTGCATCAGTTACTTCAAAGAAATATCTTCTGGGACCGAGATATTTTTCCACTACTTCAGGCGTTACTTTGATTGAGTTTTTAGGTTTATTTTCCCTCACCACTTCAGTAGCGATTTTTCTGCATATAGTTGCAATCATTCTTTCAAGATTTCTTATCCCTGCTTCCCTTGTATATTCCTGAATTATTTTTAAAATAGTCTCTTCACTAAACTCAGGTGGAAACTCAGTAAGCCCTTGTTCTGTAATCTGTTTTGGTATCAGATGTTTAAGAGCTATGTTCTTCTTTTCTTCCTCAGTGTAGCCTGAAAATTCAATAACTTCCATTCTATCAAGAAGAGCATGCTGAATATTATCAGGGATATTTGCAGTAACAATGAACATAACTCCTGAAAGGTCAAAGGGAACATCAAGATAGTGGTCTATAAAAGCATAATTCTGTTCTGGGTCAAGAGCTTCAAGAAGTGCTGAAGCAGGGTCTCCCTTAAAGTCCTGACAGATTTTGTCAATTTCATCAAGCATTAAAACAGGATTAGCTACTCCTGCTCTTCTTATTTCTTCTATAATTCTTCCAGGTTTTGCTCCTGCATAGGTTCTTCTGTGTCCTCTAATTTCAGCCTCATCTTTTATTCCACCAAGAGAGATTCTCGCAAACTTTCTCCCAAGAGCATCTGCTATTGATTTTCCAATTGAAGTCTTTCCTGTGCCTGGAGGACCTGCAAAACAAAGGATTGAGCCTTTTGTTGAAATAGAGCTAAGTCTGTCTTCAACAGCTTTGTTTATTGCTAATTTTACCTCTTCAATTTTGAAAGGCTTGGCAATGTAGTGAAAAGCTCCTCTTTTTATTGCTTCAACAGCACTGTCTACTGCTGCATAGGCAGTAATCATTATGACCTTCGTGCTTGGATATTTTGCTTTTACTTTTTCAAGCACTGCAAAGCCGTTTAATCCCTCCATTTTGATATCAGTAAGAACAATTTCAAACTCCTGCTTGTCAAGAATTTCAAAGGCTTCTTTACCGTTTTTTGCAGCCACAACTTCATAATTTTCTTTTTTTAAGACATGTTCAAGATTTTTTCGTGTTATATCTTCATCGTCAACGATTAAAATTCTTGAGTTTCTGTTTGATGAAAGGATTTTTACTGCAAGATGCTCAAGAATTCTATTCTTAACATCATTAAGTCCGTAATGCCTTTCATTTAAAATTCTTTCTGCTCTTTCAAGATTAAGGTTATCAGATGTTTTTATATTCCACGGGAGACTGACAAGATATTCAATGTAGGTTAATGTAATGGTATATTCTGCTGTGGAAGGATTCATTTTTGAGAGAAGTTCAAGCTCTTTCATGGCAACATCTTTAACATGAGAAGGCATGCCTGATTGAGAAATCTTATTGCTTAGTTCTTCAACTATAGTGATTTGAGATTCTTCTGTCTGGTTACTTTTTTTAAATAAACCCATCTTTATATCTCCTATTGCATTTTACAAATATGACGATGCAAATTGCAACATAAAATTTTAGGTCGTAATCAAAAAATCTAATAAATTCAAGAGCTTAATGCTATGGCATAAAAATTGTTTTTTCTTTTAGTGAGGTTTTCAAGGAGGGAATACGATGAGAATAAAAGATTTTATGAACAAGTTTGATGATTATATGGCTGCTATTTCCTTTGCCGAGGCAGGAGAGTTTGATACAGCAAGGCAGATTGCAAGAAAGAAGACTAAAATTTTAGTCATTTGCTCAGGTTCAGAAGAAGATAACTATGCAATAAAGTATGCTGTGAGTTTAGCAAAAAGAGTTCAGGGAGTCGTAAAAATTCTTGTTAATGGAGGGAGTTCAAAAAATTTAATAGAACAGCTTGGGGGAGGAGTTTTTTATGAAATTTTAAGTTTCAGTGATTTTTTAGAAGTTGCTCGTTACATTGAAGAATCTGACTTGATAATCATAGCAGATGAAAAAATGTTTGATGAAATCAAACTTAGGAATATCCCATTGATTTTTGTTCAGCCAAATAAAACTTTATTAGGAGGATAAGATGTCAAAGAGGAAAAAAAGTTTTGTCAGAGTTTTATTTTTCGGAGCAATTACAGGGATTCTTTATGCTGGCTTGTTCTTTAATGAGCCAATAATTAATGCATTATGTGCAAGAGGTGGGCTTTATGCCTTATTCCCTGTGGCAACTGCTTTTGTTTTTTCCTTTGCACACGGTAATTTTACAAACTACTTCTGGCAGGCACTTGGAATTGAAGCAAAGAAAGGTGCTGAGAAAACTTTACGTGACAGACCTGTTGAGAGAAAAGAAATAAGAACACAATTAAGAGCTTAAGGCTATTCAATAAAGGGTCATCCCGAGGGCTTTGCCCGAGGGATCTCATTCGCTAAAGATTTGAGGAGATTCCTCGTCGCTTACGCTCCTCGGAATGACAGAGGGGGGTATCTTGAAAGGTGAGAATGTTTTTTCTGGGAATGACAGAGAGGTAATAAAAAAGTTGAGGGACTTGTAGTTTATTGATTTTCAATAAATTATAAGTTGTTAACAGTCTTAATTTTTTAAGTAGGAGGAAAAGATGATAGAGTTAACAACAAATTTTATTGATTTAAACTGGCTCAATGTAATGTATCTGTTTTTTGTAGGTCTTGTTGGAGGACTTGTAAGCGGATTTATAGGCTCAGGAGGTGCCTTTGTGCTTACTCCAGGAATGATGAGCATTGGGGTGCCAGGGCTTGTTGCAGTTGCATCCAATATGTGTCATAAATTTCCTAAAGCACTTGTGGGAGCAATTAAAAGAGCTAAATTTGGGCAGGTTGATGTAAAACTTGGGCTTGTTATGGGAGCTTCTGCCGAGGCAGGAGTTTTATTTGGTGCTCATATTCAGGAATACATTAAAAAGACCTTTGGAGATGCTGGTTCAAATCTTTATGTAAGCGTTGCTTTTGTAATTGTCTTAGGTATTGTTGGAAGCTATGTTCTTCTTGATGCCCTTAAAACAAAAGATGATAGCCAGGCAAATAAGCCTGAGAAAATAACAAAAATTGCAAAATGGATTCAATCAGTTAATATTCCAGGCACTATGGTTTATTTCAAAAGCCTTAATGCAAAAATTTCTTTTCTCTTTACCATACCTCTTGGTTTTGCAACAGGAATGCTTGCTGCTACAATAGCAGTTGGTGGATTTTTAGGAGTTCCTGCAATGATGTATATACTTGGTGCACCAGCATTGATGGCATCTGCAACAGAACTTGTTATTGCCTTTGTTATGGGGCTGGTTGGTTCTTTTAAGTATGCAATGGGAGGTTTTGTAGATATAAGGCTTGCCATGATTATTCTTGCAGGTTCTCTTTTTGGGGTTCAACTTGGTGCAATAGGAACAACCTATGTTAAGGACTACATGATAAAAATCGTAATGAGTGTGATAATGCTTGTAGTTCTTGTAAGCAGAGGTTTAATGATACCAGTTTATTTAAGTCAACTCGGGGTAATTTCACCTCTTTCAGAAATGACTGTTAAAATTCTTAAAAGCTCAAGTTTTATAATAATGGTTGCAGCGCTTTTAACAGGGGCATTGATTATATGTTCAGCTTTGTATAAAGGTTTGAGAGAGGAGAGAAAATTACGCAGACTCGTTGAATTGCCGTCTTCAGATACGGTGAAATAAATCTCAGGAGAAAAAAGATGAGACTTTATAGAAAAATTCTTGCATGCCTTGATGGTTCAGAGGAGAGTTTTCATGCCTTTGAAGAAGCAGTGAAATTCTCAAAAGACAGTGGCATAACAGTTTTTGCTCTAACTGTTGCTCCTACCTATCATGGAGATATAAGCCTAATTGGTATAGGACTCTCACTGGAAGAGCTAAATAAGCCCTATAAGGATACACTTTCCCGAGCTAAAGACATAGGCAATAGATACGGAGTACTCGTTAAATCTTTATATGAAGAAGGTGAGCCTTTTGAAAAAATTGTAGATATCAGTGTGGAGATATCAGCAGATTTAATAGTTATGGGCAAAAAGGGAATGAGTGCTCTGAGAGAAGTTTTACTGGGAAGCGTTACAGAAAGAGTTATAGGATACAGTAACACTGATGTCTTGATAGTTCCAAAGGACGCTTTAATTAAATGGGATAAAACTCTTGTAGCTGTGGATGTCTCTCCTTACGGAGACAGGATATGTAGCAGAGCAATAGAAATTGCTAAGAATTTTTATTCGGAAATGAATATAATATCTGTGTTAGAGGTTCCTTCTGAGGTTTTCGCAATAAAACCGGAAATTTTTGACAATCAGATGGAAAAGGTGAAGAAGTATCTAAAAAATTTGGAGATGAAATTTCAAAAGGAAAACATATCGGTGAATACAATTTTGGAAGAAGGCGAGCCATACAGGAAGATTCTTGAAACAGCAGAAAAGATTGATGCAGACCTGATAGTTATAGGCTCTCATGGCAGAACAGGACTTAAAAGACTCCTTATGGGAAGCACCTGCCAGAGAGTCATTGGTCTTTCAAAAATACCTACTTTAATTGTGAAATGAAACTTTTTATTTCAGGATGGGCAGGATTTAGGGAGGCTTTGGAAGATATCCCTGAGGATTGGGATTTTATCTGTCCATTTATTGATTTTAATGAGGAAGGGATTTTGGATTTTCTTAAGGATAAATCAGGTGATATATTAGTTGGTTGGTCAACTGGTGGGCATATTGTTTTGAAGAATCTGGATTTTTTTTCTGATAAGTTTAGTGAGATATTGATTATTGCAGGATTTAAGAAATTTACCCAATATGTAAGCCCAAGGATTCTAAAGAAAATGATTCAAAAGATGCAAATAGAGCCTGAAATTGTTATAAAGGATTTCCTTACTAATGCAGGATGTGCACCTATTTTGCCTAAAAAAATAGATAACATTTCACTTATTAATGGACTTAATTTTCTGCTTACCTCCGATATTCATATTAATAAAAGTAACAGGCAGGTTAATTGTGAACTAATTTTAATTCATGGTAAAAAGGATAAAATCATTCCCCCTCAGGCGATTTATGACCTGAGAGAGTTTTATCCACAGGCTAAAACTTATTTAATAGATGGTGAACACTGGCTTACTTTTAAAAAAATTGAAAAATTTTTTTACATGCCAAGATAACTTTCCTTTATTCGTGCATCATTTATTAATTTTTTAGATTCTCCAGATATTGTTATTTCTCCGACTTCCATAACATAGGCTCTATTACTTATTTCTAAAGCCATTTGTACATCCTGTTCCACTATAAGTAGGCTTACGCCAGATTTATTAATTTCTTTTATAACTTCTATTATATTTTCCACTATAGTTGGAGCAAGCCCTAAAGAACATTCATCTATTAAAAGAAGGTCTGGCTCATTCATAAGAGCTCTTCCTATGGCAAGCATTTGTTGTTCACCACCAGATAGATCACCACCAAGATGATTTCTTCTTTCATAAAGTCTTGGGAAAATGGAAAAAACTTTTTCTATTCTTTCTTTAAATCCATTTCTTCTTTGATATGCCCCAATTTCAAGATTTTCTTTAACTGTCATACCTGAAAATATTCTTCTTCTTTCAGGTGCGAGGCTTATTCCAAGTTTTACTATTTTTTCTGGAGGTAAATTTGTTATATTTTGTCCTTTGAATACTATTTCTCCTGACCACACCCTTAATCTGCCGACTATACTTCTCATCAGAGTGCTTTTCCCAGCTCCATTTGAACCAAGAAGTGCAACAATTTCTCCTTTATTAATCCTTAAAGAAATATTTCTTAAAATCTGTAAATCGCCATAACCTGTATTAAGATTTTTGATATTTAGTAGTTCCATTATGCGATACCTCTCTGTGCAAATTTGTTTCCAAGATAAGCTTCTATAACTTGAGGATGATTACATACTTCATTGGGTTTTCCTTCACAGATTAATTGTCCAAGATGAAGGACTACAACTCTATCAGAAATGCCCATGATAACCTTCATTACATGTTCTATAGCAATTATAGTAATTCCTCTTTCTTTAAGAAGAAGTATCTCTTTCATTATATCATCAAGTTCCTTTGGATTAAGTCCTGCCATAACCTCATCCAGTATAAGAAGTTCAGGATCCATTGCAAGTGCTCGTGCTAACTCCAGTTTTTTCCTTTGCGCTATAGGAAGTATACTTGGTTCTTTGTCTTTTTCATTTATTAATCCTACAATTTGCAATGCTTCCATAGCTATCTGTCTTGCTTCTGTTTTATTTTTAGCTTGTTTTTTCCCATAAAATGCTCCAACCATAACATTTTCTAATACAGTAAGTCCTTTAAAAGGTTTTACTACCTGAAAGGTTCTTGATATACCCATTTTTGCTATTTCATAGGGTTTTCTGTCATTTATTAATTGTCCTTTATAAAATATTTCGCCAGCTGTAATATCTGTTAGTTTACATATTAGATTCATCAAAGTAGTTTTGCCAGCTCCATTTGGTCCTATCATCCCCAAAATTTCTCCTTTGTAAACTTTAAGATTAACATTGTTTAATACTTCAACGCCTCCATATTTTTTTGCAAGATTTTTTGTTTCTAATATAACCATCTCTTAACCCCTTAAAGTCTATTTTCTCTTAAATTTATGACCAATTTTCTAAAGGAAAAGCCACCCTTAAATGTTTCAAACAACCCCTTAGGGATAAAAAGCACGACAAGTATAATCAATAAGCCAAGTATCATTCCATGAATCTCTATAAATTTACTCCATACAATCTCTGAAATTAATTCAAGTATAAAGGCACCAAGCATTGGTCCAAAAATAGTTGTTGCCCCTCCAAGTAAAATCATAGCAAACATTTTTACAGAGTAAGATGTGACAAATACAGTTGAGGGGTCAATATAAGTTAACCAATAGGCATAGGCGCCTCCTGCAATACTTACCAATGCACCGCTTATCCCCCATGCAAATGTTTTATACAGAGCTGTATTGATTCCCATTACACTTGCTGCGTCTTCATCAATTCTTATTGCTCTTAAAGCATAGCCAAATTTTGATTTCCATACTATAAAAGCAATGGCTATTGAAAGAAGCATGATTAGTAAAATTGTGTAGTAAAAGAATTTATAAATGTAAGCAGGGTCTCCTTCCATGATGGGTAAAGTTAACCCTAATCCACCGCCTGTTATTTCAGTCATGTTGTCAACAATTTCTTTCATTGCTTCCATAACGCCAACGGTTGCAATAGCAAAATAGTGCCCTTTAAGTCTTAAAAGAGGGATACCTAACAGTATAGCAACTATAAATCCTCCTAAAGCGCAAAAAGGGAGCGTTGCTATAAAAGAAATTTCATATTTAGTCATTAATACACCTGTTACATATGCTCCTATACCAAAAAATGCTATATTTCCAAAGGCAGGATATCCAGTATAACCAATTATAATATTACTGCCAGTAGCAATTGCGGCAAACATGAATGTCTGTGTAAGCACTCTTAACCAGTATCCAGATATAAAAAAAGGTAATAAACAGACAGCTACAATAAAGATTATAAAAAGAGCAATATTTTTCTTCATTTTAATGTTTTACCTCCGCAAAGTATTTCTTGCCGAGAATTCCTGTAGGTTTAATAATGAGAACTAATACCATTATTCCAAGAGTAATGGCATTTTTATAACTTTCACCAATGAAGTATGAACTTAGCGTTTCAACAATCCCAAGAATGATTCCACCAATCAAAGCTCCTTCTACTCTACCCAAACCACCTAATATGCTAACAATAAAGGCTCTTAGTGTTAAGGAACCTGCTATTGAAGGAGAAAATGCTTGAGTTAATGAAAAAAGACTTCCTGCAACTCCTGCCAATCCTGAAGCTATTGCGAAGGTTAAAGCGAAGATTTTTGCAGGATTTATACCTACCATCATTGCAGCTTCTATATCAAGAGATGTGGCTTTTATTGCTTTACCAGCCCATGTTTTATTAAGGAAAAGACTTAAAATAAAGGTTATGAATGTGCATATAAGGAATACTATAATTCTTATATATGGAATAACAATATCTCCAATAATTAAGCTTTCTCCTGCATAATCAGGAGTGACAGAACGAAAGTCTGCTGAAAAGAAAGTTGTCATAAAGTTTACTAAAAAAATTTCTATGCCAAAAGTAAGAATAAGGAGCATAAATATTTGCGCTTTTACAACAAGATTTAATAAATATCTTTGTATGGCATACCCAAAAATGAAAAGAGCAAGAAAACTGAAGGGTAAACTTAAAAAAGGGTCAATTCCATAGTTTTGAAAAAGAAAGAAGGTAATATAGGCACCAAGAAGTGCAATAGCTCCATGGGCGAGATTAATTATGTTTGTAACCCCCCACACAAGTGAAAATCCAACTCCTATTAAAGCATAAAATCCACCAAGAAGAAATCCATTAATAAGAACCTGCAGAATTATCATCTTCACCTCACCTGAATTAAAATAAAAAAGCCCAAGCAAAAGCTTGGGCTAAAAAATTTATCTCCATGCTGGTTTTGGATAAACTGGTTTTGTTTCAGCAACATTTTCTGGATAAACTGTTTTTTGAGTTCCCTTAAGTATTTGAATAACAGGCATTCCTTTACCAACAACCTTTCCACTGGAGTCAAATCTAATTTTTCCAAATAATGTTTCTTCATTAAAGCTTAAAAGTGACTCTCTGATCCTGTTGATATCTGTAAATGTTCCTGCTTTTTCAATAGCTCTTTGGAAGATTACTGCTGCTGCTGCGCCTCCTGCTGCATGATAGTTAGGTTCTACTCTAAATTTTGTTTTAAAAGCTTTTACAAAGTTTGCATTTGAACCAAAAACAGGATCTTTGTATTTCAGGGTTGGGGTCCATTGAGCAGAACCTAAAATATATTCTGCATCTGACTTTAAAGCACTTACAAAATCAGGAAGAGTTGGTCCAACTGAAAAAGCTATTGCCTTAGGATTAAGCTTATAATCTTTACTTTGTTTAACAATGACTATAGTATCCTGAAAATGTCCACAACCAATAAGTATGTCAGGATTTTTTGCTTTAATTTCAACAATAACAGTTGACAGGTCCTGCGTTCCTTTTGGGTAGTCTTTGTAGTAAACTACCTTATATCCATATTTCTGAGCAGATGCTTTAGCACCTTGAGCAACCTGTGTTGAGAAAAGATCATTGGAATAGACTATCGCTACAGTTGTTGGCTTAGGAGCTTTATTCATTAACATTTTTAGTGTATCATCCATATACTCTGTGGCTACTGTGTAAATTCCAAAAAGATTTTTAAATCCTCTTGTGTAAAGTTTGTCTGCAGCAGCTCCTCCCTGAACCATCAAAGCCCCATATTTTTCTGTAATTGCAGAGGTTGAAAATACTGATTCACTTCCATATGGACCAAGAATAAGTTTAATTCCGTCTTCAGTTATTAATTTTTCTACAAGTTTTGCTGCTCTGTTTGGATCACTCTCATCGTCATAGTATTTGATATCAACTTTATAGTATTTATTCCCAATTTTAATTCCGCCTTTTTTATTAACAGTTTCCTTCCAAAGTTCATATCCATTTTTTACAAGATTACCTTCTTTTGCAAGTTTACCCGTGAGTGAAAGCGCGGCTCCGAATTTTATAACATCTGCTGCAAAAGAAAATGTTATTAAACAGAAACTTAACATAACAGCTAAAATTAAAATACTCAGTCGTTTCATAATACCCCTCCTTCTTAAAGTTTCTAATGATAATATTAAAAATATTTAAAAAAGTCAATAGTTATCTTGCTAATTTTAGTTTTTTAGCCTTCTCAGCTACCGCATGGGAGACTGCCTGTGCAACTTTTTTATTAAAAATGCTTGGTATAATATAGTCTTCATTGAGTTCTTCGTCCTTAATTATGTTAGCAATTGCATTGGCAGCGGCAAAAAATATTTCTTTATCAACACCCTTTGCTCTGACCTCAAGTAAGCCTTTGAATAATCCTGGAAAAGCAAGAACATTATTTATTTGGTTTGGATAGTCAGACCTGCCAGTTGCCATGATTCTTACAAGGGGCATTGCAAGTTCAGGCGCAATTTCAGGGTCAGGATTTGCAAGAGCGAATACAACTTTGTCTTTTGCCATTTTTTCAATGTCCTCTGGTTTAAGAATGTTTGGAGCAGAAAGTCCTATAAAGACATCGGCGCCCTCAAGGACATCAGTGAGTTTTCCCTTGATTTTTCTGGGATTTGTTTTTTGGGCAAGTTCTGCTTTGTGTGAATCCATATCTTCTGTTCTTCCTTCGTATAAAGTACCTGCTCTGTCACAGACTGTTATGTCTTTTATGCCATATTCAAGGAGCATATAAGCTGTAGCTGTGCCTGCAGCACCTGCACCAGAGATTACAACTCGAAAATCTCTTATATCTCTTTTTAGAACTCTTCCAACATTTATTAGGGCTGCAAGAGTAACTATGGCTGTTCCGTGCTGGTCATCGTGAATTACAGGAATATCAAGCTCCTCACGAAGCCTTCGTTCTACTTCAAAACATCTGGGTGCAGCAATGTCTTCAAGATTTATTCCACCAAAGGGAGTTGAAATTTTTTTTATAATGTTAACAAGTTCATCCACATCTGTGGTTCTTACTGCTATTGGGAAAGCATCTACACCTCCGAACTCTTTAAAAAGCATGCATTTTCCTTCCATCACAGGCATTGCTGCATCAGGTCCTATGTTTCCAAGACCTAAAACCGCTGTTCCATCAGTTATCACCGCCACAGTGTTTCCTTTTATAGTATAGCGATATACATGTTCAGGATTTTTATGAATATCAAGGCAGACTCTTGCTACGCCTGGTGTATAAACTCTTGAGAGGTCTTCTCTTCCCTTCACATTTATCTTGTTGTATATGCCAATTTTGCCTCCTTCATGGACAAGAAATGTCCTGTCCATGACTCTTAAAATTTTAACTCCTTCAATGTGTTTTAACGCCTTAATGATTTTCTTTTCATGTTCTTCATCTCTGGCATTTACAGTAATATCTCTTATAATTCTTCCTTTTTCAACTTTTACAATATCAATTGAGCCTAAATCTCCTCCTGCACCACTGATGGCTGAAGCAATTTTGGCAAACATTCCTATTCTGTTTTCAATCTCTACTCGTAACGTTATGCTATAACTTGGACTTGGTACATATCCCATTTTTGTCCTCCTATGCTTGACATTGTGCTATAAATTATACAAAATAAAATAATTTTTGCAAATAAGGAGAGGTAAATGGAGATTAACAAGCACTATTTTGACACAGTTATTATCGGTTCTGGTCTTGCGGGATGCCGTGCTGCCATTGAATGTATCAATCACGGAACAGTAGGTGTACTGAGCAAGCTTTATCCTACTCGTTCCCATTCTACCGCAGCACAAGGTGGTATTGGTGCTGCTCTTGGAAATGAAGAAGAAGACAGCCCCGAATGGCATACCTATGATACGGTGAAGGGAAGCGATTTTCTTGGTGACCAAGATGCCATTGAAATTATGTGCTACGATGCAATTCCTACGATTATTGAGCTTGAGCATATGGGTGTACCTTTCTCCCGTACACCAGAAGGTAAGATTGCCCAGAGGAGATTTGGCGGGCATACACGGGAGTTTGGTAAAGCACCTGTTAGAAGGGCATGTTATTCTGCTGACAGGACAGGGCATGCAGTGCTTTTTGCTCTTTATGAGCAATGTCAGCTCAAAGGCGTTAGATTTTTTCAAGAGTTTCAAGTGCTTGATATTGTCGTAGAAAACAATGCTGTTCAGGGTATAATTGCTGTTAACATAAAAGATGGCTCTCTTCATGTTTTTGAATCAAAGGCAGTGATAATAGCAAGCGGTGGATACGGAAAGGTCTTCAAGGTTACCTCAAATGCCTATGCAAGTACAGGTGAATGTCTTAGCATGCTTTTTAGACAGGGGCTGCCCCTTGAAGATATGGAGTTCTTTCAGTTCCATCCTACAGGGCTTTACGGGCTTGGAATATTGATTACCGAAGGTGCAAGAGGCGAAGGCGGAATTCTAATAAATGGGAAAGGCGAAAGATTTATGGAAAGGTATGCCCCAACAATAAAAGACTTAGCCCCTCGTGATATGGTATCCCGTGCAATTCTAACGGAGATAAGAGAGGGTAGAGGTATTGATGGAAAAGACTATGTTTATCTTGATTTAAGACATGTGGATAAGAAAATTCTTGAAGAGAGACTGCCAGAAATAACTACTTTTTGCAAAATATACATGGGAATTGACCCATCTGAAGCGCCCATTCCTGTTGTTCCAACTGCCCATTACGCAATGGGTGGTATTCCAACGGATAATGATGGCAGGGTTTTAAGGGATATAGATGGCTCAGTTGTAGAAGGTCTTTATGCTGCTGGTGAGTGTGCCTGCGTGTCTGTTCATGGTGCAAATAGACTCGGTTGTAACTCCCTCCTTGATACTGTTGTCTTTGGAAGAAGGGCTGGAAAGGCAGCAAGTTCCACCTTAAAGACTGCTACAAAAGGCAAGGTTAAAAAGGAAAGAATCTCTCTCATTGCAGATTGTGTAGATATGATAAGAAGGAGTAATGGAAGAGAAACAGTGGCTTCAGTAAGAAGAGACTTACAATCTGCCATGATGGATAAATGCTCTGTTTTTAGAAAAGAAGAAGAGCTTAAAGTTCTTCTTGATGAATTACAAACATTAAAGGAAAGATACAAAGACATATCAATTGCTGACAAGTCAAACACATTCAATACAGACCTTCTTGAAGCAATTGAGCTTGGGCACATGTTAACTCTATCAGAGGTTATAGCTTCCTGTGCCCTGCAGAGAACAGAAAGTAGAGGAGCTCATTGTAGAGAAGACTACCCAAAAAGAGATGATGAAAACTGGCTTAAGCATACCTTTGCATTTCAAGGAGACAAAGGCATTACCTTTAAATACAGACCTGTTAAATTAACAAGATTTAAACCAGAGGAGAGGAAATACTAATGAGCAAATATTACACATTCAAAATTAAAAGATACTTGCCCGATGAAAACCCTTCAACAAGATGGGACGAATTCAGAGTAAAACTTAACAGCATGGAAAGGGTTTTAGATGGACTTGTAAAAATAAAAGAAACAATGGACGGCACTTTAACTTTCAGAAAATCCTGTGCCCATGGAGTATGTGGTTCATGCGCAATGAAGATAAATGGACAAAATCGCCTTGCCTGTCAAACTCTTGTAAAGGATTTACCTGAAATAATTGAGATAGAACCTCTACCAGCTTTGCCTGTTATTAAAGACCTTGTGGTAGACATGACAATGTTTTTCCATAAAAACGATAAGGTATTACCCTATCTCATCAATGAAGAACCGCCGCCTGAAAGGGAGAGAATTCAGTCGCCTGAAGACCAGCATAAGATTCTTGAATCCATAACCTGTATAATGTGTGGTAGCTGTACTACCTCTTGTCCTGTATTCTGGGCTGACAAGGAATATCTTGGACCCTCCGCATTGCTAAAGGCATATAGATTTCTATTTGATACTCGTGATAGGGCAACTGAGCAAAGACTTGAAGCTATAACAGGAGAACATGGAGTATGGCGATGTCACTCAATTTTTAACTGTGTGGAGGTATGTCCAAAGGAGATAGATATAACAAAACACATACTCAAGCTCAAAAGACTGGCTGTGAAAAAAGGCTTTACAGGAGGTGAAAAATGAGATACCGTTGGAACACAGGTTCTCTCGCATGGCTTGTTCATAGAGTAACCGGCATAATACTCAGCCTTTATCTGATAGCTCATATCTATGTTTTAAGCCATTTAAAAGACCCTGTTGCATACAATAAACTCATGGCATTTATGAAAAATCCTGTGATTAAAATCGGCGAATTAATCCTTTTTGCCATAGTTCTTAAACATGTCTTCGCAGGAATAAGAATTACTCTCCTTGAAATAGGAATTTCCACGAAATATCATAAATCTATGGCATACGTAGGAGCTATTCTGGTTTTTCTCATATGGATTGTTGGAGCTTTTTATTTTCTCAGGGAGGTGTTCTAATGTGGAGTTGGCTTTTGCATAGAATAACAGGTGTGATTCTTGTAGTTGGATTGCTATATCATTTCATTCTAATGCACTTCATGGGGCACGATAACTATTCCTATAATGCGGTTATGCAGAGACTTAGTGAGCCTTCATGGAAAATTTTTAATATTGTTTTTCTCTTTTCAGCCTTATATCACGGATTTTATGGACTCAATGGAGTTGTAACAGAGTATGTGAGAAATAATTCATTGAAAAGAATATTGAAATTTATGGCATTTACTGTTCCGATAGGTCTTGCATTTTTTGGATTTAAAATAGTTTTTTTCTAAAAAATTAAAAGGATTGCAAATGCCTACAATTTTTATATGGAAAGGTAGAACAGAAGAAGGTGCTTTAGTTACAGGCGAAACTGAAGCAGAAAGCGAAGGCGAGCTTCTTTTATCGTTAAGAAAAAGCGGGATAATTCCAAGATACGTAAAAGAAAAGCAAGAAAAAAAGTTTTTCAGTTTAGGGAAAGTCTCTCAGAAAGATATTTTGTTTTTTACGCGTCAGTTCGCAACTCTTTTTGCTTCAGGTGTTCCTGTTGTTCAAGCTTTTGATGCATTGATAGGTCAAATTAAGAATAAAAATTTCAAAAAAATCCTCATTCAGATGAGAAATGATATAGAAAAGGGTTCATCTTTAGCTGATTCAATGAGAAGACATCCTCGGGTATTTAGTTCTCTTTTTGTGAATATGGTAAGGGCTGGTGAAGAAGGTGGAATGCTTGATAAAGTGCTTCAAAGAATGGCTGACTATTTTGAAAAGATGATAAAACTAAAAAGAAAAATTATTGGCGCTATGATTTATCCCAGTCTGGTAATAGCTGTAGCTATTCTTGTTGTTGCAATTATTATGATATTTGTTATTCCCACATTTGCAAAATTGTTTGCTGAAATGGGACTTGACCTGCCACTTCCTACAAGAATAACCATTGCTATGAGTAATTTTATGGCAAAATCAGGAATTTTTATATTTCTTGGAATTATTATATTTTTTGTATTTGTAAAATTTTTCAGAAGATCTGAAAATGGCAGAAAAATCACAGATAGTATTTTTCTTAGAATTCCTGTACTCGGCACAATTTTGCTCAAAGCTTCATTGTCAAGATTTTCAAGAACGCTGGGAACGCTTCTTGGAAGCGGTGTTCCAATACTTAATAGTATGGAGATTTCTGCAAGAGCCTCAGGCAATAAAGTTATAGAAGATGTTGTTATAGATATGAAAGAGGACATAACTGCTGGTAAATCTTTAACAGAGGTTCTGAAATCAAAGCCTGAGATTTTTCCTCCAATTTTTGTGCAGATGGTAAATGTGGGTGAGTCAACAGGTGCAACAGATGAGATGTTAAATAAAGTAGCTGATTTTTATGATGAAGAAGTTGACAATGCTGTTGCAAATCTTATGAGCATGCTTGAACCTGCATTAATAGTATTTCTTGGAGTAACAATTGGATTTATAGTAGTATCCCTTTATCTTCCAATATTCAAACTCGGAGAAATTGCTGGTAAAGGTGGCTAAAAGAAACTTTTATTCTTTAACAAAAGAATTGAATCTTAAGGATCGTTTTTTAAAAGCATTTAAATCAAGGGAAACAACAGGTATTTTATCTTTTAGATTATTTATTCTATCAGTTGTATCAGGGTGTGTATTTAAAATTCCACCTTCTGATTTTGTGCTCTGTCTAAGTCTTTCAAGAACATTAAGCACTGCATATGGATTATAGCCTGCTTTTGCAAGATACTGTAAAGCTTTTTCATCTGCTGCATATTCTTGAGTCTTACTATAACCATTCACAATGAGAGTTTTTAAAATATCATCTATTGAATTCTCAAAAATATTCACAAGTTTTAATAAATCCTCATCTCCATATTGTTTGGCTGCTGTGGTGCCAATTATTGTAAGAGCTTCTGTCCATCTTGCCTGCTTGATAGAATTTATTCCATCCCGATGATTTACATGCGCAATTTCATGAGCAATGATTGCAGCCAGTTCATCTTCACTCTTTGCCAGTTTAAGCATTCCTTTTGTGAGAAATACTATACCACCAGGGCATGCAAAAGCGTTAATTTCGTTACTATTTAATAGGGCAAAATGATATCCTCCAAAAGTAAAAGGCTTTTCAGAATGTAAGGCTATAACTTTTCCTATAGAATTAATATAATTAGTCAATTCATGATTTTCATAGAGGGTATAATACAAAAACATACGTGCAGCAACAGCCCTTCCAATATAATATTCTTCTTCATCTGATATAGGTCTTGCTGCCTTCTCAGTAGCTTGAATTGTTGTTAATGTAATATCCAATGTTTTATTTATATCAACTGTTTTGCACGAAAAAAGGCATAGAAATAAAATTGCTATCAAAACAAATTTTTTTATCATTTTGGTTCTGAAAGTCCTCCAGCCTTTATAAAAGATATTAAATCTTTTTCAGAAATATCGTATTTTTCAACTTTATCCACAAATTCATATTTCATCTCAGGATGTTTATCTTTATAAGCTTTTTCAACCTGAGAATTAAATCCTTTTCCAGCAAGTGTTATTTCATCTTCAGTTGTGCCAGTCTTTTTCTGTAATGAAATTCCTGAAGTTGAAGCAGTTCTTTTTTCTACAGCAGTTCTATGTATATATCCGATTTTATTTTTAAATTTTACTTTGAGCCAGTCTCCTTCTTTGGTAATTACATCAAGGGTGTCATTGTATTTTACAAGAGCTTTTACAGGTGAAAAAAATCTTGGAGATTCCCTAATTGCATTTTCTTTTGTAATAACAGTAACTATCTCTGCCCATGAAATAGAAGCAATTAAAGAAAGTAAAATGACAAAATTTATTATGAATCTAAGTTTCATTTTTCTTCCATTTTAACAATAATCCAGTCTTCTGTCAATTGCTTTCCAGATAAGAATTCTTCTATTTTCCTTAGGTAAAATTTTGACGGACCATCTTCGGGAAAATCATTTAGTATTGATTTAAATATTTCTTTTGCATCATTCCACTTTTGTTCTTTATAAAGTGAATATCCTTCGTTGTATTTCTCAACAAGTGAGATTTTTTCAAAATTGATATTATCCTTTTGTCCTAAAATTTCAAAAATGGTTAATGGCTTGGTTTTTCCTTTAACTGTTATAACTCCAAGTTCTCTTGCAACAAAACTATCTGTGAGCTTACAATAGGTTTCTTTGCTGATTATAATACTGGTGTTGAAAAACTTATTGAGAGATTCAAGTCTGGAAGCTATGTTTACTGTATCACCGATTACAGTATAATTAAAAAGTCTGTCACTTCCAATGTTGCCTACAATTGCGTCTCCTGTATGAATTCCTATTCTGATTTTAATTGAAGGCATTCCTTTTTCAGAAAATTCTTTATTAATTTTTTCTAAAGATTCTATGCATTTTATAGCTGCCTTGCAGGCATTAATTTCGTCAGACTCTGTTTTCAAAGGTGCTCCCCAAAAAGCCATAATACAATCGCCAATATATTTATCAACAATGCCAGAATGTGTAATGACAACTTCTGTCAATGAATTGAGCACTTTATGAAGCATTAAAGCAGTATTTTCTGGAGAAAGTTTTTCAGCTATAGTAGTAAAACCTGCTATATCCGCAAAGAATACTGTAACTGTTGTTTTTTGCCCACCAGGAGTTATAAATTCAGGATGGGTAAGTAGATAATCAACAATTCTTTTGTCCATATATTGCGTAAAAGTTCTTTTAATAAAACTTCTTTCTTTTCCTTCAACAGCATAACTATAAAGTAATGAGATAATAGAGCTGAAGATAAGGCATACAAAAGAAGGCAAAAATTGCATATATATTGATAATTTAAATAAAACTACTTCAATACAAATTAGAAATAGTCCTGAAAATATAAAAATAAGCATATTTATTTTTAGAGAATGTTGTTTCAAAAAAGCGTAGGGAATAAAGATGGCTAAAATCAACATGATTGAAAAAATGATGGATTTTGGTGCCACTTTGATAAAGTTTTTATTAATTAAGTTTTCAAAGGTAGTTGCATGAATAAATACACCTGGTGTTTTTGAGGACATGGGAGTAGGTTTAAGGTCAAAAAGTCCTGGAGCTGTAAGCCCAATAAAGACTGTTTTGCCTCTAAAAAAGTTTTTCTTGATATTTGAGCTTTGTTTTTTTGAGTTTTTAATTGATGCATCAAGTAATTCCGCAAATGAAAATAGATGAAATGGATATTTATCTTTTGAAAATTTTAAAAGTAAATTCTCTTCATCTAAAGGGATGATTGTGTTATCTATTAAAATAACATTATTTTTTACATGGATCATGTTCTTTTTGATAAAATAACTCATTACAAAATTTGGAACAGTGAAATCTTCAACTTTAAAAAAAAGCGGTATTCGCCTGTAAATACCATCTTCATCTGGAAGAATACTGACATTTCCAAGTCCTTGGGCGCTATTTTTCAATTCATCAATTGGAGAAATCAAAGAACCGTATTGAAGTTTTGTATCTATAACAGCTGGATATACAATTTTTTTAATATATTTTTCATCAATTTTCCCCTTTTCTTTTGAAAGTGCAAATGGCAGATACACATTTTTTGACTTTTTAAGTGATTCAGCAAAAATTTTATCATCCTCAATGCCGTAGGAAGAATTTTCAGTAAACAGAATATCTATAAAGACAGCATCTGCCTCTGAAAGATACTCTATAACAGGAGCATAAATCTGCCTTGGCCAGGGCCACGTTATTCCTTGTTTATTCAATTCTTCTATACTGAATTGATCTATATAAATAAGGCAGATATTATCAGATTTATCAGAGGGACTTAAATGTTTTGAAAGCAAATCATAAACTTTAAATTCAAAATTTTTAAGACTTCCAGATAAAAAGAATAATACTGGCAAAATATAGGAAATGCTTGATAGGATGAGAAGGTTTTTAAATAATTTTTTTCTCTTTATCATTATACAAGAAATTCGGTGTTTTTATAGTATAACATTTTGAGCTAAATTGGGATTTAATTTAACAAGCACCAATGCTGACTCAAAGATATTTTCTCGCACCTTAATGTTTTTTTGGTCATTCCGAACACCCTAACGGGTGTGAGGAATCTGACCTGTAGGGTCTATCCTGAGGCGAAGGTCCCCCCTTAAATCGGAAAGAGGAGATTCCTTGACGCTAACGCTCCTCGTGATAACACTTTTACTGTCACCCTGAGCATAAGCGAAGGGTCTCCTCCTTTGAAGGCTTGGAATGACCAATGGAGTAATGAAAAATATTAGGACTTATAATCCATTAATTGTGCAATAAAACACAAATTTTTTAAGGGTCTCAATCTAACAATTTTATTCATAATAAGTAGAACACTATTTAGCAGGATTTTTTTTAGTTTTGGGGCGGACGACGGGACTCGAACCCGCAGCACCTGGAGCCACAGTCCAGTGCTCTAACCGTTGAGCTACGTCCGCCTACGCGCCTGGAGGGATTCGAACCCCCGGCCCACTGCTTAGAAGGCAGTTGCTCTATCCGACTGAGCTACAGGCGCAGGACAAATATATTTTAAAAATTTTGATTACTTTATTGCAACCTCTGAGGATATCTCAAAAATTATGGTTGCAAACTATATTTGTTCTATGTTAGAATTTTCCCTGTGTCAACAACCAATATAATCATAACTGGAACAGGTGGACAGGGTATAGTTCTTGCCAGTAGAATTATTGCTCAAGTTGCTTTTAAAAGCGGTTTTGATGTAAAAGAAAGTGAAATTCATGGAATGGCTCAGAGAGGCGGAAGTGTTATCAGTCATATAAGATTTGGTGCTTTAGTTTACTCTCCTAATATTCCATCTGGAATGGCTGATATAATGGTGGCTCTTGAAGAGCTTGAGGCTTTGAGGCATCTTCATTTCTTGAAATCAGGTGGTATGGTTATTTTGAACAAGAAAAAGATCCTTCCAGCAGTGGCAGAAAATAAAGATTACCCTCAAAATGTTGAACATTTAATCAAACAAGAAGTTTTTATAGTAAATTCAATAGATGCAGAAAAAATTGCAAAAGAACTTGGTAATTCAAAGGTTGAAAATTCTGTAATCTTAGGATTTTTATCCATCTTTTTACCATTTAAAGAAGAGATATGGTATGAGGTAATTACAAACTCCGTCCCGCCTAAGACAGTTGAAATTAACATAAAAGCATTCAATGAAGGCAGGAGGTTAGCAAAGAAAAATGCAATTTTGGAACAAGGAATTAGAAACAGTACCGAGGCAAAAACTTGAGCAGCTTCAATTAGAGAGACTTAAAAAAGTCCTAAAAAGAGTTTACCAGAAAGTTCCTCATTACAGAAAAAAATTTCAGGAAGCAGGAGCAAATCCTTTAAATATCAAATCCCTTGATGATATAAAATTTTTCCCATTCACTACAAAAGAAGACCTTTTTGTTGATTATCCCTATGGACTTTTAACTGTTTCCCCTGAAAAAGTAATAAGGCTGCATACATCAAGTGGAACTACAGGTAAACCTAAAGCTATATTCTTTTCTAAAAAAGATATAAACAACTCAGCAGAACTTATTGCTCGTTGTCTTGTTATGACAGGTGCAACAAAAGGAGATATCCTCCAGAATAGCATGACATATGGACTCTTTACAGGAGCTTTTGTTATGCATTATGGGGCTGAAAAGGTTGGAATTCTTGTTATTCCTGCAGGACCAGGAAATACGGAAAGACAGATTAATTTAATGAAGGATTTTGGGACAACGATGCTTCATATAACACCGAGTTATGCGCTTTATGTTGCTTCTGTGCTGTATGATAAGGGAATTGACCCAAGGAAAGACTTAAAACTTAAAAGAGCATATCTTGGAGCAGAACCATACTCCGAAGAAACAAGAAAAAAGATTGAAAATATGCTTGGCATAGATATTTATAACTGTTATGGACTTACAGAAATGAACGGTCCAGGGGTTGGTTTTGAATGTATCTATAAAGATGGGCTTCATATATGGGAAGACAATTTTCTTATGGAAATAATTAACCCTGAAACAGGACAATCGGTTGCTGATGGAGAAATTGGAGAACTTGTCTTAACAACTCTCAACAGAGAGGCTATGCCTCTTATAAGATACAGAACAAGAGATTTAACAAGAATTATTTTAGAACCTTGTAGATGTGGAAGAACTCACCGAAGAATTTCAAGAATTCTTGGCAGGTCTGATGACATGTTTATAGTTAAGGGTGTAAATATATTCCCACAACAGATTGAACAGGTCTTGATGGGAATAAAAGGAGTTGCTCAGAATTACCAAATTATACTTGAAGCTTATGATGAGATGGTGATTAAGGTTGAGATAGACAGAGAACTTTTTGATGGTAAAATTGAAAAGCTTATTAGATTAAAGGATGAAATCGTAGACAAAATACGTTCAGCTACAATGGTAAAACCAAAGGTAGAGTTATTGGAACCTGGAACACTGCCTGTCAGTGAAGGAAAAGCAAAGAGAGTGATTGATAAAAGAACTATTTAGGAGGTTTTTATGAGCAAGGTTTACATTATTTCAGTATTTGCTGAGAATAAACCAGGAAGACTTGAAAGGATTACAAAGGTCCTTGCTGAAGCAAATATAAACATTCTTGCCTTTTCTATTACAAGCACAAATGGATTTGGCATAATCAAATTTATGGTTGACAGATGTAAAGAAGCTTACCAATTACTTAAAGATAAAGGATTTACTGCATCGTTAAATGAGGCAATCGGAATTGAAATGAAAGACCAGCCAGGTGGGCTTTATGAAGTTGTAAAAACCTTATCTTCAAAAGGTATAAATATTGAAAGTGCAGCTGTTTATGTTGCTGAGACAAGAAAAAAAGCTTACTTAATTGTAGAGGTGGAAGATACTCAAAAGGCTATGGAAAGCCTCAAAGGTGAAAATCTTAAATTTTTAGAATCCACTGAATGAGGTGAGAAGATGATTTGGAATAAAGAGTTTGAATGCATGTCAGAAAAAAAACTTAAAGCTTTACAACTTGAAAGACTTAAACAAACAGTGCAAAGAGCTTATGAGAAAGTGCCTTACTACAGAAAAAAATTTGATGAGGTTGGACTCAAGCCAGAGGATATAAAAACTCTTGATGATATAAAAAACATTCCTTTTACATCTAAGGCTGACCTCAGAGAAGTTTATCCATTTGGAATGTTTGCATCTTCATTAAGTGAAATTGTGGAAATTCATATGTCAAGTGGAACAACTGGAAAACCTGTAGTTGCAGGTTATACCCGCAATGATATTGATATATGGGCAGAGGTTATGGCAAGGTGTCTTACAATGGCTGGTGCAACTAAAGATGACATTGTGCAGAACTGTTATGGCTATGGACTTTTTACTGGAGGATTTGGAGTTCACTATGGTGCACATAAAATTGGTGCAATGGTTGTGCCTGCCAGTGCAGGAAATACCAGAAGACAGATTGAGATAATGAGAGATTTTGGAACAACAATTCTTACATGTACTCCTTCTTATGCTCTTTATATGGCTGAAGTTGCACAGGAGATGGGGATTGAACCTACAACCCTTAAACTTAAAGCAGGTTGTTTTGGTGCAGAAATGTGGACAGAACAGATGAGAAAGGAAATTGAAAAAAGATTTAATTTAAATGCGCTTAACATATACGGATTAACAGAAATAATAGGTCCAGGTGTTGCCCATGAATGCATTGAAAAAAAAGGACTGCATGTATTTGAAGATCATTTCTATGTAGAAGTTATAGACCCTGATACAGGAGATTCTTTACCAGATGGAAAAAGAGGAGAGCTTGTTTTAACAACTTTAACCCGTGAAGGAATGCCAATGCTTAGGTTCAGAACCAAAGACATAACTTCATTAATAAGAGAAAAGTGTAGCTGCGGAAGGACATTTGCAAGAATTGAAAGAATTCGCGGAAGAACAGATGACATGATAAAAGTAAGAGGAGTAATGATTTTCCCATATCAGATTGAAAGAACAATCTTAGAAGTTCAAGGAGTTGAACCACATTATCAAATTATTATTACAAGACCTCAACATCTTGATGAAATAGAGGTTATGGTAGAGATGTCAAAGGAAACTTTTTCAGATGAAGTAAAACATGTTGAAAATCTTAGGAAAAAACTTGAAAAACGTATTGAAGAGACCATTGGCATAAGAGTTAAAGTTACACTTGTTGAACCGAAGAGTTTGCCAAGAAGCGAGGGAAAGGCAAAAAGAGTAATTGATAAAAGAAGTCTTATAGATTAGGAGGAAAGTGATGAAAATAAAACAAATATCAGTTTTTCTGGAAAACAAAAGAGGAAGACTTTATGAGGCATTGAAAGCCTTGTCAGAAGAAGGAATAAATATTAGAGCACTTTCAATTGCTGATACATCTGAGTTTGGTATTTTAAGATTAATTGTAACAGACCCAGAAAAGGCAAAAGAAATCCTTGAAAAAAATGAATTTACAGTTAAGCTTACAAATGTGGTGGCTATAGCAGTAAAGGATAAACCAGGTGGATTGGCTGAAGCATTGAAATATTTGTATGATGCAAACATAAATATTGAGTATATTTACGCATTTGTTGAAAAGTCAGGTGAAAAGGCTGTAGTGGTTCTTAGAACAGAAAATCTTGATAAAACAATATCAATTCTTCAAGAAAAAGGAGTAACTCTTTTAAGCTGGGATAATGTTTTAGCTCTTTAGTTTTTTAGCAACTAATATACAGGCTCTGCGAGCTATTACAACATTAACACCGGGTTCATTAAGTCCTTTTTTGATTGCTTCAAAAGTAGATTTTTTATCATATGGGTCAACTACTTCAACTGAGTCTGCTCCGCAAGCTTTACATAGTTCTACAAGGTCTATTTTTTTTGTTTCTTCTCCTTTAGCAGTAATTCCAATAGCAGGTGTTGGTTGATGTCCTGTCATTGCAACAGAAGAATTATCAAGAATGCATACAAGGATATCTGACTTGTTATATACAGCATTTATTAATGCAGGGATTCCTGAGTGAATAAAAGTAGAGTCACCAATTACTGCTGCAACCCTTTTTATACCTTGAGAAGAAATACCTGATGCTTTACCTATACTTGCTCCCATACAAAGGCATGTATCAATTGCTTTAAGTGGAGGATTCGCCCCAAGAGTGTAGCATCCAATATCTCCTGTAACAAAGTTTGGATGAGCTTCATTTAGTGCTTTATAAAACTCTCTATGAGGACAGCCAGGGCAGAGCACAGGTGGTCTTGGAATAAGAGGAAAATTTTTGGTGTAAGACTTTATTTTCCCGAAAAGTTTCAATAAAGGCTCTACACATAATTCTCCTTCAAGTGGCAGGTCGCCAGATAGTTTTCCTTTTACATTAGGGCAGTATTTTTTTACTAAACTTTCAATAAATGGATAACCTTCTTCAAGAACAACTACTTCATCCAGATTTTTTACAAAATTTTTAATTAAATCTTCATCTACTGGATAGGCTGAAATCTTAAAAATTGGTAAGTCTTCTCCTAATTCTTTAGCATAAAGATAAGTGATTCCACAGGCAATTATTCCAGTTTTTCCTTTTCCTGAAAAAATTTTATTAAATTCATATTTTTCAAGTAGTTTTTTGATTTTCTCTTGTTTTTTATTGAGTTCACTATGAAGTCTTACAACATTTTTGGGAATTGCAAGCAGGTATTCAGGGTTTTTCTCAAGCTTAATTTCTTTTTCAGGTTTTATATTTTCCAGTATTACAGGGCTAATACAATGAAGAAGTCTTGTAATGCTTCTAATCATCACAGGTAACCCTAACTCTTCAGAGATATCAAAAGCTAATTTTGTCATATCTTTGGCTTCTTGAGCATCAGAAGGTTCAAGGCATGGTATTTTCGCAAAAGAAGCATAAAAACGTGAATCCTGTTCATTTTGAGACGAATAAGCACCTGGGTCGTCTCCTAATACCAGAACAAAACCGCCTTTTATTCCAAGATATGCTGATGTCATAAATGGATCTGATGCTACATTTAATCCAACATGTTTCATTGAGCAAAGAACTCTTCTACCAGTTAAAGAAACACCGTAAGCGACTTCATATGCTACTTTTTCATTTACAGACCATTCAGCTTTTACAGAAGAGTTTTTAGCAATATATTCAAGAATCTGTGTTGCTGGAGTTCCTGGATAGGAAGAAGCATAAGAAATTCCTGCTTCAACAGCTCCACGAGCAATTGCATCACATCCTAACATGAGAATTTTTTCCATAAATTCCCTCGCAAGAAAAATTAATAGTATTTAATATAACATATCTTGCTTAATGCTTCAAAAATGTAATATATTACTTTTATGCAAAAAATCATTGAAATTTATGATACAACTTTGAGAGATGGCTCTCAGGCAGAAGATATATCTTTTTCAGTAGATGACAAACTAAGAATTACAGAAAAACTTGATGAACTTGGTATTCATTACATAGAAGGTGGCTGGCCAGGTTCAAATCCAAAAGATGCTGAATATTTTAAAAAAGTTAAAAAACTTCCGCTAAAAAATTCAGTTATAACAGCCTTTGGAAGCACACATAGGCCAAAAATAAAAGTAGAAAATGACTCAAATGTAAAATCTCTCATAGCATCAGAGGCAAAAATATTTACGATTTTTGGTAAAACATGGGATTTTCATGTGACTGAAGCACTTAAAGTGTCTCTTGAAGAAAATCTTGAATTGATTTTCAACACGATTACTTATTTAAAAAAATATGCAGAAAAGGTATTCTTTGATGCAGAACATTTCTTTGACGGATACAAGGATAATTCTGAATATGCTTTAAAATGTCTTAAAACAGCTGAAGAGGCAAAAGCAGACTGTATAATTCTATGTGATACAAATGGTGGAACACTCCCGGCAGAAGTAGCAAAAATTGTAAAAGATGTTAGACAGTCAATAAATGTTCCTTTGGGCATTCATGCACATAATGACTCGGATTGTGCTGTTGCAAATAGTATAGTTGCTATTATAAATGGAGCGGTTCAGGTTCAGGGGACTATAAATGGATTTGGTGAAAGATGTGGGAATGCAAATCTTTGTTCTGTAATTCCAAACCTGCAACTGAAGCTTGGATACAGATGTATTGATGACTATAAATTGAAAAAACTTACAGAGGTTTCAAGGTTTGTATATGAGATAGCTAATCTAATTCCTTTTAAAAGACAGCCATTTGTTGGAGAAAGTGCTTTTGCTCATAAAGGTGGAGTTCATGTAAGTGCTGTAAGAAAGAGGCCAGAAACCTATGAACATATTAGACCCGAGCTTGTTGGTAATCGTCAAAGAATACTTGTTTCTGACCTTGCAGGCAAGAGTAATATTTTAAAGAAAGCAGAAGAATTTAATATCCCTCTTGAACCTAACTCTCTTGAAGTTCAGGCAATAGTGGATGCTATAAAAACTCTGGAGAATGAAGGATATCAATTTGAGGGAGCTGAAGCCTCCCTTGAGCTATTATTTAGAAAAACATTGGGATTGAAAAGAAAATTTTTTGATTTGATAGGATTCAGAGTAATAGATGAAAAAAGAAAAGGAGATGAACCAACCCTCAGCGAAGCAACAATAATGGTTAAAGTGGGTAAAAATATTGAGCATACAGCCTCAACAGGCAATGGTCCTGTTAATGCCCTTGATAATGCTCTTAGGAAAGCTCTTGAAAGATTTTATCCTGAACTTAAAAGGGTAAGGCTAAAAGATTATAAAGTTAGGGTAGTTAATTCAGGTAAAGGGACTGCTTCAAAAGTTAGAGTTTTGATAGAATCAGGTGATGAGGAAGACGTTTGGAGTACAGTAGGAGTTTCTGAAAACATAATTGAAGCATCATGGCAAGCAATAGTTGATAGTATTGAGTATAAGCTTTGTAAAGAAAAAATAAAGAAAGGAGAAATATGAGCTTTCCAGAGCTTAAATTTGATGAAAAAGGGCTAATTCCTGCTGTAATTCAGGAAATAGATACAAAGGAAGTTCTAATGGTTGCATATATGGATAATGAGGCATTAAAAAGAACCATTGAAAGTGGATTTACTCATTTCTGGTCTCGTTCAAGAAGGACATACTGGAAAAAAGGTGAAACCTCAGGAAATGTTCAAGAAGTTAAAGAGATTTATTATGACTGCGACGCTGATACTCTGCTTATTATGGTTAAACAACATGGCAAGGGAGCATGCCATACAGGAAATAGGACATGTTTTTTTAGAAAAATTGAAATTATGAGGGTTTCTTAAAAATGAATTGCATATTTTGCAAGATTGTAAAAAAAGAAATTCCATCAAAGATTCTCTATGAAGATGATCTGGTCATGGCATTTGAAGATATTGCTCCGCAGGCTCCAATTCATATTCTTGTGATTCCTAAAAAACATTATTCTACAGTGCTTGATATAAATGAAAATGATAAAGAACTCATAGGACATATTTTTATGGTTATAAAAAAAATAACTGAACAAAAAGGCGTTGATGAAAAAGGTTTTAGAGTTGTTATGAACTGCAATTCTCAGGGAGGGCAAACAGTTTTTCATGTTCATTTTCACATTTTAGCTGGTAGACAGATGCATTGGCCTCCAGGATAGTTTTTCCTGATGAAAATTCTCAAAAAGGAAGTAGTCTGGCAGGGCAAATATCTTAGAATTGTATTGCTTTCTTACGAGGACAGCCACGGCAATATAAGGCAGTGGGAAGCTGTTGAAAGAGTAAACTGTAGTGGAATTGTTATAGTTATTCCTGTGACAAAAGATAAAGAATTTGTTTTTATCCGACAATTCAGACCAGTTCTTGCCGGATATGTGATAGAATTTCCGGCAGGATTGAATGATAGGAAGGAGTCCTTGATTGAAGTGGCAAAAAGAGAATTAATTGAAGAGACAGGTTTATTTTCCGATGAAATTGTCTTTCTTGCAGAAGGACCTGTTTCTTCAGGACTTTCATCAGAGATTCTAACAGTATTTATTGCAAAAAATGTCAGAGAAGCTCCCGAAGATGTAAGAAAAAGTTATCCTCCTGATGAAAGTGAAAATATAGAAGTTTTAAAAATCCCTGTAAATGAAATATTTGAAAAACTTAATGAATTAAGAACTCAGGGAAACTATTTAGATTTAAAAATTTTTGGTTTTTTAGAACTTGCTAAAAGCTTTATAGATTAATTTTTGAGGGCAGAGGTCGTCCTCCACCCTCAAAAACTTACTCCAATCTGATAGCCTGAGATGGACAAAGATCAGCAGCTTGCTGACAATCACAGGTTGAACACTTATCAGGACCAACTACCCATGCTTTGTCATCCCTCATTTCAAAAACTTCAGGACATACTTCAGCACAGCTTCCGCAACCTACGCAAAGGTCATAGTCAACTACTGGTGTTGGCATACTACCCTCCTCCTTGTTTAAATATTTTTATAAAATATACCAAAAAAAGTTAAAATATGCAAATTGGAAAATTTCTAAGGGGGGTAAAATGGAGATAAAGCAATTGGTTTTAAACAAAGCAAAGGAAGCTAAAGAATCTTCAAGGTTTATAGCAAAAGCATCAACAGACTTGAAAAACAAAATAATTGTTAGAATGGCTGATTATCTTAAACAGAATAAGGATGAACTTATTAAGGCAAACAGAATTGATGTAGAAAATGCACAGAAAAAAGGGATTTCTAAGGCTTTAATTGACAGACTTACTTTAACAGAAAAAAGAATTGATGAAATGATAAAGGGACTTCAAGAGGTTGTTGCACTGCCAGATCCTGTTGGAGAAATAACAAAGATGTGGCTCAGACCAAATGGAATGCAGGTTGGCAAGATGAGAGTACCTATAGGAGTCATAGGTGTAATTTATGAAGCAAGACCAAATGTTACTGTAGATGTGACAGGATTATGTCTTAAAGCAGGGAATTCAGTAGTTTTAAGGGGTGGTTCTGAAGCAATAAATTCAAATATTGCCTTAGTAAAGATTTTGAAAGAAGCCTTAAAAGATGAGGGAATGCACGAGGGAGTTGTGACTTATATAGATATCCCTCAAAGAGAAGCTGTGCTTGAAATGATAAAACTTGAAGGAATTATTGATCTTATAATCCCTCGTGGTGGAGAGGGACTTATAAGGACTGTTACAGAAAATTCAAGAATTCCTGTATTAAAACACTACAAAGGTGTATGTCATGTTTTTGTTGACAGAGATGCTGATTTAGCAATGGCTGAAGAAATTTGCTTTAATGCTAAAGTGCAGAGACCTGCAACATGTAATGCAATGGAAACAATGCTTGTTGATGAAAACATAGCAAAGAAATTTTTGCCTAATATGTTAAAAAAGTTTGAAGATGCAGGGGTTGAACTTAAAGGCTGTTTAAAAACAAAAAAAATATATCCAAAAGTAAAAGATGTAAAAGAGGAAGATTTTTATCAGGAATATCTTGACTTAGTACTTAATGTCAAAGTTGTAAAAAATATTGACGAAGCTATTGAACATATAACAAAATATGGCTCAGCTCACTCAGACTCAATAGTAACAAAGGATTATAATAAAGCTATGAAATTTTTGAAAGAAGTTGACTCTTCTGCGGTTTTTGTAAATGCTTCCACGAGGCTTAATGATGGATATCAATTTGGTCTGGGTGCTGAAATAGGAATTTCAACTGACAAAATTCATGCACGTGGTCCTATGGGACTTGAGGAACTTACATGTACAAAATTTATCGTTTTCGGAAATGGACAAATAAGGCAATGAGAATAGGACTTTTAGGAGGCACTTTTAATCCTATTCACTTTGGACATTTAAGAGTTGCAGAGGAAGTAAGAGAGGAGTTTTCTCTTGATAAAATTATTTTTATTCCTTCAGGAGTGCCGCCATTAAAAAGACAAGATATTATAGATGCTAATCATAGATTAAAGATGACAGAGTTAGCGATAAATGGGAATCCTTTTTTTGAAGTTTCAGATATTGAAGTTAAACATAAAAAACCTTCATATACTGTGAATACATTGAGTCATTTAAAAAAACTTTACCAAAGGGATAGTCTTTTTTTTATAATGGGTATTGATGCTTTTTTTGAATTAAAATTCTGGTATAAATATGAAGACTTGTTAAGGATGGTTGATTTTATCATTATGTCAAGACCTGGTTTTAATAATTTACAGAATTCAGAATTTATTGAATATAAAGAGTCAGATAATTGTTTTAAAATAAAAAACTCGGACAAAACAGCTTTTTTTATATCAGTTTCACCATTCTGGATATCTTCTACCATGCTAAGAGAGATGATTAGAAAAGGGAAAAGCATTCGCTATTTGTTGCCAGATAATGTGAGAAAATATATTGAAGAAAATGAACTTTATAAGTAGGAGATTATATGAAACTTGGTGTACTGGAAATAAAACATAGCAATTTCCCACTATACTTAGCCAAGGTATACAAAAGTCCTCCAATGCGACAAATTTTAGAAGACATAAAAAAACTTTCTTTTGAAAATGAGATATTTTTTCTATATGGAGAAAAAGGAACAGAAAAAGATTATGTAGTTAAGATAATTCTTGGATACATGAATCAGCCAGATGTTATGGCAATTCCAGAAGACTTAAATAAAAAAATGAGTTCCTTTAAACAAAAAAATATAGTTTATATTGTTAAAAATCTTGAAAATATTGACACAGCTTTTCTTTTTAATCCAGAAAAATGCTTTAAATGTGCTATTTTTATATCTGACTGTGATTATGAACAGCTTTATAAAAATGGCATAATAACTTTTGAATTGTATGAAGCTTTGTTAAATTCAAAGAAACTTTATATTCCACCTTTAAGAGAGAGAAAACAGGATATTATCCCTCTTGCTAATTTTTTTCTGCAAGAGATTTCAGAATTTTTAAAACTTCCCAAAAAAGAGTTATCAAAAGATGCTCAGGATGCTTTATTGGATTATTCATGGACAGAAAATGCATATCAATTAAAACAATGTTTGGCTAAAGCTTTTTTACTGACCAGGCATCAGAGACTTACGTCTAAGGATTTGTTTGGTGAATATAATGATCAATTTTCAATAAGAAATTTTCTTGAATTAAAGCTCGGCAATCTTTTGAAGGAATTTGCCAATATTGGGAATTCAAATTTATATGAGACTGTTATTCAGGAAGTTGAAAAGGCATTGTTTATTCTTGCAATTAATGAAACAGGAGGTAATCAGGTAAAAGCTGCAAAGATTCTCGGGATAAATAGGAATACTCTTAACAAAAAATTGAAATACTATAGTTTGATTTAAAAATGATAAATATGTTATAAAAATATTTGTAACTTTTGTTTACTCCATGCTCTTATCTAAAGGATAAGGGCTAAAATCCAGGTGGAGGTTATATTATGAATAATTTTTATGAAAAGGTAGTGCTTCTATTACCAACTCTTACTGAAGAAGAAGTACAGGAAGCGGTTAAAAAAATCTCATCTCTTATTGTAGAGAATGGTGGAGAGATTTTAAAAGTTGATAACTGGGGCAAAAAAAAGCTTGCATATAAACTTAATAGGCAAACTATGGGATATTATGTTTTATTTCTTTTCAAAGCTCCAGCTTTGTCAATAAAGAAGATGGAAGAGTTTTACAAAGTTTATGACCCTGTTTTTAAATTCATGGTTTTTAAACTTACAAAGCATCAAATTGCTGCTTTGCCACCTGAGATAAAAGGAATTCCTGTAGAGCCTTCAGAAATAGCTTCTCAAGGATAGAGATGTTTAACAGGATAATACTTATAGGAAATCTTACCAGAGACCCTGAAATAAGATATACACCTTCAGGAGTAGCAGTTGCCACAGTGCCTATAGCTGTTAATTCAAGATATAAACAGGGAGAAGATATGAGAGAGGAGACTCTATTTATTGACGCTATAGTTTTTGGTAAACAAGCTGAAACATGTACTCAGTATTTGAATAAAGGAAGAACTGTATTGGTTGAAGGCCGTCTGCGTGAAAGAAGATGGGAATACGAAGGACAGAGAAAAAGTAAATTTGAGGTAATTGCAAATAATATAAGATTTTTTCCTAAGAGAGAACCTGCTCAGTCCGAAGAATTCAATCAGGTTCCTCCAGAAGAATATTCAGATTTAGAACCATTTTAGAGGAGGTCAGTGTGCAACAGTCAACACAAAGAAGATTTTTTAGAAAAAAATATTGTAGATTTTGTGCAGAGAAAATTGATTTTATTGATTACAAAAATGTTAAGCTGTTGAGAGGTTTTATGACTGAAAGAGGTAAAATTCTCTCAAGAAAGTTAACAGGGACGTGTTCAAAGCATCAAAGAGAACTTACAAAAGCAATAAAAAGAGCAAGAGCTGTTGCTTTATTACCGTATATTGAGATTTAAAAAAAATGAGGATACCCAGAAACTGGATACCATACATAACAAACAATATAATAGAGAATCTTCTAAAAAAAGATATGATCGAAATAATGGTGTCTAAGGAGCAACTTTTACAAGAGGCTGAACAGATTATTCTTGATGAATTGATGGTTGAAGACAGGCTAAATGAAGAAATAAGAGAACTTCTTAAAAAATATGAATCTGAAATAGAAAGAAGTAAGCTTGACTACAGAAAACTTTTTGAGATGACAAAACAAAAACTTGTTAAGCAGAGGAATTTAGTCTTATGATGCTTTCAGATGAAAAAATAACCCATACATCTCATATTTTATTCAATAGCTTGATAAATAAAGGATTAATTAAATTAAAAGTTGAAGAACAAGAAGTAAGAAGAGAAATTAAAAGAAGTTTTATACAGGCTTTAAAAATTGGTGAATCAATTGACGAGGTTGTAAGAAGAAAACTTCAATCATTTTCTAAGAAAGTTGTTGAAGGAAGTCCTGAGTGGAATATTCTTTATAAGAAGTTTTTTGAAGAAGAGGAAAAAAAGAGATTTGGACGTTAATGGAAAAATTCATACCTGCTGTCTCATATGAAGAAATAAAAATAGAAAAACAAAAAGCCAGAGTTTTGAGGAAATCTTCGTGGTGGCGAAATAAAATATCTAAGGGAAAATGTTATTATTGTGGTAAAATTACCCCTCCAAATGAGTTAACTATGGATCATGTGGTTCCTTTAATAAGGGGAGGTAAATCAACAAAAAGTAATATTGTCCCCTGTTGCAAAGAATGCAATAGTAAGAAGAAGTATTTAATTCCAATTGAATGGGAAGCTTATTTGCATCAATTTGATTTTTCAGATCCGGAAAAAATTCTTTAGATTTTCTTGCCAGGTTCAATATGAACCACCACATCAACTACGTCAGGGAATTCTTTTTTGATTATTGCTTCAACTCTTTCAGCTATATCATGCCCTTCTTTCACAGAAATAGAGGAATCAACAAGAATTTTCAAATCAACAAAGATCTGTCCTGCTGTGCCTCTTGTTCTTATATCTTCACAGGCTTGAACATCATTACAGGTAGTTACTAATCTTTCAATTTCTGAGCTATCAAGAAGAGCTTTATCAATAAGGATATCCGTAGACTCTTTAAGTATTATAAATGCTTCTCTGGCTACTAATACTCCAATTATTAAGCCTGCAAAGGAGTCAAGAATGTAAAAACCTGATTTAATAAAAATTATAGCTAAAATTATTCCTGAGGTTATGAAAATATCAATCTTAGTATGAGAAGAGTCAGCAATTAGAAATTCACTTTTTAGTTGTTTTCCTCTCTTTCTTTCATAGGTAAACACGAATATGTTTATGATAATAGTAAATAAGAGAATTATAAATGCCTTTTCATCCAATTCAGGTCTTTTAGTTTTTATTAAAGACTCGTAGGCTCCTTTTAAAATTTCAAGAGATGTAAATCCCATTAAAACTCCAATAAATACAGCGAAAATAGTTTCATATTTTCTATGCCCATAGGGATGCTCTCTATCAGGAGGACGGCTGGCAAGATATATTCCAATTATGCCACCTATATTGCTAACTCCGTCAAAGAGAGAATGAAAACCATCAGAATAAATAGCAAGAGAGTTGACTTTTAGTCCATAGATTATTTTGGCAAAAGAAACCAATAAATTTAAACATAAAGTTATCAGTAGAACTTTTCTTATTTCTTTTCTTCTGTCCATTTATCTGATATTGGTTTATAAAGTATAATGCCTTCTTTATTCATTACATATTCTATAAAAGGCTCATCAACTACTTCACCTTTTATACTGGATGCATGTCTTAGTGTAAGGGGCTTTTCTTTATTTATTAATATGCCTACATGCTCAACATCAAGTCCTTCTTTTGAAGAATAAAATCCACAATAGCATACAGAAGGAAGTTTGTCTACAATTTTTTTAATATTATTTCGTGGAATGTAATTGATTTTTTTTAAACTAACAGGTAAGCCTTCTATCCATCTTTTATGTTTGTTAATTTTATTTAACTTCTTTAATGATGTTTTACAATAGGACATGCCAATCTCAGATGTGATGTTTTTCAATGTAGGAATATAGTCCCAGTCAGAAAAAAAATGTCTTCTTTTTTGAAAGTCAACAATGCTATCAAAATATCTTACAGCTTTGAGGTTTTCAACGAATGATTCAAAATTGTTGGAAAGTCTTAAAGCCTCTACATATTCAATAAAAGTCATACAATCAACTTCTTCAAAATCTATTGTTAATTCTTCCTCTATTTTGAAACTTCCTTTAAGTGTGTTCTTTTTGTAGGGTATGTTCATAAAAATTTTTGAAATTTTAATTATTCTGTCTTCGCCTTCCAAAGGCAATAATTCTTTCAATATTGTTTCAATTTTAATTTTTCCTTCTTTAAATATCATATGCTATGATAAAACATGTCCATATTTGATATCCACTTTCACGGCACAGAAAAATTTGATGTAAAAGAAGTCAAGGATTATGAACAAATTCTTTTAATAGCAGAGGAATATGGGAAAAAGGAAACAGATGGATTTTTATTGAGTCTTTATCCAGATTCTTTAGATAAAATGAGAGAGAAACTATCAATTATAAAAAAAGCAATGGAAAATCAAACAGATGGAGCGAAGATTTACGGAGCTTATCTTGAAGGTCCATTTCTCAATCCTTTAAAGGCTGGTGCTCTTGATAGTAATAAATTTTTAATGCCTGATATTGATAAACTTGAAGAACTTGTTTATGGATTTGAAGACATTATAAAAATAGTTACTGTAGCTCCGGAGTTACCTGGTGCTTATAAGTTGATTGAAAGATGTATTGAGTTAGGTACAGTAGTAAGCATGGGACATTCAGATGCTACATATAGAGAGGCAGAGGAAGGATTTAAAGCAGGTGTTCGTCTTATAACTCATTTATTTAATGCCATGCGAGGTATTCACCATAGAGAACCTGGGATAGCAGGATTTGGACTTATTAATCAGGAAATTTATATTGAATTAATAGGAGATGGAAAACATTTAAGTGATGAACTTTTGAAATGGATATTTCAAGTTAAAAATCCAGAAAGAATAATTTTGGTTTCTGATATGGTAAAGCAAAAGAAAGGAATGCAAAAACTTCAAGGTGGTTCAATGAGCCTTAAGGATGTCATAAATAGGCTTAAAAAATTAAATATTGATGAATATAAGCTAAAACTTGCTACAGAAAAAAATCCTGAAGAATTGCTTAGAATTAACTCTCTTTAAGCTTTTCTGCTTCTTCTTGTTCTGTCTTGCATTCAATACACAGGTCAGTCACTGGCCTTGCTTCAAGTCTTTCAATAGGTATTTCTGCACCACAGGCTTCACATATGCCATAAGTACCATTGTTTATTTTTTCCAGTGTTTTTTCTATTTTTTTTAGAAGTTTTCTTTCCCTATCTCTTAATCTCAAAAGAAAGCTTCTATCAATTTCTTGAGAGGCTATATCCCCTATTTCAGATAAATTACTTTCAGAGGGAAGATTTGAAAGCATAATTCCTGCATCAATAAGAATCTGCTGTTTTTGTTGTAGAAGTTTCTTTTTAATCTCTAAGATTCTTTTTTGTCTTGATTTTTCTTTCATAATTTATTTGATTTTTTTCCTTTAAAATTAATTTAGCCTAAGTTGTCAGTAATAATCTTTTACAATATCAAAAAACTTCATAAACAGTCAAATAGTTCAGAAAAATTTTATTTTTTAAATTTATTTCTCAAAGCCTTTTCAACAATTGGTGGGACAAGGCTTTTTACAGAACCCCCAAAATATGCGATTTCTTTAACAAGGCTTGAAGAAAGGAAGGAATATTCTTCGGAAGGCATTAAAAATACAGTTTCAATATCTCTGAAAAGTCTTCTATTTGCATGGGCAAGTTGAAGTTCAAATTCATAGTCTGATACTGCTCTTAGTCCTCTTACAATAGCAACAGCTTTTTTTTCTTTAATAAAATTGACAAGCAGTCCATCAAAGACTTCTACTTTCAAGTTTTTAAGGTCTTTTGTTGTTTGAGCAATGAAGTGTACCCTTTCTTCAACAGTAAAAATAGGAGTTTTTTTATAACTTGACATAGCAACAGCAACTATTAGCTCATCAAAAATTTTTAAAGCTCTTTTTATTACATCAAGATGTCCATTTGTTATAGGATCAAATGTTCCTGGATAGACTCCTGTTTTTGTCATTATTCACTCCTCCTGTAAACAGTTAAAAAAGTATCACCATATCTATAACATTTATGTATTTTAAGCCCTTTAAGCTTTTCTCTCAATGACTCATTTTTATAATGCTGCAATATCAGCACACCGCCTTCTTTTATAAGATTTTTATTCTCAAAGATTTTAAATATTTTTTCTAATTCACCTGATTCATATGGAGGGTCTGCAAAAATTATATCATATTCATGAGAACTGTCTTGAAGAAAAGATACAGCATCCATATTGTAAACTCTTGCTTTATCAGAGAGTTTCTTTTTCTGGAGTGAATTTTTTATAAAAATGCATAAAACAGGGTCTTTCTCTACAAATATAACTTCATTAGCACCTCTTTTTAGTGCTTCCACACCTACAAAACCCTTGCCTGCATACAAGTCAATAAATATTTTATCCTCTACATCTCGTAAAATATCAAAAATAGCTTTTCTTACAATTGCAGGAGTTGGTCTGACTCTGTTTTGAACTTTTGATCTGTTTTGAACCATTTTTTATTGTCCTATTTCTGGATTTGTGAAATATTTATCTGGAAGCTTATAGTTTAAGATTTTAACTTTTCTTCCTTCTACCTTAAGTCTTCCTTCTGCAAAAAGTCTGATGGCTTCAGGAAAAATTTTATGTTCCAGTTTGAGTATTCTTTCTGAAAGACTGTCTTCTGTATCATCAGGATGAACAGGCACAGCAGCTTGAATTATTATGGGACCTGAGTCAACACCCTCATCTACAAAATGAACTGTGCAGCCGCTGATTCTAACTCCATAATCAACAGCCTGCTTTTGCCCGTGAAGGCCAGGAAAGGAAGGAAGCAGTGCTGGATGGATATTCATTATTCTGTTTGGGAAAGCATCAAGCAAAGGCTTTTTTACTATTCTCATAAAACCTGCGAGTATGACAAGTTCTACATCTTTTGATAAAAGTTCATCTCGTATTTTTTCATAAAAGGCTTCTTTTGACTGGAAATCCTTAGGATTAATAAAAAGATAAGGAATTCCATGTTTTTTTGCTCTCTCAATAGCATAGGCATTAGGATTATCAACTATGAGAATCTCTATCTTTGCAGGAATTTTCCCTGCCTCAATCTCGTCAATAATTGCCTGAAAATTAGACCCCCTTCCTGAAGCTAAAACTCCTATTTTTAGCATATCAGTCCTCCATAAATTTAAATTCATGCACAAAATCAACTAATTTCTTTAGTTTATCAACAGAGGTATTAATATTAACTCCATGTCCAAGATTAAATATATGTGATTTTGCTCCTCTTGCACCTATTAAAACTTTCTCTACCCTTTTAAAAAGTTCTTCATCACTGCCTAAAAGGGTTAAGGGGTCTAAATTTCCCTGTAAAGGCTTGTTTTTCAGTAAATCAGTGGCATCTTTAATATCAATCCTCCAGTCAATACTTAAAACATCAGCATTCAGTTCTTTTAAGTGATTGATAAGTCCTGCTGTGTTTGAAGAAAAATATATCACAGGAACAGTTTTCAATGATTCAATTAACCTTTTTACATAGGGCTTTACAAAACTTTCATAATCAAAGGGTGACAGAATACCAGCCCATGTATCAAAAATCTGAACAGCATGAACGCCTGCTCTTATTTGTTCATTTAGATATTTCTGAGTTGCCTTTGTAAAAAGGCTCATAAGTTTATGAAAGCCTTCTGGCTCTAAGAACATAAATCTTTTTGTATTTACAAACTCCTTTGTTGACCCTCCCTCAATAACATATGTTGCTAAGGTAAATGGTGAGGCTGCAAAACCTATCAATGGAACATTTAGTTCATTGATTAAAATACGGATAGCGTCAAAGACAAAACCTATTTTCTCAAGATTTAATTCTCCCAAGATTTCCAAGTCTGCAACTGTTCTTATATTTGGTAAAACCTGAGGTCCTTTATCATCTATGAATTCTATTTTGAGCCCCATTGCTTCAAGGGGAATCAGAATATCCGAAAAAAGAATTGCTGCATCAACTCCTAAAACTTTTACAGGTTGTAGTGTCACCTCTGCAGCTATTTCAGGTGTTTTGCACATGGTGAGAAAATCGTATTTTTGCCTGAGTTTCTGATATTCAGGCATATATCTTCCTGCCTGTCTCATAAACCAAACAGGTGTGTAATCAGTGCGTATTCCTCTACAAGCTTTAAGAAAGGCTTCTTTCATCTGGCTCTCCGTGGTATATATTTACAGTAAGGGTCTTCCTCCATGTAGTCATCTTTAATACAGTATGCACGGGCTCTGCATCCACCACATACATTTACATACTCGCAAACACCGCAACGTCCTTTGTAGGAGGAAAAGTCTCTTAAATTTTTAAAAAGTTCAGAATTCTCCCATATTTCTCTGAATGACTGTTTTTTAATATTTCCTGCTGGAAGAGAAAAGTAACTACAAGGCATTACATCTCCATCCACATTTATAAGGCATATAAGCTGTCCTGCCACACATCCCTTTGCTCCACCTGTGGAAAATTTAAGAGACCTTCTTTCAAACTTCTCTCCCTCTTTTTTTGACCTTTCAAAAATAACTCTATAATACTGAGGTGCACAGGTAGGTCTTACAAGAATATCCTTTTCGCCTTTTTCCATGTCATAATGCCAGTTAAGAATTTTTTCATAATCTTCTTGGGAGATTAATTCATTTAAAAGTTCTTCAGCTCTTCCTGTAGGAACTATCATAAACATATACCATGCAGTTGCTCCAAGCTCTTTTGCTAATTTATAAACCTCTGGAATGGTCTCTTGATTTCTTTTTGTAAAAGAAGAGTTTATTAAAAATGGTATACCATATTTTTTCAACAGCTTAGCAGCATTTATTGTCCCTTGAAATGCTCCTTTTTGCTGACGAAAGTTATCATGCACTTCTTCATTAGGTCCATCAAGACTGAGGGAAACCATCTTTATCTCTACTTCTTTAAGTTTTTTGCAAATCTCTTCACTAACAAGAGTCCCATTTGTAGCAAGGCAAACCCTTAAACCTTTACTATTAGCATACGCAGCTATTTCAAAAAAATCTTCTCTTAAGAGAGGCTCTCCACCTGTAAGAACCAAAACAGGCTTAGCGTAAGATGTGATATCATCAATGGTTCTAAAACACTCTTCCTTTGAAGGATCAGGATGTTCTTTTACAATTTCCTCAGATGAAGACCTGCAATGAATACATCTAAGATTGCATCTGCGTGTGATTTCCCATGCTATCCATTTAGGTTCAAACTGCATTTAATTATTATAACTTAAAATAATTTCTTTTATTGAGCCAAAAATAATGATTATAATAAATAACATGGCAAAACGAGAGAAATGGCAATCAAGAATAGGACTTATTCTTGCAACAGCTGGTAATGCTGTAGGTCTTGGAAATATTCTAAGATTTCCTTCAAAGGCTGCGTTATATGGTGGTGGAGCTTTTATGCTTCCATATTTTATTGCTTTTTTATTAATGGGACTACCTCTAATGATTATTGAATGGGTTATAGGAAGGTATGCTGGCAAACATGGGCATGGTTCTATGACAGGAATTTTGGGACTTTTTTTCAATCATAGTAGTTGGGCAAGGATTTTGGGATCAATCGGTGTTGCTATACCTGTGCTTATTTGTATGTATTATATCTATATTGAGTCGTGGACATTAGGCTTTGCCTTTATGTCTCTTTTTAAACAAATGCCTGTGCCTATTAAAACAGCAAATCCTCAAGAAGCAGTTAAACCATATGTAGAATTTTTTAGAACATATACAAATCCTTCCATGATTGCCTATATCTTTCTTTTGATTACTATAGCTATAAACTGGTTTATTCTTCAGAAAGGTGTTGCAAAAGGCATTGAAATAACAGCAAAAATAGGTATGCCAGCTATAATTATTTTTGGTATTTTACTTGGAATAATATCTCTTTCCGCAAGAGACTGGGCAGGACTTGAAGGATTGAAGTTTATTTATAATCTAAATTTTTCCGGTATTAAAGACCCAACAGTCTGGATTGAAGCCTCTGGCCAGATATTTTTCACCCTTTCCTTAGGTATGGGAGCAATAGCTGTTTATGCAAGTTATGTTAAACCAAAGGAAGATGTTGTCAAGGCAGGCTTTTGGACTGCTGGAATCAATGAATTTGTGGAAGTTATAATCGGTGCTTCAATTGCCATTCCTGCTGCATTTGCTATGTTTTCAGCTGTTGCAATTCCAGAACTTGCTAAGGAAGGAACTTTCAGACTTGGATTTATGACTATGCCAGCAGTGCTTATGAACTTACCCTTAGGATGGATAGCTTCATTTATATGGTTTTTATTACTTTTTCTTGCTGCTCTCACTTCTTCCTTAGCTCTTATACAACCTATCATAGCTTTATTTGAGGATGAAATGAAATGGGAGCATACAAAAGCTGTAAGTGTATCAATGATTTTAGTGATAACAGGAGCTCACTTTTCTGCTTTTATGCCTAATTTTATAGATGAACTTGATTTCTGGGCAGGATGCGTGATGCTTCTCATATTTGGTTTAATTGAGATTATTGTCTTTATATGGATCTTTGGAATAAATAATTTTTACAATGAACTTATTCAAAATACTTCAATTAAGCTTCCAAGAGCATTTGTTTATGTAATAGCATTCATTTCTCCAGTTTTTTTATCTTTTATTTTATATTTTTGGGTAATAAAGGATTTTGGTAACTTAATAACTGCTGGAGAATCTACAAAAATTATTGCTCGTCTTTTTATTCTTGCTTTTTTAGCATTTTTATCATTTATAGCAGTAAAAAGCAGAAAAATTATTTTGAGAGATTTAAGATATACAAAGATAATCAAGCAATAAAGGGAGGAAGCGTTGAAACCTGAAATACAGAGTTCTCTGGAATATTATAGTGACCTTATAGAACACATGGATGACAGTCATATTTACTCTTTAATATTTCAAGCTAATTCAATAAGGGAAAAATATAAAGGTAAAAAAATTGAACTATGCGCAATTGTGAACGCCAAGAGCGGTCTTTGTTCAGAGGATTGTGCTTTTTGCGCTCAGTCTTCAAGATATAAAACAAATTCTCCTGTATATTCTTTGCTTGAAAAAGATGAAATAGTAAAAAAAGCTTTGGAAGCCAAGAAATACGGAGTTAAAAGATTTTCTATAGTAATTAGCGGTAAAAAACCTTCAAAAAAAGAATTAGAAAAAATTGGTAATTCCATTGAAGCAATAAAAAAAATCGGCATTTATCCTTGTGCTTCCTTAGGGCTTTTAGAGTATGATGAGATATGCTACTTGAGAGACAAGGGGCTTGAAAGACTTCATTGTAATATAGAAACTTCTGAAAGATTTTTTAGTAATATATGCACAACTCATAAGTTTTCTGATAAAGTAAAAACCCTTGAAAATGCTAATAAAACAGGGCTTTCAATATGCTCTGGCGGAGTTTTTGGTATAGGTGAATCATGGGATGATAGAAAGGAAATGGCAGAGTTTTTAAAGAATTTGAATGTAGATTCTATTCCCATCAATTTTCTTACTCCTATTAAAGGAACACCTCTGGAAAGTAAAAAACCTCTCAATCCAATGGAAGCTTTAAGAATAATTATTCTATTTAGACTTATACTGCCTGATAAAGATATAAGGGTATGTGGAGGAAGACCTTTGCTTGGAGAGTTTGCTTCCTGGATTTTTATCGCTGGAGCAAATGCTTTAATGACTGGCAATTATCTTACAACTACAGGTAGACATTATAGTGATGACATAAAATTTATAGAAGCTCATGGACTTGAGGTAGACAGTGTGGTCAGTTAGAATGAGAGCATCTAAAAAAGAAAATAATATAGAAAAACATATCTCTGGAGCAGAGGGGATATACGATTATTCACAGATTGAGAGAGTTTTAAAACAACTTTTTAAAAGAGCTTTTGAACATTCAAAAGGCAAGCCAGATAAGGTTGTGATTACAGTAGAGAGAATAAATGAGGAGATTCAGACAGTCTCTGCGCTTCCTGTAAATACATTTTTCACTAACTCTCCAGAAGAAGCTTTTTGTCTAATAAGTGAAAAGCTAAGCTCCATAGGTATTTCTGATAAAGCTTTATTTTCAGCCTTTGAAGTAATAAAAAAATATCCAATGAGAGGAGCTACTCTTATAGATTCAATTACAGGAGAGCGATTGGAAAGAGATAAAACAAGAGGCATTAGAGTATCCCGAATTCATATGGATAAGAGGAAAAGAATGAAACTTATAAGGCAAATTAAAAATCTCTCAACGCAGCCTCAAAGAGTAATTGAGGCTATTACAATTGCCTCTAAGGTCGCATCATATCCTGAAGTAGTTGCAGAACTATGCATTTCTGATAATCCAGATTATACTATAGGATACATTGCATCAAGAGATTTAGGATATTTAAGAATAACAAATATAAAAAATAAGGGCGAAACTATTGGAGGAAGGGCATTTTTTGTTAAAACTCCCTGTGATATTGAAAAATTAACAAATTATCTTGAAAGAAAACCTGTGTTAGTAATATGAGGTATGATAAAGTTTTTCTTATAGGAAATCCCATTGCTGGTGGAGGAGGAGCTCTAAAGAGGATAGAAAAAGCACAGGAAATCCTCAGACAAAGGGGTATTCACTTTGAAACGCTTCTTACCAAAAAGCGAGGTGATGCAGAGCATTTTGCTAAAAAAATAAAGGAAAATCATAGTGGCAAAATTCTTGTTATTGTAGCAGGTGGAGATGGAACATATAATGAAGTTGTAAATGGACTTGCCTTTTCTCAGATTCCAATGGCAATTCTTCCAATGGGAACAACTTCAGTGCTTGCAAAAGAGTTAAAAATTCCGAAAAATATAGAAAAGGCAGTTGAGATAGCAGTTGCAGGTAAAACTCAAAGGGTTCATCTTGGCATTATAGAAAATCAACAAAAACAAAGACTTTTTATTCTTATGGCAGGAGTTGGTTTTGACGGAATGGCTGTATTTGGAGTAAATCCGCAAAAAAAGAAATATCTCAGAAAAATCGCTTATATTTTAAGTGGTATTAAAACATTATTTAAATATACACCCACTGAACTTATAGTGAATAATTCAGAACCCAAGAAAGCATATAGTGCTGTTGTATGCAAAGCATCATGTTATGGAGGAAACTTTAAAATTGCACCTGATGCAAATTTAACAGATCCTTGTTTATATACATTTCTATCAAAAACCAAATCCAGGATAGGGCTTATTTTTCAAATATTAGGAATATTATTTGGTTTTCATCTTAAGATGAAAAATACTGATTATTTTAAAACTGAAAATTTAAACATTTCAGGTGACGCTCATATTCAGATAGATGGTGATTATTTTGGGAAGACTCCAGCAGAAATTAAAGTCATAAAGAATGCACTTACCCTTGTTTTTCCTTTTCAAACATAAGTATAATGCTGATTCTTCTGTTTCTTGGGTCCTTGGGATCGTCCTTTATTAAAGGTAGTGTATCAGCATAACCAACAACCCTTGCAATTTTTTCTGGTGCAACTCCGTATCTTTCAATTTCTCTTCTTGCTGAAGATGCTCTTGCTGTTGAAAGTTCCCAGTTTGTTGTTTTACCTCCCCTGAATGGCACAGCATCTGTATGTCCTTCTACTGCCACACGTGCTGGTTCATCTTTTATGTTTTCTGCAACCACCTTTAAAATTTCACGAGCTTTTTCAGTGGGTTCAGCAGATGAAAGAGGAAACATTGGTTCACCTTCAAGATCAACAATCTGAATCCTCACGCCTCCTTCAACTGTATCTATCATTATATGGTCTTTTAGTTCTTTAAGTTTTTCCTCTATTGTCTTTTTAAATTGTTCTTCAAATCTTTTGGCACGCGTCTCTGATGGTGTTGATTCTTGAACTGATGTTTTAACTTCTTGTTGAATTGCTGAGGACTGCTGCATAAATGACTGTCCAGATTCTAAAAGATTGAAGTATCTAAAATAATCAGCAATTGCAGCTCTTTTAACAGGATCAAGCATTGAAAGTAACCATAAAAGCAAAAAGAAAGCCATCATAGCTGTTGTAAAGTCAGCATAGGCTACTTTCCAACTTCCGCCATGATGGGCTTCATGCCCTTTTTTAATTTTTTTAACTATAATTGTTGTTTTGGATTTATCTGCCACTCTTTAAAGCCCTTATTTCTTCTTCTAATTCATGGAATGTAGGTCTTAAATGGGGAGGTATAGTTCTGCGAGCAAACTCAACAGCAATCTGAGGAGCAGAGCCACTCACAAACGCTACAAGTGCTGCCTTAATTATTTGTAGATATTCCTTTTCGTGATTTACACTTGCTTCAAGGCGTTTTGCAAGCGGACCAACAAATCCATAGCACATTAACACTCCCATAAATGTTCCAACAAGTGCAGCTCCTACAGAGTGTCCTATAACTTCAGGGGGTTCTTTCATTTTGCCCATTGTTAAAACAACTCCTAAGACTGCTGCAACAATTCCAAGTCCTGGAAGGCTATCAGCAATAGTAAGAAGATTTCTTACAGGTCCTGATTCTGTTTCATGCAATGTTTCAATTTCACTATCAAGAATACTTTCAAGTTCGTATGGAGAAACAGTTGTTGTCATTACTGTCCTCAGAGTATCTGTGAGAAGTGCCATTGCATGATGATTTTTCAGAAACTTTGGGTATTTAGAAAAGATAGTGCTATTTTCTGGTTCTTCTACATCCTGTTCAATTGATATAAGTCCTTCTTTTCTAATTTTTGTAAAAAGTTCACTTAAAAGGAGTAGTGTATCCATATAGTCTCTTTTTGAATAACCTTTTGCGCCTGTAATTGTGGTAATTGTCCCTTTTATTACTCCTCTTAATACATGAGGGGGAGAGGCTATCACAAGTGCACCTATAGCAGCACCGAATATTATAAGAACTTCAGCGGGTTGAAAAAGTACAGAAAGGTTACCTTTTTCCAGAAGATAACCACCAACTATACTGCCTAAAACAACTAATCCACCGATTACTACAAGCATTATATTTCCCTTTTTTGTCTGAGTAACTGTCTTTGGCGGTGGAAAACAAATCTTATAATGTAGTCTCTGATATCCTCCTCTATATTGATAAATTTTACAGCTACTCTGTAAGCATTATTTATCATTTCACATTTTACAACTTCTCCGTAAAGGAATAATGCCACAGGAGAAGGTGATTCAAGAACTGCTTTCAATTCAAGGATATCTCCTTTGTTATAGGATAAATCAGAGACAAAACTCATTCCACCCCCACTTATATTTACTTCAGTTGTTGCTAAAGATGAAAAACCTTCTTCTTTAAAGCTCCAGAGATTGATAAGATAATCAAGCTTTGAATTAATCATTTTTATCCATTCTGCCAGTGCTTTATCCGCTGGTTCATCAAGAGGAGGACGGGCAAAATTAATTTCTCCAGAGATTCTTGCCTTTATTCTCGGTTTTTCTTCAGAAGAAATTAATCTTACTCCAAGAGGGATAACAGCATCCACTCTTGAAAACTCTCTCATTCTTTGATATGTTTCTTCCATATTTCCCATTATAATTACCTCAATATAATAAGTTCAACTCTTCTATTTTTTGCTCTTCCTTCATCAGTATCATTAGTAGCTACAGGTTTGTATTCTCCGTATCCGGCAATCAAAAATCTATCTGGAGAAAGTCCTCGTTGTAATAAAAAATGAAGTACTGATGACGCTCTTGCTGCTGACAATTCCCAGTTTGATTTATAAACAGAAGAACTAATGGGAATATTATCGGTATGTCCCTCTATTGCCACTTTCCCTGGAAGTTCTTTTAATTTCTCAGCAATTCTTGTAAGTGCGTCAGTGGATTCAGGCTTTAGCTCAGCAGAACCTGAACTGAATAGAAGTGAATCAGGCAGGGTTATTACAATGCCTCTTGCATCTGACTTTATATTTATACCTGAAATATCATTTAAAAGTTTTCTGAGGTCTTCAATAATTGCTTTATTACGATCTTCTTCAAATGAGACAGGTTCATCAATAACCTTGAAGACCTTTCTTAAAGAACTTGTCATTTTTTCTGCCTTTGTCACATCAACTGAAGATAGAGCATAAAGAGCAACAAAAAAAGTGAATAAAAGAGTTAAAAAATCAGAATATGATATAAGCCAGCGATGTACATTTTCCTCTTCATTATTGTTGTTTCTTTTTCTAACTCTCATATTCTTTCCTTTTGACGTTCCCTGACAAATGACTCAAGCTTTGCTCTTAAAAAGTATGGATTCATACCTGCCTCAATGCCCAATATGCCTTCAATCATGAGTTCCATAAGAAGAATTTCATCTTCAAGTTTATTAACTATTCTTTTTGCAATGGGAATAAATATAAGATTTGCTGAACCAACTCCGTAAATAGTTGCAACAAAGGCTGTTGCTATTCCTATGCCGATTTTTGATGGATCTGCAACATTTTTAAGAACATGAATAAGTCCTAAAATAGCTCCAATAATACCAATTGTCGGTGCATATCCCCCGGCAGAATCATAAACCTTAGCAGCTCTCTTTATAATTTCTTCATATGCATAGATTTCCTGATTAAGTGATTCTTTAATAATGTTCGGAGAGACTCCATCAATTACGTAAGTAATACCTCTTCTTAAAAATGAATCATCAATTCTATCCAACTCTTCTTGAAGAGCTAATAATCCTCTTTTTCTGGCTATAACTAATAAATCAAGGATGGTATCAATAGTCTCATCAAAATTAACTTTTCTACTCAGGAATATAAATTTTAAGCTCATAAATGCTGTAACAATATCTTTAAACGGGAAACTTAAAATAACAGCTCCAAATGTTCCACCAAATACGATAATAGCTGCAGCTGCCTGAATGAGATGTGCCGTTGTGCCTCCTTCAGCTATATTACCAGCAATAACTGCACCGATACCTATAATTAAGCCAAGTAGTGCTATCAAATCCATTTTTTAATTATAAATATATTAAAAAGATTTATCAACAGATTTTATTATAATAAATCATGAAAAGAAAAATTGTTATACTTTTAGGTCCTACAGGTGTAGGTAAAACCGAGCTTTCAATAAAAATTGCTAAACTTTTAAATGCTGAGATAATAAGTTCAGATTCAATGCAAATATATAAATATATGGATATTGGTACAGCAAAACCTACATTAGAACAAAGAAAGGAAGTCATACATCATATGATTGATATTGTTAATCCATGGGATTATTTCAGCACAGGTGCATATATTGAAATAGTTAAAGAAGTTATAGAAAAAATTTTTGAAAGAGAAAAGATTCCTCTGGTTGTTGGAGGAACAGGTCTTTATCTCAGAGCAATGACTGAAGGAATTTTTGAAGGTCCTGATGCTGATTGGAATTTAAGAATGGAGTTAATGAATAAGGAAAGAGATAATCCGGGTTTTCTTTATAATCTTCTGAAAGAAATTGATCCTATAAAAGCAGATAAAATCTATCCTTCTGATTTGAGAAGAATTCTCAGAGCATTGGAGGTATTTTTTAAGGAAAAAAAGCAGATAAGTGAATTACAAGAGAAATTAACCAAACCTTTGTCTTACAATTTCATAAAAATTGGCGTGACTCGGGAAAGAAAAGAATTATACAGAATAATTGAAGAAAGAGTTGATAAAATGATTTGTTCAGGTTTAATTGAAGAAGTTAGAAATGTTTTAACTTTGATAAAAAGAAATGCTACTTCGTTGTCTCCTCTTCCTGCCTTGCAGGCAATTGGATACAAAGAAATAGCAGGTTGTCTTGCAGATTTATACTCTATTGATGAAGCAGTAAGGCTTATAAAGAAAAGAACAAAAATGTATGCAAAAAGACAATTTACATGGTTCAGAAAAGAAAAAGATATTATGTGGTTTGATATCTCAGGAAGGCATGATTTTGAAATAATTGCAGAGCAAATTTATTCTGCTTTATCAGAAATTTTGCATAAATAGTTGCATTTAATCAACATAATATAATATATTTAAAAGTTATAGGATTAATATTTTTTGGAGGTTGAAATTGGTTAGAATAAGACTAATGAGATTGGGAGCAAAAAAGAAGCCTTTCTACAGAGTTGTTGTGGCTGATGCAAAAGCCCGAAGGAATGGACCTTTTATTGAGATTATTGGAACATATAATCCTAAAACAGACCCGCCAGAAGTTAACCTAAATATGGAAAGGGTTAATTACTGGATTGACAAGGGTGCACAGCCTTCGGATACTGTAAAAAAGTTGATTGAACGCGTTTCTGCTTAACATACCCATTTGGGTATTTACTACTCTTTTTGCACGGAGGTTAGAACATGAGCATGAAGACACTCATTGAGACAATGGCTAAGTCACTGGTTGACAAACCAGAGGAGGTTAAGGTTACTGAGATTGAGGGTGAAAAAACAACTGTTTATGAACTCAGAGTTGCTCCAAGCGATCTTGGTAAGGTTATCGGAAAACAGGGTAAAACTGCAAGGGCTATGAGGACAATCTTAGGCGCAGCTGGAACAAAAGTTGGCAAAAGATGCGTCCTTGAAATCTTAGAATAGTCCAATTAAGTGAATTAAATAAAGGGCGTGCTTTACACGCCCTTTTCTTTTGATTTTTATGATATTTGAAGTTTTGACCATATTTCCTGAATTTATTGAATGCTACTTGAAGCATGGCATTGTTGGAAGGGCTTTAAACAGAGGGATTGCTCAGGTGAAGGTTTATAATTTAAGGGATTTTACAACAGATAAGCATAAAAAAGTTGATGACTACCCCTATGGTGGCGGAGCAGGCATGGTTATGCAGATAGAGCCTTTTTCTAATGCCATAAAGCACATAAAAAGCGATGGGAAGAAGAGGAAGATAATTTTACTTTCTCCTCAGGGAAAGAGATTTAATCAAAAATTAGCTCTGGAGTTTACAAGGGAAGAGGCTGTATTGACCTTTATCTGTGGAAGATATGAGGGAATTGATGAGAGAATTAAGTCTTTCATTGACGAAGAAATATCTATTGGTGATTATGTTTTAAGTGGTGGAGAACTGCCAGCATTGGTTATAATAGATAGTATTGTAAGATTGCTACCCGGAGCACTGGGAGATGAGCTTTCATCAGAAGAGGATTCTTTTATGAAAGGTTTTTTGGATTATCCACATTATACAAGACCTGAGGAGTTTGAAGGAATGAGAGTGCCTGAGATTCTTTTAAGTGGAGACCATAAAAAAATAGCTCTCTGGAGAAGAAGGGAAGCTTTGAGAACTACCTTTCAAAAGAGACCTGACTTGTTGAAGAACTTATCTCAAGAGGATATGAAAATTCTAAAGGAGCTTTGCTCTGAAATAAATAAAAAAATTCTGGAGGATGCCCATGAACCAGTTAATAATTAGAGCCATAGAGGAAAGATTTAAAAAGTCTAATATTCCTGATTTTAAACCTGGTGATACCGTAAAAGTTCATGTAAAGGTTAAAGAGGGAGACAAAGAAAGAATTCAGGTTTTTGAGGGAGTTGTCATTGCCCGTAGAGGCGGAGGATTAAGGGAGACCTTTACAGTAAGAAAAATCTCCTTTGGAGTAGGTGTGGAGCGTGTATTTCCTCTTCATAGTCCCATAATTGATAAAATTGAGCTGGTAAGAAGAGGAGATGTAAGAAGGGCAAAACTCTACTATCTGAGAACAAAGAAGGGCAAAGAGGCAAAGGTTAAAGAAAAAACAGACTATCAAAAGGCATGAGCCTTTTTGCCTTTGATGAGTCTTTTCGGCTTCAGGGTTATAGCCTAATTGCAGGAATTGATGAAGCTGGAAGAGGATGTCTTGCAGGACCTGTTGTCGCAGCATGCGTAAGTTTCAGGGATAGTGTTTTTATTGAAGGTATAAAGGATTCAAAGGAGCTCAGTTCCGAGCAAAGAGAAAGCCTTTTTCAAGAGATACTCAATCATGCTTTTGTGGGCATAGGTATAGTTGATGTAGATCTGATTGACAGAGTTAATATTCTTGAAGCAACTCGTCTTGCAATGATGGAGGCATTTGAAAATCTCGGCAGAGAAATAGAGCTTTTATTAATAGATGCCGTAGAGTTACCGGCATTAAAAGTAGACCAAAAAGCCCTAATAAAGGGAGACCGGAAAAGCGCCTCAATAGCCTCTGCAAGCATTGTAGCGAAAGTAACAAGGGATAGAATAATGAGGCAGTATCATGAAGCCTATCCAATGTATGGTTTTGATAAACACAAGGGATACTGCACAAAAGAACATCTAAATGCCCTGAAAAAATTCGGTCCCTGCCCAATTCATAGAAAAAGTTTCTCACCTGTAAGAGAGTTAATGTTATTCTAATACATGAAACGCCTTCATATTGAAATCAAGGGAGTTGTTCAGGGAGTAGGCTTCAGACCATTTGTTTATAATCTTGCACAACATCTTAATCTAAAAGGCTTTGTTACAAATACCTCAAAAGGTGTGACAATTGAGATTGAGGGTGAAAGAGTTGAAGAGTTTATTAGTAAACTTCAAAATAATCCTCCTCCGCTTGCTAAGATTTACTCAATTAAAAAAACTGAGCTTTCACCAAACAATTATAAAACCTTTGAAATCATTGAAAGTATTGACGAAACAGGATTTACCCATGTCTCAGAAGATGTCTCCATATGTGAAGACTGTCTGAGAGAGCTTTTTACCCCTACTGACAGGAGATATCTCTATCCCTTCATAAACTGCACAAACTGCGGTCCCCGATACACAATCACCATGAAAGTTCCCTATGATAGACCAAACACAACGATGGCTGTGTTTAAAATGTGTCCTGAATGTTTAAGTGAGTACAAAGACCCAAGTAACAGAAGATTTCATGCTCAGCCCAATGCATGCCCGGTTTGTGGTCCTCAGGTAAGGCTTTTTGTAAAGGAAGGTAGTGCTTTAACTGAAATTGAAAATCCAATTCCGGAAGCCATTAGGCTCATAAAAGAAGGCAAGATTTTGGCAATAAGAGGACTTGGCGGTTTTCATCTCTGCTGTGATGCAAGAAATGAAGATGCGGTTAAAGAATTGCGGAAGAGAAAAAAAAGAAGCAATAAACCCTTTGCACTCATGTCTCCCTCTGTTGAGGCTATTGAAAAATTCTGCTTTGTAAGCGATGAAGAAAGAAAAATTCTTATATCTCTCATGCGTCCTATAGTTCTATTAAGAAAAAAGCCCCAGTGCAATCTTCCAGAGGCATTAGCAACAAATAATGCCTATCTTGGCTTTATGTTGCCCTATACACCGCTTCATTATTTGTTGTTTTATTATCCAGCTAAAGGGGGAGATTCCTCGTCGTTTTCACTCCTCGGAATGACAGAGGAGGGGATTTCTCGGCACTTTGTGCCTCGAAATGAAAGTAAAACAGATACTACGCAGCCTTACAAGGACAACTCAGCCCTTCGGTCATCAGCCTTCAGTCTTCAGCCTCACTTTGATGTCCTTGTTATGACCAGTGGAAACATCTCTGAAGAACCGATTATTACAAAAAATGAAGAGGCTCTTGAAAAACTCAACAATGTTGCAGATGCTTTTCTCATACACAACAGAGATATATTCATGAGAGTTGATGACTCTGTTGTAAGAGAGCTTGAAGGCAGAATTTATTTTATAAGAAGGGCAAGAGGATTTGTTCCAAAGGCAATATTTTTAAAGGAAGAGTTACCCGAGGTTTTGGGTGCTGGGGCGGATTTAAAAAACACTTTTACGCTAATAAAGTCAGACTATGCCATAATGAGCCAGCACATAGGTGATATGGAAAATCTTGAAACAATAGAGTTTTATGAGGAGGTTTTAAACAATCTCAAAGCCGTTTATCGCACAGAGCCATCGGCAGTTGGGCATGACCTTCATCCCATGTATTTTTCAACAAGCTGGGCAAAGGATTATGCTGAAAAAAAATGCATTCCTGCTTTTGCCCTTCAGCATCATTACTGTCATATTGCTTCCTTAATGGCAGAGCATGGACTGGATGAGCTTTTCGGAATTGCCTTTGATGGCACAGGATACGGAACAGACGGCACAATTTGGGGAAGTGAGTTTTTATACTGCACTTTGAAGGATTTTCAGAGACTTGCTCATCTTAAACCCATAAGCCTTCCCGGAGGTGAGAATGCTATAAAAGAATGTTATAGAATAGCACTTTCTTTAATTGATGATGCCTTCGGTGAGGATATGGATTTAATAAAGAAACTGCCTCTTTTTAAAGAGGTTTCAGAAGAAAAAATTAAGCAGATACTTAAAATAAAGAGACTTTCTCAATTTAGCCCCCTTTCATCAGGTATGGGAAGACTTTTTGATGGTGTATCTTCCTTGATTGGAGTATGTCACTACAATACCCATGAAGCAGAGGCAGCAATTGCTCTTGAAAGCTTGATAGAGCAGGGTAGGGAGTTTTCTGAGAGAGATTGCTATCCCTTTGAGTTAATGAGCTACCCTGAGGGAGAGACTTTAATTATAGACTACAGGGAAATGATTAGAGAAATACTGAAGGATGTTTTTCGCTCTGAAGTTAACTCTTCATGTCATTCCGAGCGTAAGCGAGGAATCTCTCGTATCTCATGGAAATTCCATAATACAATCATAAGAATTATCCTTGAACTCACAGAGCATTTTAGAGCAAAATCTGGCTTTGATACTGTTGGATTGAGTGGTGGAGTTTTTCAGAATGCCTATTTAGTAAAAGAAACCATAAAAGCTTTGAGAAAACTCGGCATAAAACCTTTTTATCATATAAATACTCCCAGCAACGACGCCTGTATCTCTCTTGGACAAGCTTATATTGTTGGGAAAAGAATTAAAACTTAAGGCATCAGGGGTATTCTTTCAGAATTATCTTTAAACCAAGTCATAAAGCATAGCTCTACTGCTTTGTAGCCTGTTTGTTTTGCAAGAGCCTCAACTGTATGAATGAATTCCATATCATCATATACGGGCTTTTCACCTGCTTTTATGAGGATTTCATTTATGACTCTCTTTACAATTTTATCTGGCATGACTGTATCAATGCCTCCCATCATTCTTAAGTATTGATAAGTAATAAGCCCAACACCTTTGATTTTTCCGATAGGGTCCGATTTCCAGCTTGAAAGAGAAGAACCCTTTGCCCATGTTTTTAAAGCCTCTCTATCATTATCCGATAAAGTTGACAGATATCCAGCAATTTCTTTTAAAACCTGCCATGAGCGAACATTTCTCCATATATGAAAGGCTTCTTCATAGTTAAAATTGGCTAAGTCTGACAGAGAATTGACCTTTCCGATTTTTACAAACTCCTCTTCAAATTCCCTTACTTTTGGAACAACTACTTGAAAATAATTCACTCCAACAGATGTAATTGCCACATCAAGTAACATCAGGAGAACATTGCCATTCCATCTTTCAGTATTAAGGCATCTTTCAGCAATTTCTTTAAGAGAATCATAATCGCTAAAATAGGATTTGATTAGCTCCAGCATGTTTACTCCAAATAGTATAACTCTAATGATTACTCATTATGCTATAATTTATTTCAGCCCATGTTGCCAGTAATTTATATAGCGATTGTTAATCTTATTCACAGAAAGTTTGTTTTTGTATCCATTCTTCTTGTGAGTATTCTTCTTTTTGGCACATTTGGATATATGATTATTGAGGATATGCGGTTTATTGATGCACTCTATATGACAGTAATTACCCTTGCCACAGTGGGATTTAAAGAAGTTAAAGAGCTTGATGAGAGTGGCAAAATTTTCACTATTATTTTAATACTTACAGGATTCGGAGTTTTTACATATACTCTGACAGTAGGAGCAAAAATATTAATTGAAGGTGAAATAAAGGAGGTTTTCAAAAAGAGAAAAATGAGAAAAAAAGTTGAAAACATATCAGGGCATTATGTTATTTGTGGCTACGGTAGAATGGGTAGTATCATAGTTAAAGAACTCAAAGCCAACAATATTCCTGTTGTAATTATTGAGAAAAATAAGACTAATTTGCCTGAAGATGAAGATATTATATATGTTGAAGGAGATGCCACTCATGACGAAGTTTTAAAATCTGCAGGTATTGAAAAGGCTGCTGGGCTTATTACAGTATTGCCATCTGATGCAGAAAATCTCTATGTAGTTTTGAGCGCAAGGGAGATTAATCCGAATATGTTTATAGTGGCAAGAGCAGTTGATAAGGAAGCAGAACCTAAACTTAAAAGAGCAGGAGCAAATAAAGTTGTATCACCCTATTTTATAGGTGGATTAAGAATTGCTCACACTGTTTTGAGACCTACAGTTGTTGATTTTCTTGAATTTGCCACTCGTTCTGAACATATTGAAATTCAGATAGAGGAAATAGAAGTTTCTCCCAGTTCAACTCTTATTGGAAAAACAATTGCTCAGAGCGGAATAGGAAGAGACATTGGAGTAATTATACTTGGAATAAAAAGAGCAGATGGAAGAATGAAATTCAACCCTACATCTCAGACTTTGATTAAAGAGGGAGATACTCTCATTGTAATAGGACAAATTGATAAACTTTTATTGCTTGAAACTCTTGTTAAGGGATAAATTTTTTAAGTAGTTTAAGAGTTTTTTGGGTAGCGCCTGATTTATTTAAAAAAAGTTGATAAGCTTTATTGCCTGTTGTTTGTCTAAGTTCATAATTCTCCACCAGTTCTCTCATTACATTCATTAATGAGTCTTTATCAGCCATTAAACAGGCTTTTTCTTTTATGAATTCCTCAATAAATGGAAAATTATGCATATAAGGACCGCATATTATAGGTTTTTTCCAGTATGAAGGTTCAAGAGGATTTTGTCCACCGTGTGGAATAAAACTTCCACCTATAACAGCAATGTCACAGATACGGTAGAGTGAACCAAGAATACCCATCTGGTCAACAAGCAGAATTAAGGCTAAGGGCTGAGGGCTGAAGAATGATTTCATTTCACTTAATTTTGAAAATTGAATTTTTGTTACTGATTGTGTAATTTTGCGATTTATCAGTGTTTCAATTTCACCAAATCTCTCGGGATGTCTCGGTGCGATGATTAGAGTTCCGTTTATACCGAGACTTATAAAAGAATTTAAAATAAGTTCCTCTTCAGGTTCATGGGTACTTCCTGCAAGAATTATAGGATGGGGGATCTTATTTTCCCATGGAAAATTAATTGTCTTTAGCTCAATATCAAATTTCATATTTCCTGTAACATTAATTTTTTCTTCCTCTGCACCGAGAGTTATAAATTTTTCCTTGTATGAATTTTCTTGAACACATATAAGGCTTAGTTTTTTAAGTAGATGTTTTATAAAAAATTTAATTTTATAGTAACCTCTAAATGACCTGTCACTTATTCTTCCATTTACAAGGATTACAGGAGCAGTTTTGCTTGCAATTCTTATTAAATTAGGCCAGAGTTCTGTTTCAGTAAGAATAATAGCCACTGGACTAAAATGTTTTAAAAATCTTTTAATAGCCCACGAAATATCAAAAGGCATGTAAACTACTTTTACATTGCAATCTTTAAATCTCTCCTGTGCCACTTTTTGCCCTGTATCAGTAATTGTGCTCAGAATTATTTTATAATGTTCTGAGAGTTCTCTAATCATTCTTGATACTGCAATTACTTCTCCAACTGAGACTGCATGAATCCATATTTTAGGCAAATTTTGCTCTTTTTCTTCTAAAAATCCAAATTTTTCCTTTATCCATCTTTTTCTCAAAAAGGTAGGTCTTTTAAAATATTCCAATGGTAGAAAAAATATTAATGCAATTAAATATAAAAGATTGTATATCAAAAAAGCTGTTTGCATATTTCGGCAACGTTCTCTGATGCTTTTTTATTGATAAAATATCTTTTAATATTATCAAGAAAATTGATAATTTTTCTTCTATAATCAGTATCATAAAGTAACAGGTTAATGTTCTCTACAATTTTTACAACATTAAGTTTTTGAATAAACTCTGTCACTCTTGTATCTCCCTCATTCATAAAATCAGCTATTACATTTGGCAAAGCAATATGTTTCACTCCTTTAATAAACATTTTCCCAATAATGTAAGAAAAAGGATTTACTCTGTAAATAACTATCATGGGAACCTTTAGTAAAGTTGCTTGAAGAGTTGATGTGCCTGATGTAATTACTGCGGCATCACTCATTGCAAGGGCTGTGTAGGATTGTTCATTAAAAATTGTAACATTTCCAAAGGATGTGAGCTTTTTAAGAGTTTCTTCGTTAAATTCAACATTAGGAGCTTTTGGTATTATAAAATGAGTTTTTTGTCTATCAAAGTAGTTTATCAGGTTCAACATTAGGGGCATTTTCATCTTTATTTCAGAAGGTCTGCTTCCAGGCATAAGCGTAATTACATTGTCCTGTTTGATTCCAAATTTATCTTTCAATAATTTTTTATTTTGAATTATGAAATCTTCAGAATCAGATTTTAGTTCTTCAATCATCGCTTCAAATATAGGATGACCTACAAACTGAGCTGGAATACCTGCTTTTTTATATATCTCTTCTTCAAATGGTAAAACAACAGCCATGTAATCTACAACTCTTTTAATAATATTTAGTCTCCCCTTCCTCCATGCCCAGATTTGAGGACTTACATAGTAAAGAACTTTTTTGCCAGATTCTTTTGCTTTCTTTGCAAGCCTGAGATTAAAATCAGGAAAATCAATTAATATAACTCCCTGAACATCTTTCAAAGCTTTTATTGCAATATCCATATTTTTTTTAATTTTTCTTAATTGACTTACTACTTCAAGAGCTCCAAAAGAATGAGTAACTTCTCCAATAAGCTTGATCCCTGCCTTAGACATATGTTTTCCACCTAAACCAATAAGTTCAAAGTCTTCTTTTAGATGAGAAGCAAGCAAAGACCCGTAGAGTTCTCCTGATGACTCGCCTGCAACTATTAAGAGTTTTGTAGACATCTCAATATGATTTGTGATATTTCATAAACTTCATCATCTGGAAGTTCAGGATATATTGGCAAAGACAGAATCTCTCTTGAAACAGTCTCTGAAACAGGAAAGTCTCCTTTTTTGTATCCTAAAAAATTTAAAGCTTTCTGTAAATGTAATGGTAAAGGATAGTAAACAACTGAAGGAATGTCATGGTTTGCTAATGTTTCTTTTATTTTATCTCTAAAAATTGAGCGTATACTATAAAGATGATATACATGATAGTTATTATCCTTTTCCTTGGGCGTGATTACAGCATCACTTAGCAGTTTTGTATAGAGAGAGGCTTTTTTTCGTCTCTGTTCGTTATATTCTTCTATGTATCTGAGTTTAATTCTTAAAATTCCAGCCTGAATCTCATCAAGCCTTGAGTTTAAACCAACTGTTTCATGAATATATCTGCCGGGAGAGCCGTGATTTCTGAGTATTCTTATTTTTTGTGCTATTTCAGCATTGTCTGTTACAACCATCCCTCCATCACCAAAACATCCAAGATTTTTGCTTGGATAAAAGCTAAAACAACCAACATCACCAAGACTTCCAATTTTTTTATTGCCAATCTTAGCACCGAATGCCTGTGCAGCATCTTCAATTACTTTTAAATTATATTTTTGAGCAATTTCCTTAATTTTCAACATATCTGCCGGTGCACCAAATATATGAACTGGAATAATAGCTTTTGTGTGTGGTGTGATTTTTTCTTCAATTTTTTCAGGGTCAATATTATAAGTATCCTTTTCAATATCAACAAAAACAGGTTTTGCTCCTACATAAAGGATAGCCTCAACTGTTGCAAAAAAAGTAAAAGGAGTTGTTATTACTTCATCTCCTTTTCCAATATTTAAAGCTTTGAGAGCTAAATGAAGTGCGTCTGTTCCTGAAGCGACTCCGATGGCTTCAGATACTCCAAGATATGATTTAACTTCTTCTTCAAAGGCTTTTACATTTTCACCCAGTATATAATGAGAACTCTCAAGGATCTCATTTATACATTTTAGTATTTCCTCTTTGATGTTTCCATATTGTGCCTGTAGGTCAATAAATGGTTTCATAAATCTTATTTCCCTCCGTTTATCTTATCTATTACTTCTATCACTTCAATTATTTCCTCAGGGGATGGTGCATATTGAGAAAGCTTTTTTTGTTTTACAGAATTTAAAAAATCTCTTATTTCCTCATATAGAGGCTGAGAATCTTTATTTTTTATAAGAATTTCAGTAACTTTTCCTGTATTGTCAACCTCTATTAATGTTTTATTTATCAAATCTGTATATAAAACATTATTCTGCTGAACAATGGATATTTTTCTATTGAAAATAGAAGAAATCCTACTTGCTGTAAGATGTGCTTTAACATTACAATTAGTATAAACAAACTCCATCCATACACTGGCATAATCAATCTTTGAAGTTACTATGTTCTGTTTGAAGACTTTTAAATCCTTTAATTTAAAAGTTCCTAAGTTTTTAAGTAACATCCATAATAAATCAATATCATGTATCATAAGGTCATAGGTAACGTCTGTATCAGTTGCTCTTCCAAGAAAAGGAGACACTCTTTCTGCCTCAATAAAAACAGGATTTTTTACATGCTCAATAAGGCTTTTTATTACAGGATTGTATCTTTCTATTAATCCAGCTTGAATTATTACATTCTTTTTTCTTGCTTCATTGAGAAGTTTTTCTGCAAAAACAGGTTTTTCGGTTAAAGGTTTTTCTATGAAAATAGCTTTCCCTTCTTTTATTAATTCTATTCCTATGTCAAAATGAGTAATGGTTGGAGTTACAACGAAAAATATTTGAGCTGATTTTAATAAATCTTTATAGTCAGAGCAATATTTTAAGTTATACTGCTGCGCAATTTCTTTAGCTTTTACAATATCTTTATCTGCAATACCAACAATCTCAACATCAGGCATTTGAGCAAGTAATTTAATATGTCGTTGACCAAAATATCCTGCACCAATAACCGCGACTTTAAACCTCATCTATTATTTTTTCAATCTCCTTTTTAGCTTCTTTGAAACCATACTGTTTCAAAATTGACACAATTTTCTTTGATGCAATTTTCCTAAAAATTGTCTGTCTTCTTTTAATATCAGGGATTGTCTTCTGAATTTCCTTCCTAAGTTTTTTAAGATATTTTAAATATAATGCAAATTCTCTGCCATATAATTTTGAGATTTCGTCCCTTATAATTCTACTCAATGCTGGAAACTCAGTTGAAACAGCAATGGTTAAGTCTCCTTTATGGAGAATTGCTGGAACATTATAGAGTAACCCGTTAGTATTCAGATTAGATTGCCCGCTAACACAATTTACCAAGAATTTAGCATCTTTTGTTATCTGAGCATTTAATTTTTCATTTGATGTAGCAGCTATTACTAAAAAAGCATCTTTAATGTTTTCTTTTTTGTATTCAGTTTTTATGTAATCTATTTTCCCTTTTTGAACTATTTCTTTGAGGTTGTTACTAATTTCAGGACTTATTAATGTTATGTTGGCTCCGTATTTAAGCAGAGTTTTTATCTTTCTTTCAGCAACAGTCCCTCCACCAATAACAACACATTTTTTACCTTTTATGTCTGCAAGAATGGGGAAAAGCTTAGCCATTTATTGAAATCTGAATCCTTCTGCCTTTTTTGCAAACTGGCTATCTGGAAATTTTTCTTTTAAAAGTTTTAAATATTGCTTTGCTTTGTCTAACATATTAAGATTTTTGTATGAATCTACAAGCAAATAAAGAGTTTCATCCAGATTTTTGAAATCTGGATAGTTTTTAACAATTCCTTCAAATCTTCCAATAGCAGCCGTGTAAGAACCTTTTTTATGATAAAACTTGCCAATTATAAGCTCCCCTTCTGCTATAATATTTCTACATTTTTGAATTCTTAAAGGAAGAATATCCCCATAGGGATGTCTTGGATACATTTTTTCAAGTTTTAAAAATTCATTTAGTGCTTTTTGGGCTGTTCCAGCACCTCTTTCAGGTCCTTCTATTTGTCTAAAATATGCCATTCCAATACTATATTGGGCATAGGGAGCATAAGTAGATTCAGGGTAAAGCTCTATAAACCTTCTATATTCAGTAATTGCCAGCTCAGGTTCATCTTCTTTTAAATATGAATCAGCTATCTTAAGCTGGGCAAGAGGTGCATATTCCTTAGCTGATTCCCTGTTTTTTATTTCAAGGAGAAGCTTTCTTGCTTCTTCATACTCTTTTTTACTGACAAGTTCATCAGCTTTTTTTAAATAAACAACGGGATCAAACTCTTCTTTTTTAACAGCTTCTTTCCCACCACAACTGAGAAGCAGAGAAACAATAGCAGTAATGATAAGAAATTTAAACAAAATTTTCATAACATTTATTAAAACCTTAAATATTCAGTTTAGTCAAGCAGTCTTTCTTTACAAATTTTTCATCTGTCTTGGAGGGATTCGATATGTTCAACTCTTGTATTGTTCCACTATTTTATCTCCGCAGATGAGATGTTGCTTAACTGATTTCAGAAATTTTTTATTTAAATTTGAAATTCAACCTTCTTAACATCTCAAATGTATCTATATATTCTATTCTAAAATCCCTACAAATATTTGGGATAGGTATCTCCTTTTTAACATCGGGTTTATAGACTTCATGTGTGACTATTATATTTCTGTTACTTAAAGCATATGCAACAAGCCATGCATCTGCATTTTCAGCATCATAAAATTCTTTTTTGGCTTCTTGAGTAAATTGTGAATGATTTTCTGCCCATTCTATAACTCTTCTATAACTTGTTAGAATAAAATCGTCATCTGTTGATTTAAACCATTCAAAAAAACTTCCCTTTGCCCATTTAGATAACTCATCTTTACCTCTCAGGAGTTCATTTTTAACTCTATCAATGCTGATTAATTTACCTTTTTCAGCAAATTCTGATAATGCTTTCCAAAAAGGTGGAGCAATATCAAAAGCATAATAGCGTCTTGCTGCTTCTATGAATACATTTGCATCTAAAAGGTAAGTTTCTTCTCTATCCACTCAGTTTTTCCTTCAAATAATTTCTTCGTAAATTTCTCGTAAATCTCACCATATAATCCTGTTAATTTATAGGCTTCTCTATATAAAAGAGCCCCTTCTTTAACAGCGAGGTATACAATTTGACCAAATTTTTTTCCCACCCTTTGTAACTGCACCAAATAAAAATCCCCACCTTTATACTTAATTCTTTCTTTATTTAAATAGTATTTATAGAAATTCAAAAATTGTTCTTTATTAATCAAATTTATATCTAATGCTCTGCGTGCTATAACCAATTCACTAACTTTGAAATGCTTTGCAAGTTTCTGATATTTATCTTCATCATCCTTATAGGTTTCCCATATATCCCTAATAGCATTTTGAGGAACTAAAAATTCTGCAGCAACACGGTCACAAAATTGTTCAGTTTTATCATCTGCTGGAAGCAACTCTCTTAAGTCAAAAATAGCACTTTTGCCAAGCCAGACATGCACCAATTCATGAGCAAGAGTAAAAATTTGTGCTGCTCTGGCATCTTGTCCATTTATGAAAACAAACGGAGCAAGTTTATCAGTAATAACAAATCCCCTGAACTCCTGAACATCCAGTTTCCTGCGAGTATTATTACCAACTATTCCATTAATAATTACAAAAATACCTATCTCTTCTACAGCTTCTTTAAAATAATTGAATGCATGTTGCCATGTATTGAAAACCGCTGCCCAATTTTCTTTTAAACCTAATCTATTTTTGATTTTAGCTGCTACATCGTTAATGTCATCTTCCAGACTAACCGTTCCTACAAAATCAAGGGGTTCATTACCTGTTTGTAAAAAGTATTCTTTAATCCAATCCTGTCTTTGTTTAATAATGTGAATTGTATCAATCAGTTCAGGGCTTAATTTCCTTTGTTCTCCTTTTGTTCTAAAAAATGGAATTGTGATTTCATCTTCAGGTAGAGCGCGAGTGAAAAACATTCCGAATGGTATATAAAGCATCTTAGCAAGCTGTTCTGCCTGCTTAATGGTAGGTTTATCTTCATCATTAAGCCATTTATCAATTTTGGGAAATTTTTTCTTTATAATATCCAGGTTTAGCCCGCTTCTATTAATTGCCCATATTAAAATTTCTTTATTAATATCTATTTTGCTCATAAATTTCCTTCCTTATTTTACAACTTTTTTCCCCATTGAACAAGCATTTAAATTGAAGATTCTCATGATAATTTTCAAAATCAAACTTTTTATTATCTATGAGGGTTTTTAATACTCACCTCTTTAATCTTTACCTCATGCCGTGTTAGCCTTATGACATCTTTTTCTAATAATTCAATAATTTGTTCTTTTTTCAATTGAGGACTTATTTTGTCAATGTTAGCAATGCCTAATTCATCTTTATAGTCTTTGATTTTTTCGGCTATATCAAGTTTTAATTTCATAACTTCTAATTGTTTCATTTCTTTATCATATTCCCAATCTCTAATTATTTTTATAAATTCAACAAATGCCTTTGCAGCGGCTGGAAACCCTATTGCAATGCCTAAAGCCAATTCAATTGATAAAGGAGAATGTAAATGAATATGATAAACCTTTAATTTATCGGCTTCTGACAAAGGGCGAGTGAATCTCCTATAAAAATAATCAGAAACATAGATATTTTCAAATGTCTTAAGGTTTTCAAGATTATAAGGGGCAAGAAGCGCTAATCTATCATGAAGATAAACAAGGTCTTTAAGAAAAGTGGCTATATCTTCTAAATCATGAAGACACTTTTCCTCACATTCTATAATTAGTCGTGTAGTCATAACCAAAACCTCCAAGATTTAATCCTAAATTTTAAACAACATCTGTCCTGATAACATTTTATTTCAATTTGCAAAATATTAATTTATCAATGACTCACACAAAGCATTATAATGTTCTCTATCTTTATTCTGTAATTGAGTTAAAATTGTTATTACACAAGTTTCTACTTCATTGATATCAGGGAATTTTTGTATATGCTCTGGATTTTCTTCATGTGAATATTCATCCAAAACTTTGAGTGTAGATTTTTTTGTTGTTTCTTCACAATTAGTAAAAAATTTGTTACATTTATCTTTAAATTTTTTACCATCAGGGTACTTATAAAATAAATACGCTTCTATAAATCGTCTGGCTATATTGGGTAGAAGATAAAGTAATTCAAAACTTGATTTATCTTCTAATCCTTTAAAATCTTCAAGAATGCTGAATAAATAATTGTATTCAGATTTAAATCTTTTCAGAATAACAGGCAGATTTTCAATTATTGAGCATCTTTGGTTATTAATGCATACCTTCTTTATTAAATAAAAATTTTCTTTTTGCTCTTTAGTTTGTCTGTTTATTGTCCCTACAGGATCACTTTTAATCAAATCTTTTATTAAATTAAAAAAATCAAAATTGTGGGTTGTAATAAATAATTGTTTACAATTCAAAACTTTTTCGCTTAAAAAACCATATACTTTGAAAGTATGATTACTATCCAAACTTGACACCGGATCATCAATAAATATTATTGAATCATTAATATTAAAACTGGTTTCCTCTAATTTAGTTATGAAGTAGATTAAAGCTATAATGTTTTTCTCACCTGTACTTAAATTTTTAGCAATATTTTCATTTCTATAAATTTGATAAGTGCCATCATTCAGTGCTTTTAAATAAAGCTGATCATCTGAGAAGAAAGTTTTTAAATATTTATTAATTTTATCTGCTCCAATATTTGATCTAATTATTTCATTTTTAAATTTATCAATTTCTTTAGTAATTAATTCCATTTCTATATTTTTATTAGTTAACTCTTTAGTTAACTTCTCTATTTCTATTTTCTTATTAAGATAATCCAAGTCGTGAATCGCCAATGCAGAATAGTGATTAAGTAATTCTTGTTTAATCTTATTTTTTTCTTCAGATAGTCCTTGAATTTTTTTGTTATTTTGATTTATTAAATTATTTACTTCTTTCAGTATGCTATCTATCTCATCTTCAATATTTCCTAAAGATATCTTATCAATAACATCAAATGGCTTATTTCTTTTTTCTTTTAATTTCTTAAGCAAATAAGTTATCTTTTCTTCTTTGATAGATTCTATACATTTCTTCAACTCTTCTTTCTTTATTCTATAATTATCATGGAATTCCTCATAAAACCTTGCTTCGTCAGGAAGTTCAATTTTTTGTAAGTTATTTTTATATTCATTTATTTCTTTCTCAAGCAGATTTATCTCGTCTATTAATTCATTAAATTCTTTTGAAAAATGCTTGTTTAATCTATCAAAAAGATCAGCGGGTAAATTGTTCCCACAAAATTGACACTGTTTCTCGTTTTTATGTAAATCAATACCCTCTCTGACCCAATTATTCAACTTAGGGTTATCTCTTAATTTTTGTATTACTCGTTGTACGGATATTTTTTTATTCAGTACATTATTAGTCCTATTGGTTAATTCATTTACTTTTAAATGAACTGTAATGTTATCAATAGTTTTGTATTCTCTTTCATTTCTATAAGTATTTAATTTAGTCTCTAAATCCTTATCATTTAATATATATTTTTTGTAATTCTCACCTAAAATATTTATTTTATTTCCGAGTAAGGTTTTATCAAACTCTCGTTGATTAGTAATATTAAGAATTTTTCTTATCTCCGAAGCTTTATTTGTTAAAGATCTTTCAAACTCGGTTTCTAATCTTTTCTTTTCTTCTGCGATTTTCTTTTTCTCTTCCTCTTTTTCTTTTATTTCTTTTTCTTTTTCAGATATTTTTTGTTGTAATTCTATGGATTCTTTACCAAGAATTAAGACAGGATTTACTCTATGATTTTCATCATTCCATTTGAAATTATCTTCAACGAATTCTTCATTAAATACTCTGATTGAAAGATTATTATTTTCTATATCTCTTTCTGTAATTTTTCCGTTATTAGTTTCAATAGTAAATTGAAGGTGGGGGTAATCTGGATGAGTTTTTTTTATCTCTAAACAATGAAAGAGTCTTGAAAGAGTTGTTTTGCCAGAGTAATTCCAACCATAAATAAAATTATATCTTTTAAAAACTTCACAGAATTGGCTATTCCATGAAAACCCTGAATAAGTTCCAAGATTTTTAATGTTTTCAATTTTTTTGAACATGCTAATTCTCCTCCTTATTCTTTTATTTTTCTCTCATATACACCTCCTTCACCAGTCCTTTTGTATTTCTTTCAATTATTTGTCCACTTCATTTTCGCTTATTTTAACATCAAAATTTTGCTTGGAGACATTATACTCGCTGTCAAAAATTTTTTCAAATATTTCTAAATACTCCAGGTGGGGGAATAATGATGAGAAGTAATCTTGATATTAATTTGAAATATTTGAGTGTTTATCTCTACATTGAATTCCTGCTGATTTCTTAAACCTGAACTTCACTTTTTTAAGACTGCCATCATTAGATCAGGAAGCAGTCCTTTTTATCTCAAATCCTTTTAAACCTTCAGGCTCTTCCCATATTATTTCAATATTGTCAACTCTGGCATGAGGTGGACCTTCTTTGCAACGTTGTATAGCAATAGAGATTTTCTCTTCTTCTCCTTCAAATACTGCTTCAACTCTTCCATCTCTCAGATTTCTAACCCAACCATTTAATCTGAGAGATAGAGCAATCTCTTCTGTAAAAGCTCTGTAAAAAACTCCCTGAACTCTGCCACTTATAAAAAGATGCGCTCTTTTCATTTTTTAGCTCCCTCAGTAACCTCTTAATGCTTTTAATCTTCTTTGAGCATCAGCTTCCCATCCACGTTTGCCGTTTGTAAGCTGAAGTGCTGTGGAAAGATTGTCAATCGCCTTTGTTCTGTTACCTACTGCCTGATAGTTTACTCCTAAGTAATAATAAAGGTCTGCATTATCATTTATGAGATTCTTAGCTTTTTCAAGAGTGTTTATGCTCGCATTCCACTGCCCTATTTGATTTTGAGCTACGCCTTTTATTAACATTGGTCTAAAATAGAGACTGTCAAGGGAAATCGCTCTGTCAGCATCAGAAATGGCTTCATTGTATTTTTTTAAATTTAGATTTACTAAGGCTCTGTAAGTATAGGCATAATTACTCCCATATTTAGCTATTGCTCTGTCAAGAAGATTTAATGCTTGAGTGTAATTGCGTGATTTAATGTATTTTTTAGCTTCCTCAACCATATCATAGGATTCTTTAGTTGATTTTAGGATTTCATGAACTCTATTAAACTCATTGCTATTTTGTTTTAGTCTTTGAGAATCTGGATACTGCTGAGCTATCATTTGTTGGACATTTTTTATTCTTGTATCTGGCAAAGGATGGGTGCTTAGCCACTCAACAGACATACCCCTTTCAAGAGTTTTGAATTTTTCAAACATTGTCACAAGACCCCAAGGATCATATCCTGACTGATAGGCAAATCTTACTCCCAGTGCATCAGCTTCGTTTTCTTGGTCACGGCTAAATTTCAATTGAAGTAATCCTGCGGAAATTTGAGCGACTGTCATGACTGCTGAGGCATAGTTACTGTCTTGTAAAGCTATCCCAAGAATGCTTACAAGAGCATTCATACCGAAACTCTTTTCAAGAAATTTAGCATGATGCCTTGCATTTATATGTCCAAGTTCATGGGCTAAAACACCAACCAGTTCGCTTTCTCTTTCCATTTTGAGTATTATTCCTCTGGTAATGAACACAGGACCTCCGGGCAATGCAAAAGCATTGATTTCTGGCGAGTTTACAATATAAAACTGATACTCCACCTTTCTTGGAGTGACAGCCGCAATCCTTGCTCCGAGTTGTCTGATGTAATTTTGAACTTCTCTGTCAGGATACAAACCTTCGTTTTCGTTTATCCCGGATGGAACAACTTTCTGTCCTATCTCAATTTCTTGTTTAGTAGAAAGCAGAGTATAGGTTTTTTTGCCAGAGATTGGGTCAATTTCAGCAACACATGACAGGGATAAAAGAGAGATTAAAGCTATGATGAAAACTTTAAAAAATTTCTTCTTCATTTACAACCTCATTTTTAATCTTTCCAACAAGTTCTTGCAAAGCTGGAAAAACATCTGTGCGTAGTCTCCCAGCCACAAGCACTATCATTATATCATCTCCAACTTTTAGCTCTCCTTCATTTATCCATACTCTAACATCCACAATACCTTGTTTTGTTTTTATATCATGAATTATTTCATTGAGTTTTTTAGCATCATAGGAAAGTTTCATACCCTTAACAGGTTTTCCATCCTTTGAAGTTTCTCTAACGATTCCGTTATGAATAAGTATCATACCAGCAGATTTACTTTGAGGATTTTCTTTGATTTCTCTGAGCCAGTTGTCTATCATAATAATTTAGTTTAACAAAAATCTCTTTTTTGGTTAAGCCATTTTTTAGCATAGAAGGTGGTTATCATACCTCGCAGCCCCTTCGCCTACGACTCAAGGCTCGCTTCGCTTGGAATAACACCCATGTCTATCATACCGGAAGAAGCGGTATCTTTTCTGCCATTCCGAGGTATGCCTTTTCTGTCATTCCGAACGTAGTGAGGAATCTCCTCATGAGGAGACCCTTCGGCTTACGCCTCAGGGTGACAGAAAGGTATACTGAACCCCTTAAATAGTGGACACGGTCAATTAGTAGAGGTTAAACTTTCTGCATAAGCAGAAAGAAAAGACTTTATAGGGGGGCAGTATAAATGAAACAAAGGAAATGGACAGCAGAGGAAAAAATGGCGATAGTTTTGGAAGGAATTAAAGGAGTCAAATCAGTAGCTGACATCTGCAGGGAACACAAAATAAGTCAAGGACTTTATTATCGCTGGAGAGACAAATTTTTGGAAGGTGGTAAAAAAGCACTTAACAGTGGTAGTGCTGATGAAAGCATTTACAAAGCAGAGATAGACAAGCTTCAGAGAATCATAGGGAAACAGGCAATCCAGATAGAGATATTAAAAAAAACAGAAGAACTGTTAGGGAGAAAATAGAATTGGTTAAGCAATTACTCAAAGAAGGCTATACAGTGAAAGAGTCTTGTAAAGCATTGGGATTATCAAGAAGCAGGTATTATAGTTTTATTAATCTCAGAGAGATTGAAAAACCTAATAAAATAAATGAATTAGAGATATTAGAGAAAATAAAAGCTATAAAAAGTGAGCATCCATTTTGGGGATACAGGAGAGTGACAGCATGGTTAAGGCACAGGGAAGGAGTTCTGATTAATCATAAGACAGTAAGCAAGATAATGAAGGAGCATAGCTTACTTGCAAGCCAGACAGTTCATAAAGCTAAGAGGAAAGCTGAGGGGAGAAAGCCCAGAGCTCAAAGACCGAAAGAAATCTGGGGAATTGACATGACCAAATTTATGATACCTTGTATTGGATGGGCATATTTAGTAGTGGTGCTTGACTGGTATACTAAGAAAATAGTGGGTTGGGAGATATCATTAAGGGGAAGGACGGCTGAATGGAAGTCTGCATTGGATAAGGGATTGGTTTCTGAATTTAAAGAAGGAGTAAGAGGCAGAGGATTAAAGCTTGTTAGTGATAATGGCAGTCAACCAACAAGCCGAGCATTTATGAAGGAAATGGCAGTGCTTGGAATAGAGCAAATATTTACATCTTATGACAATCCTAAGGGAAATGCTGACACTGAGAGGGTAATAAGAACGATAAAAGAGGAATTGATATGGCTAAATGAGTTTAGAAGCCTTGATTAAGCAAGAAAAATAATAAAGTATTGGATAACGAATTGTTACAACAGGCTTTATGTGCACAGTGCTTTAGGATATTTATCACCAGAGGAGTATGAGTTAAAATACTACATGGAGCAGAAAAGAAATGTTGCATAAGGCTCTACAAATTGGAAGACTTAAAAGTGTCCTCAAAAATGGGGTGCAGTACAGTCTTGGTATATTATAGGAGGAGGTGTTTTATGGATGAAAAAAAGATAAACAATAAAATTATGAGAATAATTGTTGGAGACATAACAGAAAGAAATACAGATGCTATAGTAAATGCTGCGAATAATTATCTTAAACATGGAGGAGGGGTTGCTGGAGCAATTGTGCGAAAAGGAGGGTATATAATACAGGAAGAAAGTGATAGAATAGGTTTTGTTCCAACAGGCTCAGCAGCAATAACATCTGCTGGCTCTTTGAAGACAAAATATGTTATCCATGCTGTAGGACCTAAATGGGGTGAAGGAGATGAAGAGAATAAATTGAAAAGTGCTGTATTGAGTAGTCTCAGAAAAGCAGAAGAATACCAATTGAAAAGTGTTTCTTTTCCTGCCATAAGCTCTGGTATTTATGGATGTCCAAAAAGCATGGTAGCTAAGATTCTTGTTACGACAGTAGCTGAATATTTAAAGAGTCAGTCAACTTCCCTTGAAACTATAGAATTTTGCCTTTTTGATGAAGAGACTTATCGCTACTTTAAACAAGAGTTTGATAAAATATAAAGAAAGCCGGGATAGCTCAGCGGTAGAGCAGTCGATTCGTAATCGACCGGTCGTGGGTTCAAATCCCATTCCCGGCTTTTAATTTGTGTGTCTATCTGCTACTTTTGAAGCTCCGAAGGAATCAGGTTTAGTTACTGCTATATAACCCGAACCTATAATCATTTTTATGACTTCTTTTACCAAACTTCTTGTTGCTCCATTTTTCCCCACATCAAGATGTATCTCTACTGGTAAACGGGAAACACCATTTTCAGAAAGCTTTTTTTTCAAAGCTTCAGCAATTTCCAAACTTAAAGAGGCTTCGGTAAATATTCTTAATTTTAAATTGTCCATTTTTTCATATTTAAGTTTTCTATAGAAATATCTACCCCCTGAACCTTTACGATGAATTATTATTGCTGTCACAAATATGGTCTCTTCTCCGGGGAAAGAATCACTGCCTACAATCAGGCTATATTTTTTGTCTGGTTCTTCTTTGACAAATTCTATTATTTTCTCAAAGACTTGCTCAAAAGATACAGAACCAAACGTTGGACTATTAAAAACTGATTTTATTAACGACTCAGCTTCCATTTATTTTTATCTTACCAAATTTTAATAAAATTAACATAATCAACAGAGAAGTTTACTAATTGACATATTTTAATCTACAATGCTATAAAAATTTATAGCACTTTGCGGGCGTAACTCAGCGGGAGAGTGTCAGCTTCCCAAGCTGAAGGTCGCGGGTTCGAATCCCGTCGCCCGCTTTTTTATTGGAGGTTAAGTTTGTCAATATTCAAAGAAGAAGATTTAGCACTCCTCATAGATTCAAAAGGTAGAAAGTATCTTGTTAGTTTAAAAAAAGATGCCACCTTTTCCTTTCATAAAGGATACGTGCAATTTAATGATATTATTGGTAAAAATGACGGACTTAAAGTTTTCTCTTCTATGGGAGAAAAACTTTATGTTTTTAAACCTACTCTTGAAGAATATATACTTAAAATGAAAAGAGGTGCTCAGATTATCTATCCGAAGGATATATCAAGAATTATAACTCTTCTTGATATTTTTCCAGGAGCAAAAGTTTTTGAAGCAGGAACAGGTTCTGGAGCACTGACTTTATATCTTTTAAGAGCAGTGGGCGAAAGCGGGAAAATAGTATCTTATGAGAAGAGAAAAGATTTCCATGAAACAGCAAAAGTAAATATTGAAAAATTTATGAAGAACAAATCATACGGAGAATTAACCCTTGAAAATAAAGATATTTCTGAAGGAATAGATGAAAAGGATTTTGACAGAGTAATTCTTGACCTTACAGAACCATGGCTTTTTCTTGATAAAGTTATAGATGTTTTGAAACCAGGAGGCATTATTGGCTGCTATCTCACAACAGTTCTTCAGATTTATAGTTTAATGGAAGAGTTTGATAAAAAATTTTATGACCGCCTCTATAAAATTGGTATATTTGAACTTCTTGAAAGAAAGTGGGAAAAAGAAGGTTTAAGCCTGAGGCCTGCATTAAGAATGGTGGCACATACAGGATTTATTGTTGCTTTTAGAAAACTGTCGTGACTTACAGAGTTTTACTCATTAATCCATGGATTTATGATTTTGCTGCCTATAATTTCTGGGCAAGACCTCTTGGCTTACTCAAAGTTGCTGAGTTTTTAAGTCAATTTAATCTAAAACTTTTTTTCATTGACTGCTGTGACTCATTTACAGTTAAAAAATATGGAACTGGAAAGTATAGTTATCAGATTGTTGAAAAGCCTGATATTCTCAGAAATGTTCCCAAAAAATATAAAAGATATGGAATTAGTCTTGATGAGTTCATAGATAAACTAAAAGAGATTTATCATGTAGATTTGATTTTAATTACATCAATAATGGCTTATTGGTGGTATGGAGTAAATGAAGTTGTAAATATCATCAGGGAAAAGTTCCCTAATATTCCAATAGTTATCGGAGGAATTTATGCAACACTTTATAAGGAACATGCAAAGGAAAAAATAAATGCTGATTCTATATATACAGGACAGATAGAAGATAGACTGATTGATAATATCAGTAATTTCGGGATCAAACTTAAAAGAGTCAGAGAACAATCTAAATTCTGGTGGCAGTTAGGTTTTTACAATAAAATACCCTATGCTCCCATATTAACTTCTACTGGATGTCCGTTTAGATGTCACTATTGTGCATCTTCCCTCATATATAAATCATTTGAGCAAAGAAAAATAGAAGAAGTTATCAATGAAATAGAAGAACTCTATAATATGGGTGTAAGAGATTTTGCTTTTTATGATGACGCATTGCTTTATAAATCTGAAACACACTTAGAGCCCTTACTTAGAGAAATAATCAAGAGAAACTTTCAATTGAGGTTTCATACTCCAAATGGACTTCATGCAAGATTTATTAATAAAAATGTTGCTCAATTGATGAAAAAAGCTGGATTTAAAACATTGAGATTGAGCCTTGAGACCGTAAATATTAAAAGACAGATTGAAACAGGTGGAAAGGTAACTAATGAAGAACTTGAAAAAGCAGTTTTTTATCTTAAGGAAGCAGGATTTTTATCTCAAGATATAGGTGTTTATATAATGTATGGATTGCCAGAACAAAGCCTTGATGAAGTAAGAGTTGGGGTTGATTTTCTGAAAAAACTAAAAGTTAGAATACATTTAACAGAGTTTTCTCCTATAAAAGGAACTTATTACTGGGATGAACTTGTCAAAAAAGGAGTTATCCCTGATGATTTGGATCCTCTTTTAACCAATAATACAATTTTTTCAGAACTTTTTTCTGGATATTCAAAAGAAGAATTACAAAGATTAAAAATTGAAGTAAATCAATTTAATTTGCTATTATAATCCAGCATTTTGTGGAGGTTAAATATGGTTAGAAAATCAAAAATGATAAGCATGGAACGAAGATTTAAAATTTTAATTAAAAAAATACAACAAACACTTCACCCATCACTTCTTGAAAGAGCAAAATAAATTGATAGCACTGTTTTTTGCAACTCCGATTGAGTGTGAGATAATTTTTGATAGATTAAAGAATAAATCAAGTTTTGTTTTAAAAAAAGTTTCTTTTATAAAGGGTAAAATACAAAAGCATGAAATACTCTTATGTATATCAGGAATCGGGAAAATAAATGCTTCAATTGCATCAATCCTTGCATTTGAAAACTTTCCCATAAATAAAGCAATTATCTCAGGAATAGCGGGAGCGTATCCATCCTCTGGACTTGATATTGGTGATATTGCCGTTGCTGAAAAGGAGATAGAAGCAGATCAAGGGCTATTAATCAATTGTGAAACTGGTGAAAATTCTTTTCTTTTTATGGATTATCAGGAATTTCCCCTTCATATACCTACTTCATTACAAAATTATAAAAAAGGAACATTTCTCACTGTTTCAGCCTGCACTGGAAATCTAAAAAGAGCAAATTTTCTTGAGAAAAAATTCGGTGCTATATGTGAAAATATGGAAGGCGCTGCTATAGCAAAAGTTGGTCAACTTTATAATATTCCTGTTACTGAGATAAGAAGTATTAGCAACATAGTTACTGATAGAACTGAACTTTTAATAACTAAAGAAGTTAAAAATGCTGCGGAGATAGTTCAGAAATTTATACTTGAGAACCCTCTTCTTTTTGAATAGATTTAATCTGAGCAATAATTTTTTGAACGCTTTCTTTTAATTTTCCGTAATCATCTCCTGAAACACCAAGAAATGCTTCATAGTGTTTCAATGCGTCGGTTTTTTTATTTAGTCTATAATATGTTACTGCAATATTATAGTGTGTTTCAGGATTTTCAGGGTCTCTTTCAAGTGCTTGCAAAAAAAATTGTTCTGCCTTTTCATATTCAGCCTTATTTAAATAAACAAGCCCCATGTTTGCGTAAGCTAAGGCAAAAGAAGTGTCAATTTCAATTGCTTTTTGGAATTTTTCTACAGCTTCATCAAATTTATCAAGATAAAAAAGTGCAAGACCATAATTATTGTAGAGTTCAGGAGATTGATAGTTTTCATTTAATAACTCATCATAAATTTTACAGGCTTCTTCAAACTCTCTATATCTAAGAAGTAGATTTGCTTCTTCCAGTTTTTCTTCAAAGTTGATTTTATTTTCCATAGCAAAAAATTATAGCAAAATTACTGAGGCTTTGTATACATATACCATGGTTTTTCAGATGGTCTTTCTATTCCGCATATTTTTGCAACGGCATCAACCATTTGATTTGCATTAAAGGGTCTTATAATAACATTATCAACCATTCTGTCCTGAATAAGTTTTAATATTTCCTGCTTTGGAGTATCAGCTGAAATTATAAGAAGAATTTTTATTTTGGATTTGTCTCTAATTGTCTGCAAAAAAGGAATTGAACTTTCATTATCAATTTTTGAATCTATTACTATTCCACAAAAATCTGTTTCTCCTGCAAAAAGTTTCTCAACTTGATAGATATGGTCAAAATATTGAGCAGAAACAACCGGAAGGTCTTTTAATGCCCAGTTAATAGTGTTTTTGATGTCCTGTTGCACGCATACAATAATTTTTTTCTTCATAATGCCTCCACAAATAAATTAGCTAAAAAATTTAATGTCTTCTGCACACCTTCAGTTTTTAAAATTTCACTGAATTGAGATACATCTATTATAAAGTATTCATCTTTCTTTTTAGCAGTTATAAGAAAAGCCTGAAGAAAATCCTTTTCTGAAAGAACTACTTCTATAGCATAATCCTGATTTCTTTTCCATACAGAAAAACACTTTAAATATAAGCCCTCTTCAATCTTAAATTCCTTATGAGATATTGCATTAATATTCAATTCTTTATTGAATACTTTTACAGGAAACAACTCCTTCACCTCCGTAATTTTTTTGACTTCTATAAGTGCTGGTTCTTTTTCTTTTTTAAGAACAATATCCCATATACTTTTGCCCATTGAAAGCCATTTTTTTTCATATTTTGTTAAGGGCTCATTGATAGAGGGATTTGAAATACTGGTGGAAAAGCATTTCAGAAAATTACTCTCTTGTAAGGTAAACTCAACAAAGGGATAATCATCTGTTCTTATCTTAATTTCACCATTGGGAATGAGTTTTTTTGCATAAATAAAAAGATTCTCTCTTTTTGTAAGTCTTTTTTCAACATGAGATTTTTTAAACCAAGGGTCTGGATAGTTCATTATTATCATTTTCACGCTTTTGTCTTTGAACAAAAGCTGAAATGCCCAGTAAGCATCAAGCCGTGTACAATAAATATTATTGATTTCTCTGAGTTTACATTTTTTTAAAAGTTTGTTAACAGGTATCCATGATTTTTCAATTCCGAAAAATATCTCCTCTCTGTTTCTCTCAGCAAGTGCGATTAAAAAATCCCCTGAACCAAAACCGATTTCAACTATAAAGTTATCAAGATTAAGAGGTTTCTGAGCTTTTCTATAATCAATATAGGTTTGCATAAACTAAAAGTTGAAAGGTGTAGGAGTAAAGGTCAATAGGAAAATAATAAAAGACAATATTCCTACAATTCTTCTACTTAATGATAATCTACTTTCCCATACTAATATAGGTGGATGGTCTACACCTAAAAAGACAAGCAATAATGCCCATACAAGCCATCCATACCAGTAAAAGACTCCTAAAGCAGCGATAAAAAAAAGCATTGTTCGTGAGATATAGAAATGCCATTTTCCAAATAATGCATATGCAATATGACCGCCGTCAAGTTGTCCTACAGGTAAAAGATTCATTGAAGTTACAAATAGTCCTATCCATCCAGCAAAGGCAACAGAATGAAGAAGAACATCCTGACCTGCCGGAATATTGCCAAGAGTAAACTTAACAAGTAAAGAAAAAAGAATAGAGTCTCCAAGCATGAACATATCTTCTCCATAAGTTAAAGGAATGATTTTTGACATTTTAAGCCCTATGATGCAAGCAATTAGAGATAAAATAAAGCCTACTATCGGACCTGTTGCTCCTATGTCAATAAGTGCTTTTCTTGTAAGAATAGGTGATTTCATCTTTATAAAAGCTCCGAAAGTTCCTATTATTGAAGGAGCAGGAATAAAATATGGCAATGTTGCTTTTGTTCTGTGAGCTTTTGATGCAAAGTAATGACCCATCTCATGTCCAAGTAAAATTGTCATTATACTTATTGAAAATGGATAACCTTCCCATAGCCTCATTGGCTCTTTAAACAGATTAATCCCCTGCTGAAGTGCTCCTGCAAAAAGAGTTGTAAAAATAGTCATAATAAAAAGAATCAAAGGAATTAAATATTTTTTCACTAAACAATAACTCCTTTCACATCGTATTCATAGCCTTCAGTTATAAGTATAGTTACTTTTTCTCCTGCTTTCAAATCTGCTGTATTTTCTAATATTACCACACCATCTATTTCTGGAGCATGACAATAAAGCCTTGCTATTGCAATATCAGCATCAATATAATCTATCAATGCCTCATATTTTTTCCCAATAAGTGCTCGGTTTTTTTCAAGAGATATAACTGCCTGTCTTGCCATAATCTCATTATATCTTCTATTTTTAACATTTTCAGGAATCTGTCCCTTTAAACTATAAGCCTTAGTTCCTTCCTCTTTTGAGTATTTAAATACTCCAAGCCTGTCAAACTGAACTTCTTCTATAAAGTCAACAAGTCTTTGAAACTCTTCTTCTGTTTCTGTAGGAAATCCAACAATAAAAGTGCTTCTTAAGGTAACTTCCGGTATTGCTTGTCTAATTTGTTTTATCTTTTTTAGATACTCCTTTTTTGTTCCTCTCCTTCCCATTAATCGGAGAATTCTTTCTTCACTGTGTTGCATAGGAATATCAAGATATTTGACGATTTTTTCTTCATCAGCAATTGTTTCTATTAAATTTTCATCAATATCAGATGGATAAAGATAAAGAAGCCTTATCCAGAAATCTCCGCTTATAGAACATAAATCTTTAAGCAGTCTTTTCAAAGTATATCCTTTCAAATCTTTACCATACTGTGTGATATCCTGAGCAACCAAAATAAACTCTTTTATCCCTGAATGAACAAAATTCTCTACTTCTTTAAGTATGTCTTCAGGATTTAAACTTCTAAAAGGACCACGAACATCTGGAATTATACAGAAACTGCATCTTCTGCTACATCCCTCAGCAATTTTTATATATCTATAGCTTGGTGGTTCTACAGTATATTGAAAATTTTGAGATATAAAATTAGAGTTTTTGCTGAATTGTTTAATATAGTCTATTATTTTATCCTTTTCGTCAACACCAAAAACTGCATCAATTTCAGGTATCTCTTTTTCCAATTCTTTTCCATATCTTTTTGAAAGACACCCAAAAACAATAAGTTTTCTGTCAATTTTAAACTTTGCTGCTGTTAAAATTTCATCAATTGATTCTTCTTTTGCATCATTTATAAAACAGCAGGTATTTATGAAAACAAAATCTGCTTTTTTAAACTCCTCCACATAATAAAATCCTTCTTTTGTTAATGCATCAATTAAATGGCGTGAGTCTACAGTGTTTTTAGGACATCCGAGAGTGATTACTGTAAAATTTTTCATTATTGAAAATGCTGCCAACCTTCTGGTTTTGTAGGAATTTTGCCTCTCTGAGGATCTATCAGATATATACCTTTTTCTTCAACTATTCTTCCCACGGGAATCAAACCAAACTCTTTAGCATCCTGCCTATCAGATATAACAAGAAGCTCATAATCCTCACCACCAGAGAGTATGGGGTTCATAGGTTCAATATTTAAATAATCTGCAATTTTTGTAATCGCTGGATGAATAGGAAGTTGATCTAAATAAATTTCTGCTCCAACCTTATTTTCCTCACAAAGTCTATGTAAATCAATAAGCAATCCATCACTTATATCCATCATAGCCTTTGCAATATGTTTGAATTTATCAGGTTTTCTTGCAATAGGCATAAGGTGTCTCTCTAAAATTTCATTGATGCCCTTAAATTTTAAGAGTCTATCAGGATATTCCTTGCAATTTTTGAAATTTCTAATTGATTTTATAAATCTTTTTTCATCATCAGAAAGATTGTTTAGAAGATTTAAACCAGCTGATGAAAGACCAAGGTAAGACGTTATGAAAATTAAATCGCCTGCCTGTGCACCTTTCCTTAAAATAGGTTTTTCAGCCTCTCCAACTGCAAAGCCTGAAAGAACTATATTTTTACTTCTTGAGAGGTCACCACCAATTAAAAATCCACCATAATGTTTTAATGCATCTTCAATTCCATCAAATAATTCCTTAAAATCTTGGTCCGATACAGTTTCTGGAACTCCTGCAGAAAATAAAAAACCCTTAAAATCTCCACCCATTGCATAGATATCACTCACATTTACAGAAACAATCTTGAATCCAAGATGATAAAAAGATGTATAGCTCAGCTCAAAATGAACATCCTCAATCATTAAATCAGTAGTAAGAATCGCAGACCTTTTAAGATTTAAAACTGCTGCATCATCTCCTATTCCGATCCCAATATCTTCAGGCAATGAAAATCTATCTCTTATTTCTTTTACAAGGGTAAGTTCATCTTTTTTCATAAATACAATTAGACAGTTACAACTTGCTTTTTGTCAATCTTTGTTTTTATTTTTGAGAATATGTGTTTTAAAACCTGATCCATTGATTCTGCAAGGATAAATTTCATTCCTTCCTTTACATATTTCGGTAATTCCTCAAGGTCTTTTTTATTTCTTTTAGGTATGATAACTGTTTTTATACCCATTCTTTTTGCAGCAAGCACTTTTTCTTTAAGTCCTCCAATTGGTAGAACCCTTCCTCTTAAAGTAATCTCTCCTGTCATTGCAACATCTTTTCTCAAAGGTTTTCCTGTGAAAACAGAGGCAATTGCTGATGCCATTGTTATTCCTGCTGAAGGACCATCCTTAGGAATAGCACCTGCAGGAACATGTATATGTAAATCCATTGTACTGAAGAGTTTTTCATCAATTTTTAGTTCTTTAGCCTTTGATTTTACATAGCTTAAAGCAGCTTGTGCAGACTCTTTCATAACCTCACCGAGTTGTCCCGTAAGAATGAGATTTCCTTTCCCTTTCATGATAGTTGCTTCAACATATATTACATCGCCGCCAGCTTCAGTCCAAGCAAGACCTGTGGCAACTCCGACCTCTTCTTTTTTAAGTTCTTCCTCTGGAAGATATTTAGGAGCACCAATAAATTTAGAAACTTTTTGGGGGGTAATATAAAATTTTTTCTTTTTTCCCTCCGCAATAAATTTAGCTACTTTTCTACATAGATTAGCTATTTCTCTTTCAAGATTTCTTACTCCTGCTTCCCTTGTGTAATGAGTAATTATATATTTTATGGCTTTATCGCTAATCTTCATAATTGAATAATTAAGCCCGTGTTCTTCAAGTTGTTTTGGAATTAGATATTTTTTTGCAATCTGAAGCTTTTCTTCTTCAGTGTATCCTGAAAGATATATTATTTCCATTCTATCTCTTAGAGCTGAAGGAATGGTATCAGCAATATTACCAGTGCATACAAACATAACATTGCTTAAATCAAATGGAACAGCAAGGTAATGGTCAACAAAACTGTTATTTTGCTCAGGGTCAAGGACTTCCAAAAGTGCAGAAGAAGGATCACCTCTGAAATCCATTCCAAGTTTGTCTATTTCATCAAGCATAAATACAGGATTATTTGTTCCTGCCTGTCTTATACCCTGAATTATTCTGCCAGGAAGTGCTCCAACATATGTTCTTCTGTGTCCTCTAATTTCTGCTTCATCTCTTACTCCTCCAAGAGATATTCTCACAAATTCTCTACCAAGAGCTTTTGCAATAGAGCGGCCTAAGGAGGTTTTGCCAACCCCTGGAGGACCAATAAAGCAGAGAATTGGTCCCTTCATTTTTTCCTTTAATTTTCTTACACTCAGATATTCAAGTATTCTTTCTTTGACTTTTTCAAGATCATAGTGGTCTTTGTCGAGGACTTCTTTAGCTGCTTTTATATCAAGTCTATCTTCTGTTGAACGGGACCATGGCAGTTCAGTCAACCATTCAAGATATGTTCTGACAACTGCTGATTCAGCTGCCTCAGGGTGCATTCTTTCAAGTCTTTTAAGTTGTTTTTCGGCTTCTTCTTTTACTTTTTGAGGCATTTTTGCTTCTTCAATTTTTTTTCTAAATTCGTTTATCTCTTCTGCTTTTTCATCAATGTCTCCAAGCTCTTTCTGAATAGCTTTAAGCTGCTCTCTCAGAAAATACTCTCTCTGTGTTTTATCTATTTCATCTCTTGCCTCTTTTTTAATTTTTTGCTGGATTGTGAGCAACTGAATTTCCCTATTAAGAATTTCTCTTATTTTATTTAACCTTTCAAAAGGATCTGTAATTTCAAGAATTTGCTGTGCTTCAGAGCTTTTTAATCCGAGATTAGAAGCAATAAGGTCAGCAAGCCTTCCCGGCTCATCAATATTTTCAATTATCACCATTGCATCAGGTGGTATATTTTTCCCAAGTGAAATTGCCTTTTCAAGTTGCTCTTTTACTGTTCTTACCAATGCTTCATGTTCAAGAGTAAATTCTTTTAGTTGAATATCTTCAATTTTTTCTATTTTTGCAAGATAAAAACCTTCAAACTGTGAAAACTCTAATGCCTTTGCTTTTGAAAGTCCTTGAACAAGTATTTTAAGCCTTCCATCAGGCAATCTCAGCATTCTCATAATCATGCAAACTGTCCCTATATTGTAAAGGTCTTGAGGTTCGGGAGTTTCTATATTGAAATCTTTCTGAGTAAGTAAAAGAATGAGTCTGTTAGTATTTAAGGAATGTTCAACAGCTTTAACAGAAATATCTCTTCCAACAAATAGCGGAATTATCATGTAAGGGAAAATAACTATGTCTCTTACAGCCAGAATTGGAAGCTGTTCTGGTATTTCTATTTCTTTATTTTCTTGTTTTTCATTGGTTTGTTCTTTATCTTCCTTTTTTATTTCATCCATTTTTGCCCCCTGAAAAAATTTTTCAATCTTTAGTTTAATTTTAACAGTTTTTTCTAAATTTTTGATATTTTTAAAAAAGATTTTTTAGTTGATGTAAAAGTTTGAGAGTTTTTCCTGTAGAAATTTTACAAACTCAGAAGAAATTTCCCTGTCTTTCAAGGCAAATTCAACTATTGTTTTTAAATAGCCAAGCTTTTCTCCTGCATCGTATCTTTTACCCTTAAGAATATATCCATATATTGCAGTTTCCTCTAAAAGCGATTTTAAAGCATCGGTTAATTGAATTTCTCCGCTTTTACCTGGTTGAAGATTTTCAAGATATTTGAATATCTGAGGAGTTAATATATATCTGCCAATTATTGCAAGTCGTGAAGGACTAAAAGATGCTTCGGGCTTTTCTACTAAGTCGTCAATAATGTAATAACCATTAACTGTTTTTCCAGAAACTATGCCATATCTTGAAACTTCACTTAGAGGAACTTCCTCAAGAGCTATTACAGGAGCTTTTTTTGCTTCATAAATTTTCATCATTTCATTCAAAATAGAGTATTCAGGGTCTATTAAATCATCACTGAGAATTACTATAAAAGCTTCATCTTTGACAAATGGTTTAGCACAGAGGATAGCATCTCCAAGTCCTTTAGGTTCTTTCTGTCTAATATATGCAAAATTGAGATTTTCAAAACAGTTTATTTTGTCTAAAAGTTCATACTTTCCAGCAGTTTTGAGTCTTTCTTCCAATTCATAAGCTTTGTCAAAATGGTCTTCAATAGCTCTTTTATGTTTACCTGTGATAAATAAAAATTCTTCAATTCCTGCTTTTACTGCTTCCTCAACCGCATATTGAATAAGCGGTTTATCTATTATAGGAAGCATTTCTTTCGGTGAAGCCTTTGTTGCGGGAAGAAATCTTGTTCCAAGCCCTGCTACAGGAAGGACAGCCTTTTTAATCATTATGCCCTCCAAAATAAAAATAATGCCGGAGACGAGACTCGAACTCGTACGGAGGGAACCCTCCGAGGGATTTTAAGTCCCTTGCGTCTACCAGTTCCGCCACTCCGGCTTTATTTAAGATACAAAAAAAATCAAACTTTATTCAAGTATTGCACCTTTGTCAGCTGAACTAACATTACGAGCATATCTCAGAAGATATCCTTTTTCTATTTTTTGTTTTGGAGGTTTCCAGTTTTTAAGCCTCTTTTTAATTTCGCTTTCTGAAATAAGAATTTCAATTTTCCTTTTTGGTATATCAATAAGAATTTTATCACCATCTTTAACAATAGCAATCGGACCACCACGAGCTGCTTCTGGTGATACATGTCCAATGCATGGTCCTCTGGTACCACCTGAAAATCTTCCATCTGTAATCAAGGCAACGGATTCATTAAGTCCCATTCCTGTGATTGCGCTTGTTGGAGAAAGCATTTCTCTCATGCCAGGACCGCCAGAAGGTCCTTCATATCTTATTATGATTACATCACCTTCTTTAATTTTTCCATCAAGAATTGCTTTCATAGCATTTTCTTCAGAATCAAAGCATCTGGCAATTCCTTCAAATTTAAGCATTTTTGAAGAAACAGCAGTTTGCTTTACAACAGCTCCATCTGGTGCAAGATTTCCTTTAAGGATAGCAACTCCTCCTTCTTTGTGATAAGCTTTTTTGATTGAACGAATTACATTTTCATCGTAAATTTCTGCTTTTTGAGCAATTTCTTTTATATCAATACCTGAAACTGTCGGATTTGAATAAATTTTATCTTTAAGTCTTTTAAGAACCGCTGGGATTCCTCCAGCTTTATAAAGGTCTTCCATGTAGTGTTCACCTGAAGGAATTATATTCACAAGATGTGGCGTTTTTCTGCTTATTTCATCAAATACTTCAAGTGGAAGATTTATGCCTGCTTCATTGGCAATTGCCTTTATGTGAAGCACGGTATTTGTAGAGCCACCAAGTGCCATATCAACTGCGATAGCATTATAAAAAGCTTCTTTTGTAAGTATCTGACGTGCATTGATTTTTTTTCTAACAAGTTCAACAATCTTTACTCCTGTTTCAAAGGCGAGTCTTCTTTTTTCAGACATAACAGCAGGAGTTGCAGCAGTTCCTGGCAAACTCATACCAAGAGCTTCAGTAACACATGCCATTGTATTTGCAGTATACATTCCCTGACAGGAGCCTGCTCCAGGACAGGCACAAAGTTCAAGTGCTTCAAGGTCTTTTTCTGTTAAAACTCCTTTTTTGAATTTTCCAATAGCTTCAAAGGTATCAGAAGTAAGATTTCTTCTCTGCCCCTTGTAGTACCCTGCGAGCATCGGACCTGCTGTAAGTACAATTGCAGGGATATCAAGCCTTGCTGCAGCCATAAGCATTCCCGGAGTAATTTTATCACAGTTCGTAAGAAGAACAATTCCATCAAACTGATGTGCCTCAACAATGCATTCAATTATATCTGCGATTAATTCTCTTGATGGTAAAGAATACTTCATTCCTTTATGTCCCATTGCTATTCCATCACAAATACCGGGAATACCAAAGAAAAATGGATAGCCTCCTCCGGTATGGATTCCTTTTTCTATAAATCTCTCAAGTTCTTTCATTGAAATATGTCCGGGTATTATATCTGTAAAACTCGTAGCCACCCCTATGAATGGTTTATTCATTTCGGATTTTGGAATTCCTGTTGCGAAAAGAAGAGCCCTGTGAGGAGTTCTTTCAAGACCTTTTTTAATGCTGTCGCTTCTCACTTAGTTGCCTCCTTTGAGAGCTTAGTTTTGTATTGTCTTATGATTTCAGCCATTTTATCTTTCTTATAAAGTTTCTCTTTCTGCATTCTTTTTTTCTCAACTTCTTCTTCAGGAGTTAAATAAGGTTTTTTGTTCATTTCATCAAGAAGGCTATCAAGGTGCCTGTGTTCTTCATAAAGCTTGCGAAATTCTTCATTTTCTCTTTTTAGAACTTCAATGATTTCTTCTTCTCTCATGGAACACCTCCTAAGGAATGTTTTTTAAATTTTACAACAAATAAGAAAAAATTGGTAAAAAAATTTTTTGATATATGGTATAATTCTTTTCATTTTTTAAAATTTTTGGAGGTGGGTATGAAGCAACTCTTCAGGTTTCTATTATTTTTCGGCTTTTTTATTAGTTTTTTTTCTGTTTCCTTTGCTATTGAGAATGAACCAGGTGCTTCTGTAAGACTAAGGCAGGAAATCTGGGATAATGTAGTCTCTCTCGGAACAGCTCGTGATGCTCAACCTGACAGAAACTTTTTCAGACTAAGAATTCAGCTATGGGACAATGTAAAGTTCAATGATAATTTAAGTGCCTATGCAAGAATAGCGACTGAGCCAAAATATTATGATGGTCCTTATGAATTACCCCTTGACAATAGAACAAATTTTAAAAATCTTGACCAGGATGAGGTGCTGATTGATAATTTATATATTGATATTAAAAAACCATTTGATATACCAATAAATTTCCGTATAGGTAGGCAGGATTTTCTTGGTAAAGACATGTATGGAGAAGGATTTCTAATTCTTGATGGCACGCCAGGTGATGGTTCAAGAACCTTTTATTTTAATGCATTAAAGGCTACGGTTTTGATTGCTAAGGGACAATCTGTTGATATTGTGTATGTCTCAGACCCTAAAACAGACCAATATCTGCCGAGCCTTCATCCAGCATATTACGATAGTGGCTCCGCAGATCGTACATATATAGAGCATAAAAAAAGGCTTACTGCTTCAAATGAGAGGGGATTCTGGGTCTATGGAAGGAATAAAATATTTGAATGGTTGAATATAGAACCTTACTACATCTATAAAAAAGAAGAGGAGTATATTGGAATTGATGAAAAATATATCAATACCTTCGGTATAAGAACAGTTTTCAAAGTAAATGACTTTACGCTAAGAGGCGAAATAGCCCGACAGATAGGAAAATATGATGATGGTGGAAAGAAAATAAGAGGAGTTGGAGGATATGCTTTTGCAGGTTATAGTTTTAAAAACTCGCCACTTACACCAAACGTAGAAGTAGGTTATGTATATCTATCGGGCGATAAAACAGTTTCTAACGATAAGGATGAAGGATTTAATCCTTTATTTTCAAGAGCACCGCAGTGGAATGAGCTTTTGATCTATACCTTAATTCCTGAAACTTCAGGTAAAGGTGGTCCAATTCCTGGGTACTGGACAAACATGAAAGCATTGGTAGCAAATTTAAAAATTTATCCATTTAAGAATGCTGATATAAAATTGTCTTATCAGCATTTATGGGCTGATGAGCAAATTCAAAGCAGTAGCATAAATTCAACGTATCAAAATATGTTTTCATATAATGGCAAAAACAGAGGTGACCTCTGGGCAGTTATAGGAAACTATAAATTCAATAAAAATCTTGATGGAATGCTTCAGATTGAGTATTTTGAACCTGGTGATTTTTATAAAGATGCTAAAAATGCCACTTTCATAAGATGGCAGCTTCAGTATAAACTATAGGAGAGGTTTAACTAATGAGGATGAGAGAAAAATTAAAATATTTCATAGTTTTCCTCATCCTCTTTTTTCCTATTTCCATCTCCCATGCATGGGATTGTAAAACCCATGCCTATATTGCAAAAAAAGCTAGGATTAGAATTCCTGAGGCAGCATGTATGCCTGACATTATTAGAGATGAAAACTATGATTTGCTTGCACCTTTTCATTATCATGATGCTTCACCTGATACTTTAGTTACTCCTGAATATATAGATAAATTTGGTATCAAAGAGGCTTTTCTTTTAGTAGATGGTAAAAATTTTAGAATTTCAGTTCCTCATCCTGCAGGAGTGCTTTACTGGAAAATAGTTCAGATTTATGAAAAAATGAAATCTCTTGACAGAACAAAACCTGACAATGTTCTTGCTTATGAATACTATCTTGTTAGCATAGCCCATTATATAGGAGACCTTTCTCAGCCTCTTCATAATTTTCCTTATGGAGACTCACCTGCAAGTGATGGAAAAATGTATGAAAAGGAGGGCTATTTTAATAGGGAATATCATATAAAATTTGATGAAGCTTTTAGCCATTATTTAAATACATCCGCAGATATCCACATTAAAATAGATAATGCAATAAAACAGATAAAGTTAAGTTCCAAAGAAGATTTGAAAAAGGAAATCTCTGAGATAGCAAATTCAGCAATAAAAATAGCTAACAAATGCTATAATGAAAACAGATTGCCCAACGAAGAAGAACTTATAAAACAAATATCATGGTCTATTTCTCTGCTCAGGGCAGTTATCATATCAACGAATTGATATCACCGTGACAGAGAACAAAGTCATATTTTAATGGGTCTTCTGGCTCTATTTTCTTTAAATATTCGGTAATTTCCATAGCAGTTTTTATACTCTGAGTGTTTCTTTTGGTAAAGCCCAATTTTTTTGAAACTCTCCATATATGCACATCAAGAGGAATAATAAGTTCAGATGGTTTAATTGTATTCCATAGAGCAAAATCAATATCCCTTTTCCTTACCATCCATCTGAGAAAAAGATTAATTCTCTTGCAGGGACTTCCTTTCAATGGGTCTGGGAAAAAGTGAAGTAATCCTTTGGTTTTAATATTTTTTCCATATATAGGTTCCAAATTTACCTTAAATGCTGATTGAACAAAGTTAGAAATTTTTTGAATATGACTGTCCGATTGAAAATAATATTCCAGAGATTTTATTGGAGACTGCTGAATCAACTTTTTAAGAATGAAAAGAAAGGCAACAACATCATAAACACTACTGAATCTGTATTTAATCTCTAATTTTTTCATTAAAGAAGAAGGGTTGAAATTTAATATAAACTCTGAAGGATGCTGTCCCATGATATTAAAAAGTCCTTCAAGAAAATTACAAAAAGATTTTATATTTCCATAGGCAAAAAAAGAGGCAATTATTCCTGCTATTTCTATGTCTAAAGGATTTTTATATCTCCTAGGAAATCTTATAGGGTCTCTCTCTACAGTAGATTGGAAGTCAAAAGAATTATATAATCTTTCCAATTTATCTATTATTTTATCCATGTCATATTTTTGATTATTTTCAAATCTTTATGCAATAATAAAATCTAATCTTTTAACTTAAATAAAGAGTTCGGAGGTTTTTATGGGAATGACAATTGCCGAAAAAATTCTTGCTGCCCATGCTGGTAAAAAGGAAGTCACACCAGGTGAAATAATAAATGCGAAGGTAGATATAGTTTTAGCCAACGATATTACAGCTCCAATTGCTATAAAAGAGTTTGAAAAGCTTGGCGTTAAAGATGTGTTTGATAGAGAACGCATAGCCCTTGTGCCTGACCATTTTACTCCTCAAAAGGATATAAAAGCTGCTGAACAGTGTAAAATGCTTAGAGAATTTGCGCAAAAATATAAAATCAAACACTATTTTGAAATTGGCAGAGTAGGAATAGAACATGCCCTTCTTCCAGAAGAAGGCATAGTTCTTCCTGGTGACCTTGTAATCGGAGCAGATAGTCACACATGCACCTATGGTGCTTTAGGTGCCTTTGCAACTGGCGTGGGCTCTACGGATGCGGCAATAGCAATGGCAACAGGTGAATGCTGGTTTAAAGTTCCTGAGACAATAAAATTTATATATTACGGGAAACTTCAAAAATGGGTTAGTGGGAAAGACTTAATCTTATATACAATTGGTGATATTGGAGTTGACGGAGCCTCCTATATGGCAATGGAATTTATAGGAGAAGTAATTGACAATATGCCAATGAGCGGAAGATTTAGTATGTGTAATATGGCAATTGAGGCGGGAGCAAAAGCCGGTATAATTGTTCCTGACAAGATTACAGAGGAATATGTCAAACTACGTGCAAAAAGACCTTATAAAATCTATAATTCAGACCAAGATGCAAAATACTTTGAAATAAAAGAATATGACTGTTCAAGAATTCCTCCAGTGGTTGCCTGCCCTCATCTTCCTTCTAATGTCAAACCTGCAAATGAGCTTTCTCATATAAAAATAGACCAGGTGGTAATAGGTTCATGCACCAATGGAAGGCTTGAAGACTTAAGAGAAGCAGCAATGGTTTTGAAGGGCAGAAAGGTGCATCCTGAAGTAAGAATGATAATCATCCCAGCAACACAAAAAATCTATATGCAAGCATTAAAAGAAGGTTTAATTGAAATATTCATAGATGCCCAGGCAGTAGTTTCTCCACCTACCTGTGGTCCATGCCTTGGAGGACATATGGGCATTCTTGCAAAAGGCGAAAGAGCTGTTGCAACAACTAACAGAAACTTTGTTGGCAGAATGGGACATCCTGAGAGTGAAGTATATCTCAGCAATCCAGCAGTTGCTGCTACAAGCGGAGTGCTTGGGAGAATTGGAACACCTGAAGAATTAGGGCTTTAGATTAGATAGAATCTTTTGCTCTAATTTACGCATTTTTCTTGCTTCGCTGTCAGATACTTCATGGTCATAGCCAAGGAGATGAAGGATACCATGTGCTAAAATTCTATCAAGTTCTTGCCAGAATGTTTTATTATATTGCTTTGCTTGTGAGAAAACTTTTTTAGGATTAATAATAATTTCGCCAAGAAATAAATTGCCAGAAGGTTCGTTTTCTAAATAGGGGAAAGATAAAATATCAGTAACAGAATTTTTGCCTCTGTATTTAGAATTGAGTTCTTTCATCTTTTTGTCTCCAACAAATATTACAGATATTAACAGAAAGGCTGGATTTTTAATGATTATTTTAGATAGTTTTTGATCTTTGGTTTCATATAAAAAACTAACTATTTTTTTTATTCTGCTTATTACTTTTTTTGATGCAACTTTAATTTTTCTCTGTCTATTGATAACTTCAATAGAAATTCTCATACTATTTTTTCCTTTGCAGGTTCTGGATAGGAAATTCTTCTGTGAAATATTCCTGCGAGAATGTATTCAAACTTCTTTTTTATCTCACTTAAATCTTTTAGAGTGATTTCACATTCATCAAGTTGTCCATCAAGAAAGATATTTTTAATTATTTTATCTACAAGTCCTGAAATTCTTGCTGGTGTTGGATCATCAAGAGTTCTTGATGCAGCTTCTACAGCATCTGCAAGCATAATAAGTGCTGCAAGCTTTGTTTGTGGTTTTGGACCCGGATATCTGTAATCCTGTTCAGATGGAGGAGTTTCCATTTCCTTTAAAGCTTTTTGATAAAAATATGTAACAAGCGTGGTTCCATGATGTTGTTGAATTACATCTTTAACTATTTCAGGCAGATTGAATTCTTCCGCAAGTTCAACTCCGTCTTTTACATGAGCAATTATAATCATACTGCTTAAATGAGGATTAAGCTTTTCATGCTTACTTATACAACCTGTCTGATTTTCAACAAAATACTCTGGCATTCTTATTTTGCCTATATCATGATAATAAGAAGCAACTTTTGCAAGCAAAGGGTTAACTCCAACTACTTCTGAAGCAGCTTCTGCAAGACTTCCTACTATCATGCTATGATGATAAGTTCCAGGTGCTTCAACTGAAAGTTGCTTCATCAATGGATGGTCAATATCAAGCAATTCTACAAGGCTTACAGGGGTTGTTACATTAAACAATCTTTCTATAGCAGGTAAACACAAAAAACACAATGCTGATACTGTAAATCCATTTATAACTGAAAAAACAACGGCAAAATATAGTGAATGTAAATCAAAAAATCCCATTATAAGAAGAATAGCACTTGAACTAAATATATTTGCCAATGCTATATATATTCCTGCATTTATGATATCAGTCCTTTTTTTACATTTAAGAAGGCTGAATGCACCGATAAGGCATCCGATAAAAACATAAAGAGGTATTAGAGAGGTTTTTAACCATATACCAGCCATAAGGCTAAGAATTAAAGAAAATGTTATAGCGGTATGAAAGTCAAATATTAATACTACAATTACAGGTCCTAGGGCAAGAGGTATTCCAAATGTGTGCATAACTATGCTTTCAACTCCTAATCCTTTAGAAAACACTAAAAATATATGTTCAAATCCTCTTGAAATAATCAGTGTGAAAACTATAAGGCTTGCAAGCAAAGCCATCATTTTTTTCTTTTTAAGATAGGCTGGTTTGTACCTTTTTAAATCTCTATAGAAAAATATAAGAAGAAGAAAAATAACAATAAAACTTCCAAAGAATGAAGATATGCCAGATTTAAAATCATGAAGCAAGAAGGCATTTAAAAGTGATAAAATTATAAGATAAGGTAAAGTCTCTCTTTCAATAAGTATTTTTCTTTCTTTTCCATTTTGATGTGTTTTGAATTTTTCAATAAATTTTCTTAGATAAGACCTATCTGGAGTAGTAGGCTTAAGTTGGGGGTTGTCTTTCATGTTTTTCATAGGCTTTTATAATCTCCTGAACAAGTCTATGTCTTACTACATCTTTTTCAGTGAAATAAATAATTTTTATTCCTTGTACATCTTTAAGAATTTTTAAAGCTTCAACTAGCCCTGATATTTTTTGAGGTGGAAGGTCTATCTGTGTAATATCTCCGGTAATAACTGTTTTTGAACCAAAACCAAGTCTTGTCAAATACATTTTCATCTGCTCTGTTGTTGTATTCTGAGCTTCATCAAGGATTATAAAGGCATCATTGAGAGTTCTACCTCTCATAAATGCAAGGGGTGCAATCTCAATAGCTCCCTTTTCAATAAGTTTGGAAGCTCTGTCCAGGTCAAGCATATCATAGAGTGCGTCATAAAGCGGTCTAAGATATGGGCTCACTTTTTCCTCTATAGCACCTGGAAGAAATCCTAATTTTTCTCCTGCCTCAACAGCAGGCCTTACAAGAACTATTCTGGAGACTTGTCTTGTTAGTAAAAAGTGAATTGCCATAGCCATTGCAAGATAAGTTTTCCCAGTTCCTGCAGGACCTATTCCAAAGACTATGTCATACTTCAACATAGCTTCCATATATGCTTTTTGCATTTCTGTTTTAGGAATGATAACTCTTTTTTTTGAAGGAATGGGGATTCCTCCTTTAAAAAGACTCAGTATGGATACAGGCTTGCCTTCTTTAAGTCCTTGAATAGAATGAATAATATCTTCAGGCTTTATGATATATCCTTCTCTATTAACTGTTCTTATTTCTTCTATTATTTTTTCTACCTTTTCAATATCTCTTTCATCTTCTCCTTGAATAATTAGTTTGTTTCCTCTAACATTTAAAGTTACATTCAGAGCATCTTCTATTAACTGAAAGATTTTATCCAATCCCCCATGGATAAATGGATATTCTCTTTCTTCATCAAGTTCAATTATACGTGCGATGGCTATCCTCCTTTTGAATGTTTACTTATTTTAATTATAAAGTTTTCAAAACCCTTTGACTTAAGAATTTCTGAAGCTTTTTGAGCATCAGTAAATCGTCTGTAATAACCTGTTCTAATTTTGTATAAATTTTCTTTGAGAAGTTGAGCATTAATTCCTGCTTCTTTAAGTTTTTTCATTAAAATTTCTGCATTTTCAATTTCATTAAAAGCGCCTATCTGAAGTGTATACATAGCTTTTCTATAAGTTAGTTTTTTTGAGATATGTTTTTCTACCTTTGAGGTTTTTGGTAACTCTTTATTTTCTTTAACTTCACTTTTTTCCATTGCTTCCACTTCTTTGATTATTTTTACATTTTCTTTTTCTGATTCCTTTTCTGAACTTTCAGGTTGATTTTGTTGAATAGTATTATCCTGTTTTTTTGCAAGCTGGGACTCAAAGGTAGATGGTAGAACTGTTTTTTCAGGCTCAATAGTTTTTTGAACATAAACTTCTTTTGCTGGTACTGTAATATAACCAATTGTATAGCCAACTAAGACTCCAATAATTGCTATACTGAAAACTATTAAAAAAAATGTTTTTTTATGTATCACTATAAGTTCCTCACCCTTTTTTTTCATATGATTAACATAGCATCACCATATGAAAAAAATCTATATCCTTTTTCAATAGCTTCTCTGTAAGCTTTTTTCACTTTTTGCATTTCACAGAAAGCATAAACCATGGCAAGAGGAGTTGACTTTGGTAAATGAAAATTTGTAATTAATGCATCAACAATTTTAAAAGAAAATTCTGGATAAATAAAAATATCTGTGCTACCCTTTATTTTATAATTATCAGACCCCCTATCTTCATATTTGCCTGAAGCATATCCTTCTAATGCTCTTGTTGTTGTTGTACCAACTGAAAAAATTCTTTTACCAGCCTTTTTAATTGCGTATATTTCTTCTATAAGAGTCTTGTCTATCTCAAAATATTCGGGATCCATTTTATGTTCCTGCAATTTGTCCACTTTTATTGGTTTGAAAGTTCCTACTCCAACATGAAGAGTTATTTCTCTTAATTTAACACCTTTACTTATGATAGTTTCCAAGAGTTCCTTTGTGAAATGAAGTCCTGCTGTAGGAGCTGCAATAGAACCATTCATTTTTGCATAAACTGTCTGATAGTCTTGTCTATCACTCTGGATAGGTTTCCTTTTAATATAAGGAGGTAAGGGCATAAACCCTTTTTCATTGATGAGATTCCTCACTTTAGGAGAGGTCATATTCTTGAAAACAATATATCTTCCGTCACAATTATTTCTGAGTTCAGCTATAAACTCATCAATAAAAACTTCTCCTTCATAGCTTCCTTTAGTCATTACTTCCCAGACAACGTTTTGAGATGAACATTTTTTTTCTTTAATTAAAAGAATTTCTATTTTTCCTCCTGAAGGCTTTTCCGCGATTAGTCTTGCAGGGATAACTTTTGTGTTATTAATAATAAGAATATCACCTTCATTTAAATATTCAACAATTTCATAAAATATTCTATGCTCTATTTCCCCAGTGTTTTTGTGTAAAACAAGAAGACGAGATTTATCTCTTTCTGATAAGGGTTTCTGGGCAATTAAATCTGTAGGCAGAGTATAATTAAGTTCAGTTATTTTCATTGATTATGTTTATTTCCGTCCCTGGATAAAAATATTGAAGAATTTCCTTATAATTCTTTCCCTCTTGTGCCATCTGAAACGCGCACCATTGACACATTCCAACTCCATGACCATATCCTTTTCCTTCAAACACTATACCATCATCTTCAATTCTAATAGATGTAATCATTGTACTTGGCAGTGCTGTCCACTGAAGAAGTCTTCTGAGTTCCGTTGCTTTTACTAATTTTTTGTTTTTACCATCACTGAATTCAAGTTCTTTTACTCTTCCGGTAGTGGTGTAACTTGCTATTTTAACATAAGATATCTTTGTCATTGATAAAACCTTTTCAAGGATTTCAAAAGAAATTTTTTTCTCCCATAAAGTATAAGGTGATGGTGTTGATGGGACTTCTACTGACTTTAAATATGGATATTCTTTTCCAAAAACTTCCTTTGGCTCTTCTGTTTTTTCTACACTACAGGCATGATAAAAAGCCATTACTGGCTCTCCATTATAACTAAGTATCTGTCCTTTTGTTTCTCTGACAGCTTTTTCTACCTCTTCTGTTCCTTCATCTTCTTTGTAAACCTGATGAAATACTGAGGATGTTACATCGTAAAAATTTTTTGTTCTGTTGCGAAGAATATGGGCAACTGCATAAGTCCTTGCCAAAACTGCTTGTGCTTTCAAGGCTTCTTCTGGCCAATGAATCCCAACCTCTGATGCAACAACTCCTTTTACATAGTCTTCAAGTTGAATTACATTTATGAGAAAATATCCTTCATTTCCTTTCCATATCTCTATCTCACCATGATAAGCTGAACCGTTCACAATGGTTTTTGCTGCAACTTTTTTTATTTTTTCTAATTCATTTGAAGATGGCCTTTTATCTCCTAAAAGAACTCTTATAAAAGAATTGCTATTTTTATCCATTGCATAGGTTTGCAAACTAAAAATTAGAGTAATCAGGATTGGTAAAATTAATCTCATCTCTTTCATTTCCTGCTTAGAAGATAAAATATCAGACTAATTATAATACTTAAGAGTATTGATGTGCCAAGAGGGAAATAAAATATAAAATTTTTTCTCTCAATTACAATATCTCCTGGGAGCCTGCCAATAAAAGGGATTTTGCCAGTTAACATGAGAATTAAACCGATTATAATTGTAATTATTCCAATAAGAATTAAAAATTTTCCAATCTCATTCATAATCTATTTTCTTTAAATATCTTTCAGCCTCTGAATATATGCATCCACAGTATTTCTGTCTGTAAAGTTCAATCTCTTGAGCAGTATTCATTGCTTTTCTGAATCCTTTTCTAAAGTCTTCTGCAATAAAATTGATGTTATAGTTTTTGCTTATTTGCATTCCTATTTTTATTATTTTATCAAACTTTTGATATGGGCTTACTAATAGGGTGGTTGTAAAATCTGTAATTCCAATTACTTTAGCTTTTTCAGCAGTTTTTTCAAGTCTTATTCTATAACATATTTCACATCTTTCCTTTTCTCTTCCTGAAACCAGTTTTAAAAACTTATAAAACTCACTATAATCAGCATCATAAATAACTTCAAGATTCCATAATTTTTGTAGTTTTTTCAAAGAGTCAAGTCGCAGTTGATATTCTGTATATGGATGAATATTGGGATTATACCAAAATAAAACCACATCAAATCCTTTATTTTTAAGAACTTCATAAGGATAAATAGCACAGTTACTGCAACATGTGTGAAGCAGTATTCTCATTAAAACAACCTTTCAGGTATTTTTCTTTTTAAAACCTCATAGGCAAACCTGGTAGCCACTCTTCCCCTTGCTGTTCTTTCAATAAATCCTTCCTGCATGAGATAGGGTTCATATACATCTTCAATTGTATCTTTATCTTCTCTTAATGATGCTGCTATTGATTCAATACCTGCAGGTCCGCCATTAAACTTCTCAATTATTGTAAGAAGAATTTTTCTATCCATATCATCAAGCCCATAGTCATCAACATCCATGGCAATCAGTGCTTCCTGTGCTATTTGTAAATCTATAATATCTTTATCCTTAACCTGAGCAAAATCTCTTATTCTTTTAAGTAATCTATTTGCTACTCTCGGAGTTCCACGAGATCTTCTCGCAATCTCCGTAGCGGCGTTTTCTTCTATCAAAATTCCGAGAATTCTTGCTGACCTTTTTACAATTTCTTTGAGCTCTTCTGAATTGTAAAACTCTAATCTGAAAACAACTCCGAAACGATCTCTTAGTGGCGATGTAATAAGTCCTGTTCTTGTTGTTGCACCAATAAGCGTGAATCTCGGAAGGTTTATTTTTATTGAGCGAGCAGAAGGTCCTTGACCAACGATTATATCAAGTGTAAAATCTTCCATTGCAGGATACAATATCTCCTCAACCATTCTTGGAAGTCTGTGAATTTCGTCAATAAATAAGATATCTCTGTCAGAAAGATTTGTGAGAATTGCTGCAACATCACCTGCCCGTTCAAGAACAGGTCCTGATGTGCTTTTAATATTCACTCCAAGTTCATTTGCTATAACTGTTGCAAGGGTTGTTTTTCCAAGCCCAGGAGGACCGCAGAAAAGGACATGATCAAGGGGTTCCTGCCTTATAAGTGCAGCCTTGATAAAAACTTCAATATTATCTTTAATTTTTTTCTGCCCTATAAATTCTTTTAAACTCTTGGGTCTCAGTGTAATATCTAAAAGCTCGTTATTTTCCATCTTTTCCAGCTAATATACTCAAAGACTCCCTAATTATTGTTGCTTCATCTTTTTCATTATTATAAATTTTATCCAAAACTTCTTTTGCTTCAAGTCTTTTATACCCAAGATTTAAAAGAGCTGACAAAATATCATCATATTTCTGGTCTTTTTCATATTGCAAAGAAGGCAAAATACCTCTCAATTCAAGAAGAATTCTTTGAGCAGTTTTTTTACCAATTCCAGGAATTTTGCTTAGTGATTTTATATCTTCGTGGTCAATTATTTTGTAAAGAGTTTCTCTATCATAGGTTGAAAGAATATTGATTGCCATTTTTGGACCAATGCCTGCAATTTTTATTAGTTCCTCAAAAAGGTCTCTCTCTGAGCTTTCTAAAAATCCATAAATTTCAATGGATTCTTCTTTTACAATTAGAGATGTAAAAATCTGAGTTTCTTCATCTCTGTTAATATATCTGGACACTCTGATTGGTATTTTAACTGAATAACCGATCCCACCTGTTTGAATAACAATCTTATCCGGTTTAACTGTAATAACTTTCCCTTTTATGAAATCAAGCATTTATTTATTTTAACACTTTTAACTGATTTCGCATACATTTACTTCTATAACGTAATTAAAAATGTGAATATGCAAAAGTAGTATATTTTGTTTTTTGATATCGTAGAATTTTAACTACCAGAAATTGCCTGAATATTGACAAACAAAAGCGAAAATGGCTATTATTTAAAACTTCAATGATTTCATTTATAAAATTCATTGGTAGATACTCAATAGAGCTTTTTGTGTTTCTTGGAAAAATGTTTATTTTCCTTGTAGATTCAATTTATTACATTTTTATACCTCCATTTAAGTTCCGTAATTTTCTCAGACAAGTAAGATTTTTCGGCAATAAATCAATGATTGTAGTAATTTTTACAGGTGCTTTTAGTGGTATGGTTTTAGCTCTTCAGGGATACTATGCATTAAATAAATTCGGAGCAGAAGCATTGCTCGGTCCTGTTGTTGCACTTTCTCTTATAAGAGAGTTGGGTCCTGTTCTCTGTGCATTAATGGTTACCGGAAGAGCTGGTTCTGCGGTGACAGCAGAGATTGGAATCATGCGAATTACTGAACAGATTGATGCTCTTACTGTAATGGCAGTTAATCCCATGAAATATGTAGTTGTGCCGAATATTCTTGCTGGTATAGTTGCTTTTCCTCTTTTAACAGCAGTTTTTGATGTTATAGGTATTTATGGTGGATATCTTGTTTCTGTTCATGCATTGGGACTTAGTGAAGGAACATATTTTTCACAGATGGAGCTTTATGTTGACATGGAAGATATAAGAATTGGGCTTTATAAATCATTGAGTTTTGGACTGCTTGTAACCTGGATTTGCACATTCATGGGATATACCTCAGGTTACGGTGCAAGAGGTGTAAGCAGAGCAACAACTAACGCTGTTGTGCTTTCCTCTGTTGTTATTCTCCTCTGGGATTATATGCTTGGAGCATTTCTTTTATGATTGAAATAAAAGAACTTTACAAATCTTTTGGAAAACAGCAAGTATTAAAAGGTGTTAGTTTGGTTATAAATGAAGGAGAGGTAACTGCTGTAATTGGAAGAAGTGGAGGCGGGAAATCTGTTCTTCTTAAACACATTGTTGGATTACTAAAGCCAGACAGAGGAAGTATATTTATAAAGGGACAGGATATAACAAAGCTAAAAGGAATCAAGCTTGATGAAATAAGAGCAGATATTGGAGTAGTTTTTCAGGGAGGTGCACTTTTTGATTCAATGACTGTTTATGATAATGTTGCATTTCCTCTTGCAGAGAAAACTAAACTAAATAAAAAAGAGATTTATGAAAGAGTTATAAAAGCACTAAGTGATGTGGGACTTCAGGGTATGGAGTATAAATATCCCGCAGAACTCAGTGGAGGAATGCGTAAAAGAGTTGCTCTTGCAAGAGCATTAATAGCTCATCCAAAAATAATTTTGTTTGATGAGCCCACAACAGGTCTTGATCCTATTCTGGTTCGGTCTATTCATAAACTTATAAGAGATACTCAGAAACAGTACGGCTTTACTGGGTTGATAATAAGTCATGAAATTCCTGAAATATTTGAGATTTCAGATAGAGTTGCCATGCTTCATAATGGAAAAATTGTTGAAGCAGGAACACCAGAGGAAATTCAAAAAAGTGATAATATTGTTGTAAAAAATTTTATAATGGGAATAGAAAACGGAGGGAATAATGAAGAAAGAACATCTTGAAATATTAGTTGGAGTATTTGTTTTAATTGGAATTCTTTCACTCGGATATCTTTCTTTCAGGCTTGGCAAGATTGATATGTTTAAGACAGGTTACTATACTGTTTATGCAGAGTTTGACAAGGTAGGAGGGATTAAAAAAGGATCTGTCGTAGAAATTGCTGGAGTTCCTGTAGGATCTGTTGAAAAAGTAACTCTTAATAATAAATACCAGGCAGTGGTTGAATTGAAGATACTAAGTTCAATTAAGCTTCCAGATGATTCAATTGCTTCAATTAGGACAAAGGGATTAATTGGCGAAAAATATGTTCAGATTACTCCAGGAGGTTCTGAACAATATATTGCTCAGAATGGCAAAATTAGGGAAACAGAATCATCAGTAGATATAGAGGAGGTATTGTCAAAATATGTGTTCGGTAAAATTTAGAAGTTTGATTTTTATCTTTGTAGTTTTTATTTCATCAGCTTGTTTTGCAGAAGACAGGATAGTTCTTGACCTTAAAGGATGTATTGAAAGAGTTGTTAGATTCCATCCAGAGCTTGGAGAATTTAAACAGGATGTTGAAATTTATAAAGCAAAACTTACCGAGGCTCAAGCTGCGGTATTTCCCCAGATTGAATTAATGGCTTTAGGTGGTCCGTCTCCGAAAGCAGAAAAAGAGGCAATATCTCCAGAGATAAGAACAGATGTTAAATCAACTACAATTAATGGTATTTTTGGAATGCTCACGATGCAGGTATTGCAGCCAATTTATACCTTTGGCAAGCTCTCAGGATATAAAACTGCTGCAGAAGGAGGAATTAAAGTTTCAGAAGCAGAACTTGAAAAAAAGCGTTCAGAGATTATTTTGAAAACCAAGGAGCTTTATTGGAGTCTTTCTCTGATAAGAGAATTAAGAAATTTGGCAAATGAGATTAAAGATGAACTTGAGAAAGCAATAAAACGCACAGAAGAAGATTTAAAAAAAGATATTCCACCTGCTGATGAGCTTACTCTTTATAAACTTAAAACCTATTTTGGCGAAGTTAAAAGAAATTTAAATGAGATTGATAAGAATGAAGCAATAATAATAGAAGCTTTAAGATTTATGGCAGGACTTTCAGGTAAAAGGATTGAGATAATTACAGAACCCTTAAAGTATGAAGAATCATATATGAAACCAGATGAATTAATTGCTAAAGCTTTTATTTTAAGACCTGAGATGATTCAGATAAGAGAAGGACTTAAGGCAAGACAATCCTTAATTGATGTTGAAAAAAGTAATCTTTATCCACAGATTTTTTTCTTAGTTAAGGGTTCTTTAGCGGGAGCAACCAACAGAGACAGAATTCATAATCCGTATATTTATGACCCTCTTAATGATTCTATGCTTGCAGCTGTGCTTGGGATGAAACTCAATATAGATTTCGGAATAACAAAGGGTAAGATAAGAGAAGCAGAGATTGAGTATCAAAAAATAGTTGAAAAGAAAAAACTTGCTGAAAACGGTATCCCTGTTCAAATTATGAAAGCATACATTGAGCTACAGGAAGCATCAAAGAGTGCTAAGGATATGGAAGAAGCTTATCAAAATGCAAAAAAATGGCTTGTAACTGCAGATGCAAATATTGATATGGGTATTGGAGAGACAAAGGATTTAGCTGATGCTGTGCTTGCGTATGCAACTACAAGAATAAATCATTTAAAAGCACTTTACAACCAAAAAATGGCTTTGGCAAACTTAGTTCAGGCATCAGGACTTGATAAAGATGAAAGGGAGGTTAAATAGAATGAAAAAATTGATACTGATTTTATTAATTCTTGTATTTACAGTCTCAGGTGCTTTCGCTGTTGTTTCTCCGAAAGAGCAGATTAAAAAGACTGTTGATAAGGTAATAAGCATTCTCAAAGACCCTAAATATAAAGGCAAAAATAAAACCCAGCAAAGAAGATTAGCTTTAAGAACAGAAATAGGAAAAGTTTTTGATTTTGAGGAAATGTCAAAGCGCTCATTAGGAGTTTACTGGAAAGATAGAACACCTCAGGAGAAAAAAGAGTTTATTGAGCTTTATAAAGATCTGCTTGAAAGGTCTTACATTGATAAAATTGAATCATATACTGATGAAGAGGTAATTTATACAGATGAAAAAGTTGAAAATAGTAAATATGCTGAAGTAAAAACAAAGATAATAACAAAGGACAAAAAGGAGATTCCGATTGATTACAGGCTTTATTTTGCGGGAAAAGAATGGAAAGTTTATGATATTGTTATAGAAGGAGTTAGTCTTGTAAGTAATTACCGTTCTCAATTCAATAAAATTATTAGAAATCATTCCTATCAAGAACTTGTAAAAAGGATGAAAACAAAACAAACAGAGGAACTAATGAGGGAAAAATAAATGTTTACAATCCTTTTAGTTGGAAAATCTTCTTTTATATCAAACTATTTGAATAGTTTAAATAAAAACAAATTTTCGGTTAAATTTTTTCCAAATATTGATGAAACATTGCAGAATATTGACCGTTATGAACCTAAATTAATACTTTTAGTCGCAGATCAAGAAGAGACAGATTTATTGGATTTTTGTAAAAAGATAAGAGAAAAATACTCTCTTTTATTGCCAATTTTACTGGTTGTAGATTTTTATTCTTTTGTTAATCTTAATCAATTTAAAAACTTAGGAGTAGATTTTATAATTAAACCATTTACTCAGGAAGAATTTAATGCAAAAATAGAGTCTTTTCTATCTGAACAGGAAAAAACTGTAGAGCATATTTATGAAAAAGAAAGTGAAATTATTGATAAACTTAGACCTTATATAAGAGAGGAAGTTAGAGCGGAGATGCAAACTATTTTAAAACAAATTCTGGAGGGCATGGAGCAGAAGCATGTTTAAGAAAGAGTTATCAATTAGTGAAATCTATAAACCTCAGGAGATTGAAAAAAAACTTTACAGTTTCTGGGAAGAAAAAGGATTTTTTAAACCAGACTCTGATTCTGAAAAGCCTTCTTATTGTATAGTAATTCCACCTCCAAATGTGACAGGAACTCTTCATATGGGGCATGCTTTAAATGCTACGCTTCAGGATATTCTTATAAGATGGAAAAGAATGCTTGGATATGCAGCATTATGGATTCCGGGAACTGATCATGCGGGGATTGCTACTCAGAATGTTGTGGAAAGGCAATTACTTCAAGAAGGTATTGATAGATATCAATTAGGAAGAACAGCCTTTCTTGAAAGAGTATGGCAGTGGAAAGAATCCTGTGGAGGTAGAATAATAGAACAACTTAAAAGAATAGGCGCATCATGTGACTGGTCTCGTCTTCGTTTTACAATGGATGAAGGGCTTAGTCAGGCTGTTAAAGAAGTTTTTCTAAGACTCTTTGAAGAGGGATTGATATACAGGGATTTAAGGCTCATAAACTGGTGTCCGAGATGTCATACCGCGCTTTCTGATCTTGAAGTAGAACACGAGGAATTAGAAGGCAAACTATACTATATTAAATATCCTCTGAAAGAAGACCCTGAAAAATTCATCACAGTGGCAACAACGCGTCCTGAAACCATGCTTGGTGACACAGCAGTTGCAGTTAATCCAGAGGATAAAAGGTATAAAAATCTTATTGGTAAAGTATTAATACTACCATTGATAAATAGAGAGATTCCTGTAATTGCAGATAGTGCTGTAGATATGGAATTTGGAACAGGTGCTGTTAAAGTAACACCGTCTCATGATTTTAATGATGCTGAGATGGCTCAAAGACATAATCTTCCTTATGTTTGTGTAATTAATGAAGAAGGCAGGATGACAGAGGAGGCTGGAAAATATAAAGGACTTGAAAGGTATGATGCGAGAAACAAAATTATCAATGATTTAACAGAGCTTGGTCTTCTTGAAAAAACAGAAAAACACAAACATGCTGTTGGGCATTGCTACAGATGTAAAACAGTTATAGAGCCTTTTCAGACAGTTCAATGGTATGTCAAGATAAAACCCTTAGCTGAAGAGGCGGTTAGAGTTGTAGAGGAAGGGAAAATCAAGTTTATCCCAGAAGGTTGGGTTAACAATTACTATGCATGGATGCGTGATATTAAAGACTGGTGTATTTCAAGACAGCTATGGTGGGGGCACAGAATTCCTGTATGGTATTGTGCAGAATGTAAAACCATTGATGGCAAAGAGCAAGGTGATTTAATAGAAATTTTGTTTTATAAACCTATTACTCTTAATGGAAAGGAAATATGGGGAGGCAGTTTCAATGAATTGAGAAAACTCGGGGTTTCAAAGGAAGAGATTGAACAAAGGGCTAAAATGATAAAAATACCGAAAGAGATTAAACATTTTGCAAATAGAGAAGAACCAAAAACTTGTCCTTATTGCGGAAGTAAAGAATTGATACAAGATCCTGATGTTCTTGATACATGGTTTTCCTCTGCATTATGGCCATTTTCAACGCTCGGTTGGCCTGAGGAAACAGAAGATTTAAAACGATTTTATCCAACAAATGTTCTTGTAACAGGGTTTGACATAATATTTTTCTGGGTTGCAAGAATGATTATGATGGGTATGAAGTTTATGAAAGATGTACCATTTAGGGATGTTTATATACATGCTCTTGTAAGGGACTCCAAGGGACAGAAGATGAGTAAATCAAAGGGCAATGTTATAGACCCGATTGTGATGATAGAAAAATATGGAGCAGATGCTTTCAGATTCACATTGGCAGCATTTGCAGCTCAGGGAAGAGACATCAAATTTTCAGAAGAAAGAGTTGAAGGATACAGACATTTTATAAATAAAATCTGGAATGCAATGAAGTTTATAATGAGTTTTGCTCATTTAAGAACAAAAGAAGAAGTCAAATTAGAAGACGTCAAATCATTGAAAGACAGATGGATTTTGTCAAAACTCTCAGATGCTATATATGAAATAAACAGAGCACTTGATGCTTATAGATTTAATGATGCTGCAGGAACTGTTTATCAGTTTTTATGGCATGAATTTTGTGACTGGTATATAGAGCTAAGCAAAGTTGTTCTATATTCTGATACAGAGGAAAAAGACGAAACAGTTAATTGTCTTTTCTATGTTTTTGAAAACATCCTTAAACTTCTTCATCCTTTCATGCCATATGTTACAGAGGAGATATGGCTTAATATTTTAGGAAAGGAAAAATCTTTAATGATTTCACTATATCCTACTCATGATTTGATAAACAAAGATGAAGAAGCAATAGATAAGATGGAACATATAATTGAGGCAATTTCAGGAATACGAAGCATTCGTGGAGAATTAAATATCGCGCCTTCTTTAAATGTTGATGTTTATATAAAATCTTTAACTCCTCAAGCAGAAAATATTTTAAATGAGGGATATCAGTTTATTTTGAAACTTGCAAAAGCAAAAAGTTTGAAAATACAAAAAGATCTTAGCAGAGCAAAAGGCTCTGCTGTATCAGTTAAGAAAAATTTTGAAATATATATACCAATTAAAGGATTGATTGACATAGAACAGGAGAAAAGAAGACTTTTAAAAGAACTTCAAAAAACAGAGCAAGATATTAATTTTCTCAATAAAAAGCTGATGAATGAGGATTTTATAAAAAACGCTCCTGAGGACGTTGTAAAAAAGGATAAAGAAAAATATGAGGGACTTCTCGTAAAACATGATAAAATAAAAGAAAATCTTTCAGTTATTGAAGAATTAAAAAATTAGGGGGAAACAATGGAAGAAAAGCTTGATATTGAAGGGCAGAGCCTTGATATAGTTGAAGCTGAGTTTTTAAATGTAAAACAAAGCACGATTAGAGCTGTTGAGGCTGGTACAGCAGAATTGCAGCAGGTTTGTGCATTAAGTATTGATTCTGAAAAAGCTGAGATTACTCAGGGAGCAATCGGATTTGTGAAATCTAATGAGTTGAATATGAATCAGTGTATAAGCGGAGTTTCAACAGGAGAAAAAACAGAGATTAATTTTTCACTATGTCCTTTTGCTCTTAGTAGGGATAAAGCAGAAATAAAAAGGTCAGCAACAGGTCTCATAATAGGTAGTAATGTAGAAGTTAAAAACTCCGCAAGTGTAATTGTGATAGGTAAGAATATAGAAGGAAACATTACAACACTTTTTGACTGGAAAAGCGCTCTTGCAGTTACTGCAGTTGCAGGAGGCATTTACGGACTTTTAAGACTTTTTCTTAAAAAATAATGTTTAATCCTTTGATTGATGAGCTTTTTAAACTTTCAATAATAGAAGATATTGGAAATGGAGATATAACCTCTCAGCTTATTATACCTGAAGATTGTAAAGCATTAGCTCAGATAATATGCAAGGAGGATATTATTCTTGCAGGCATGCCTTTTGTAAAAAGATTTTTTACTATTCTATCTTCATACTTTGGATTCCAACCTGAGCAAATATATTTTGAGGAATACTATAAAGATGGTGATTTTATTAAAAAATCCAATGTCATAGCTTCTGTTAAAGGAAATACGAGGTTACTGCTTGCAGGTGAGAGGATTGCTTTGAATCTTTTACAGAGGCTTTCAGGTATTGCTACATTTACAAGAGAGTTTGTAAAAAAAGTAGAAGATTTACCAGTAAAAATTCTTGATACAAGAAAAACAACTCCTGGATTAAGATTTATGGAAAAATACGCAGTAAAAATTGGTGGAGGTATTAATCATCGGTTTGCACTTTATGATGCAGTTTTAATAAAAGATAATCATATAAAAGTTGTAGGATCTGTTAGAGAGGCTGTGATAAAAGCTAAAAATCAATGTATACATCAAAAAGTAGAGGTAGAGGTAAAAAATCTTAAAGAACTTGAAGAAGCAATTTCTGCAGAAGCAGATATAATCATGCTTGACAATATGAATATTGAAGAAATGAAAAAAGCGGTAGAGATTGCAAATGGAAGAGTTTTACTTGAAGCATCAGGTGGTGTAAATCTTGAAAATATTAGAAATATTGCATTAACAGGTGTTGATTTTATATCAATTGGTGCATTAACTCATTCAGCTACTGCTGTTGATATTAGCATGAAGATAAGGGAGGTTTTATGAGTATTACATATAAAAAAGCAGGAGTTGATATTGATGAAGCAGATAAATTTGTCAGCATGATTTCTCCTATTGTTAAAACGACATTTCGGAAAGAAGTTCTTACTGAAATAGGACTTTTTGCAGGATTATTTAAATTTGATGTAAAAAAATATAAAGAACCAGTGTTGGTTAGTGGAACAGATGGAGTTGGAACAAAGCTCAAAATAGCCTTTGAAGCAGATAAACACGATACAGTTGGAATAGACCTTGTTGCCATGTGTGTGAATGATATTTTAACAGTTGGTGCAGAACCCTTGTTTTTCCTTGATTACTTCGCAACTGGAAAACTTAATGCAACAAAAGCCACAGAAGTTATAAAAGGTATTGTTCAAGGTTGTAAAGAAGCTGGTTGTGCTCTTATAGGAGGAGAGACTGCAGAATTACCGAGGTTTTATAAAAAAAATGAATATGACCTTGCAGGATTCGCTGTAGGTGTAGTTGATAGAAAAGAAATAATTGATGGTTCTTCAATAAAAGAAGGAGATGTTTTCATAGGTGTAGCATCTTCAGGGCTTCATAGCAATGGTTTTTCTCTTGCAAGAAAAGTCCTTTTTGATATAGGCAAATTGAGAATTGATCAGTATATACCTGAATTAAACTGTATCCTTGCAAAGGAACTACTTAAACCAACAGAAATTTATGTTAAAGCATATTTTGCCCTTAAAGATAAAGTAAAAGTTAAAGGTATGGCACATATAACTGGTGGAGGTATCCCCGGAAATTTATCCAGAATTTTACCTAAAAATATAACAGCAATTTTAGACAAAAATAGCTGGACTGTGCCTTCAATTTTTCATTTAATAAAAAACATAGGTAAAATTAATGAAGCAGAGATGTTTAAAGTTTTTAACATGGGAATAGGTTATATTTTTGTTGTTGAACAAAATGAAATTCAAAAATCCTTAGCCATCTTAAATAAAAAGGGTTACAAAGCCTATTTAATTGGAAAAGCTTCAAAAGGTGGTGAAGATAAAATCACAATAAAATGAAGATATTTCAGAAGGAAACGCAGTTAGGTGAAATTTTTTTAAAGTTTATAGATATATATTCAGAATCTGTAATTGTTTTTGAACCTGAAAGATATGAAATATTATATATGAATCAGAAAGCAAAAGATTTTTTGGAAGGGAATCCAGATTTATCAACATTTTTTCAAGAAGATGAATATTTAAACTTCATAAAATTAATAAAAGATTGTCATAAAGTTGAAGAAAACAGGGTTATTAGTTTTAAAAGAAATGACAATAAAAAGGGAGTTTTGCTTTTTAGTTTATACCCCGTTGCATATGATGATTACAGGACAGTTTGTTTTACATTTAAAGATATTACAGAAAAAATTAATAAAAAAGAAGAAAAACGAAGAAAAAATGCTCAACTTATACTACAGGACAAGCTAAAATCTGTAGATTTAGTTACATCCAGCATATCTCATGAAATAAACAATATTTGTAATTTTATGGTTAATAATCTGAAAATTACTTTTCAAGCATGGAATGATATTTTTACTATAATTAAGGAATATGAAGATGAAAATGGAGAATTTTTGATAGGAGGGATTTCTTCTTCAGAAATAGATAAAGTAATACCTCGACTTATGATTTCAGTAATAGATGGGATTAACAGAATTTCCGATACAATTGATGATTTTAGAAAATATGTGAAAGAAGGTTTGAAGTCAGAAACTGCGGTTATTGATATAAATGAGGTTGTAAGAAGAGTAGTTACAATTCTTAATCATCATATTTTTATTTATACAGAGAACTTTAATTTTAATTTTACTGAAGGATTGCCAAAGATTAAAGGCAATATGCAGAAATTAGAGCAACTAATAATAAATTTACTAATGAATGCATTACAGTCATTACCAAATAGACAGAGAGGAGTTTTTATTTCTACAGGTATGATATCAGATAAAGTATATATTGAAATTAATGATGAGGGAGTAGGAATTCCAAAGAATATTATGCCTCATATATATGAACCTTTTTTCTCTACTAAATATTCATCAGGTGGTTCAGGGCTTGGACTTTATCTCTCCAAATCCATTATAGAAGATTTTGGTGGTGAAATTACCATTCAGTCTGAGGAAAACAAAGGAACAAAAGTAACAATTTATCTTCCCTATGTTTTAGAAAATGGAAAATTTTAATTACAGTGTTGCTATTGTAGATGATGAAAAGGAGGCACTATACTCTTATTCTCTTATTTTAAAACAGGCAGGGCTTAAAGATGTTGTTTTAATTCAAGATTCCCGTGAAATTCCTATTATTTTAAAAGAAAGAACTTTTTCTATTTTGCTTCTTGACCTTTCAATGCCGTATATATCAGGTTTTGATTTGCTAAAGTATCTTTCAGTAGAGTATCCAGAAATTCCAGTTATTATAATAACAGCAATAAAAGACATAGAAACTGCAGTTGAGTGTATGAAAATTGGTGCATGCGATTATCTCGTAAAGCCTATTGAAAAAAATAAGTTAATATCATCTATAAAAAAAGCATTAGAAATGAATAGGTTAAAAGAAGAAATTTTAGGATTAAAACATAGATTGATTGAAGATAAACTGGAACAAGAAAACGCTTTTTCAGAGATCATAACTGTTAATCAGAAAATGAGAGGAATTTTTAAATATATTGAAGTAATATCAAAAACTGAACAACCTGTTTTAGTTACAGGAGAAACAGGAACAGGAAAAGAACTCGTTGCAAGAGCAATACATAAGATAAGTGAAAAAAAGGGAGAATTTGTAGCAGTAAATGTTGCAGGTCTTGATGATACCATGTTTTCAGATACTTTATTCGGTCATAGAAAAGGGGCATTTACTGGAGCTTTTTCTAATAGGGAGGGATTGATTTCAAGAGCAAAGGGAGGGACCCTGTTTCTTGATGAAATTGGAGATTTATCAGAAGCTTCTCAGCTTAAGCTTTTAAGGGTTATTCAGGAAAAGGTCTATTATCCTTTGGGGTCTGACCTTCCCAAAAATACTGATGCAAGACTAATCGTTGCAACCAATCAGGATATACAGGAAATGGTTAATAGTGGAAAATTTAGAAAAGATTTATTTTATAGACTTAAAGCTCATCATGTTCATTTACCACCTTTAAGGGAAAGAAAGGACGATATTCCTGTTTTAATTGAACATTTTATTGAAGAGGCTGCTTTTTCTCTTTCAAAAAAACCTCCTAAATATCCTGAAGAATTGATAATACTTTTGATGAATTATCCTTTTCCTGGCAACATAAGAGAATTAAAAATGATAGTTTATGATGCGGTAGCAAGATGTAAATCTAATTTTTTATCCTTGGAGATTTTTAAAGATATGATAGATATAAGCAATACAATTGATAAGGAACTTAAAAGTGAGATAGTAAAGTTTTATATTCAGATGAGGTTTCCAGAAAGGCTTCCAACCTTAAAAGAGATGGAAGAAATACTTGTTACCGAAGCTTTAAGAAGATCAAAAGGAAATCAGGGTATAGCAGCTTCCATGCTTGGTATAACAAGACAGGCACTCAACAAAAGACTACACAAAAAAACAACCCCCTGAAAAAATTTTTTCTATATTTTAGATTAAGCAAAAAAAGTTGCACCCATTTATATTGCTAATTAATTGAATAATATTAAAAAATTCTATGGCATGAGAATTGATAATCTATAAAATAGATGAACCGATTAAATCTTCCATACAGCCCCCTGAGAAGTTTAATCGGGAGACAGGGGATGCTTTTGAGGTGTGTAACTTCAAGGCATCCTTTTTTATTTAAAAAATTAAACAAGGAGGAGGTCATATGGAGATTACAAGACGAAGTTTTTTGAAAATCTCCACAGGTGCTCTTCTTCTTAGCTCGCTGGGACTTAATCTTGAGCCTGCAAAGGCTTATGCTGCTGAGCTGAGAATAAAGGGTGCTAAGGAGACAACGCATATCTGTCCTTACTGTGGATATGGATGTAGTATTATCGTTTATTCCAAAGAAGGAAAGGTGATTAATGCAGAAGGCGATCCTGATAGTCCTCTTAATGAAGGTTCTCTTTGTCCAAAAGGAGCTGCAGTTTATCAACTCGTAAACAATCCTAACAGAATTACTGAACCGATGTATCGTGCACCAGGTGCAACAGAATGGAAGAAGATTTCATGGGAGGAAGCATTAAACAAAATTGCAAGACTGGTCAAGAAAACAAGAGATAAGTATTTTATTACCAAAAATGCTAAAGGGCAGGTTGTAAACAGAGTAGATGCTATCGCGCATGTTGGCTCTGCTGCCCTTGAAAATGAAGAATGCTATTTATTGCAAAAATTAATGCGTTCATGGGGACTTGTTTATATTGAGCATCAGGCTCGTATATGACACTCTCCTACTGTAGCGGCTCTGGCAGAGTCGTTTGGTAGAGGAGCAATGACAAATCACTGGATTGATTTTAGAAATGCAGATGTAATTTTAAACATGGGTGGTAATACAGCATCAAATCATCCCATGTCAATGAAATGGATAATGAAAGCCAAAGAACAAAGAGGTGCTAAACTTGTTGTAGTTGATCCTCGTTTTACACAAACAGCATCAAAAGCAGACCTCTATGTTCCGATTCGTCCAGGAACAGATATTGTATTTCTTGGTGGTTTAATAAAATACATAATTGACAATAACCTTTACTTTAAAGATTATGTATTAAATTATACGGATGCGTCATTCCTTGTTGATCCAAACTTTAAAACAGCTGAAGACCTTGATGGATTATTTTCTGGCTATGATGAGAAGAAGAGAACTTATGACAAATCCACATGGAAATATCAGCTTGATGAAAATGGTATACCAAAGAAAGATCCAACGCTTCAGAATCCAAACTGTGTATTTCAGCTTTTAAAGAAACAATACTCAAGATATACAATAGATACAGTTTCTAATATCACAGGAGCACCAAAAGATAAAATTGAAGAAGCATACAAAATTATTGGTTCTACAGGAAAACCTGACAGAACATGCACAGTCTCTTATGCAATGGGCTGGACCCAGCATACTGTAGGAACACAGAATATAAGAGCATTTTCAATTGTTCAACTCTTACTCGGCAATATGGGAATGGCTGGTGGTGGAATCAATGCTCAGAGAGGTGAACCAAATGTTCAGGGTTCAACTGACCATGCTTTGCTTTTCCATCTGTGGCCTGGTTATAATCCTGCACCTGTAGCAAGTGATGTTGATTTAAAGACTTATATTGAAAAATATACCCCTAAGACAAAAGAGCCAAAGAGTGTTAACTGGTGGGCTAATAGGCCAAAATATGTAATCAGTTACCTTAAAGAGCTTTATGGAGATAAAGCTACAAAGGAGAATGATTTCTGTTACAGTTATCTTCCAAAGAGAGATGATACACAAAACTGCTCATGGTTAGTACTTTTTGATGAAATGTATAAAGGAAATATAAAAGGCTTCTTTGCCTGGGGACAGAATCCAGCCTGTGGTTCTTCAAATGCAGGAAAGGTAAGAAAGTCCCTTGCAAAGCTTGAATGGCTTGTATGCGTGAATCTATGGGACACAGAAACTTCTTCCTTCTGGAAAGGTCCAGGAATGGATCCTAAGAAGATAAAAACAGAAGTATTCTTGCTTCCAGCTGCTTCATCACTGGAAAAAGAAGGTAGCAGAACAAACTCAAGCAGATTAGGACAGTGGTTATATCAAGCTGTAAAACCTATTGGAAAATGCAAATCCGATGAAGAGATAATGAATGAGCTTTATTGGAGAGTAAAGAAACTCTATCAAAAAGAAAAAGGAGCCTTTCCTGAGCCAATTATACATCTTACGTGGGATTATGGAGAAAAAGACCAAGATGGTAAGGTTAAACATATTGATGTTCACAAAGTAGCAAAAGCAATAAATGGATACTTTACAACAGATATACAGGAACATCCAATTGACAAAAAATCATACAAGAAAGGTCAGCAGGTGCCGAGCTTTATTTTACTTAGGGATGACGGAAGTACAGCCTGTGGTTGCTGGATATATTCAGGCAGTTATACAGATGCTGGCAATATGATGGCAAGAAGAGGTAAGGAAGACCCAACAGGGCTTGGGCTTTATCCAAACTGGGCATGGTGCTGGCCCGTAAATAGAAGAATAATTTACAACCGTGCAAGCTGTGACCCACAGGGCAATCCATGGGATCCAAAGAGAGCAATACTTAAGTGGGATGCAACAAACAAGAAGTGGGTAGGAGATGTGCCTGACGGACCAGCTCCACCACTTGCAATGGAAGGTGGAAAACTTCCATTCATTATGAAACCTCTTGGAGTTGGAGCCATATTTGGACCAGGACTTGCAGATGGTCCATTCCCAACACATTATGAGCCGCTGGAATGTCCTTTCCAGGAAAATCCACTTTACAAGAAAACAAGAATTAATCCGACAGTTAAGATATTTGGTACAGATGCAGATACCTTTGTATATTGTGATACAAGATATCCTTATGTAGGTACTACATACAGAGTAACAGAACACTGGCAGACTGGTGCAATGACAAGACATCAGGAGTGGTTGCTTGAACTTCAACCCCAGATATTTGCAGAAATAGACCCTGTACTTGCAAAGGAAAAGGGAATAAAGAGCGGAGACAAAGTAATTGTATCTTCTGCAAGAGGAAAACTCTGGGCTATAGCTATAGTTACAGACAGATTGCAACCATTTAAAGTAATGGGACAAACCATACACATGGTAGGACTGCCATGGCATTATGGCTGGAGATTCCCGAAAGATGGTTCAGGTGGAGATAGTGCAAATCTGCTTACCCCGACAATTGGTGATGCAAATACCATGATACCTGAAACAAAGGCATTCATGGTAAACATAGAGAAGGCATAGGAGGTGAAACATGGCACGTAAAGGATTATTAATAACACCAGATATATGCATAGGATGTAGAGCCTGTCAGGTTGCATGCAAAGAATGGAATCAGCTTCCTGCAAGTAAGACAAAAAATTACGGAACTTATGAAAATCCACCTGACCTGGATGGAAATACATACAACAAAATCAGATTTATAGAGCATAAGGACCCTAAGGGATTTCGCTGGCTTTTTGTAAGTCAACGCTGCATGCATTGTGGAGAGCCTGCTTGTGTTCAGATATGTCCTGTTGGAGCATTGATGAAAGATAAGGAAACAGGAATTGTTTATTATGACAAAAACAAATGCATAGCCTGTCATGCCTGTAAGTCTGCCTGCCCCTTTGATGTACCAAGATATGATGACGGTGGAAAGGGTAAGATAGCAAAATGTCATCTTTGCATAGACAGAGTAAAGGCTGGACTTACACCTGCCTGTGCAAAGACCTGTCCAACAGGAGCAATTAAATATGGAGACAGAGATGCATTGATAAAAGAGGCAAAGGCAAAGGGCTTTAAGCTTTATGGAGAGACAGATCTTGGTGGATTGGGTGTAGTATTTGCTCTCAAGGATTCACCAAAGGTCTACAAACTTGCAGAGAATCCGAGAATATCAGAGTCTGTGGCATTCTGGGGTTCTGTATTAAGAACACTTGTAGGAAGAAGTGGTTCAACTACATCTTCGTTCATCAAATATCTTGCTCAAAAATCTACTGAATAAGTTTTTTAATTAAGGGGAGGATTCGAACCTCCCCTGATTTTTTTATAGTTCTACTATTCTAATTTTTGGACAATTAATGCAAGGTAAAGAAGAATTGTCTGAAAGAAAGTTTTTTCTGAATTCTTTAAAAGTGCGATTTTTTAAAATTAATGGTAGAGGTTTTTCAATTATGTTGCCAAAATACAGATTTTTAACTCCTTCTGCTGGAATTCCCGTAAATACACAGGGAGAAACATATCCAAGGGAGTTTATAAAAATTGCTCGTTTAGGATTTTCAGAACATATTTCCCCTTTCTTAAATGGATGAGAGAGATTAAAGGATATTGGTAAATTAAGTTTTTTCCCTTCATTTATAACATTGAGAGCTATATTTTTTAAGTTATTGAATTCTTCTTCTGTTTTCGGAATAAGAGATTCATGTTCAATTGATTTATGCGGGATAAAGTCAAGTATGCTTATTATTACATGTTGTATTCCTATTTTACTGAAAATTTCTGGGATTTCTTTTAATTCATCCAGATTTGATTTAAGGAGCATGTATGCAATGTGAATTTTCGGATTGAAGACTCCTTTTTTTCTTTTCGCTTCATTTAATTTTTCAATTACTTTAAAAACTTTATCAATTTTTGTTCCTGCCCGTAATATATCATTTCTCTTTATTCCTGTAAGTGAAAAAGCAATTATGTCCATTTGGGTATCAATGATTTTTTCTATATGAGATTGTTCTATTAGCATCCCATTTGTGGTTGTTCCAACTTTACATCCAGATTTTTTAGCAACATCTACAAATTTAAAAAAATCTGGATTACAGAAAGGTTCACCCCATCCTTGAAGATAAACAAGTTTGACTTTTTTAAGATAGGGTATAATGGAAGAAAATTCAAAAAAGCTTAAATTTTTTCCTTTCCATGCTTTTTTATGTGTTGTATGCGGGCAGTAAAAGCAGGAGGCATTACAGAGTCCCGAGACTTCAATCTGAATCCAATCAAGATAAGGCATTAAAAATTTTTCAATAAATCCCATGTAGGTTATTATAAAGTATGGCTATGTTTTTTTCATATCTTTATGTTCATGTGCCTTTCTGTATTAGAAAGTGCAAATATTGTAGTTTCTATTCATTGCCATATGATAGGGATTTAGAGAAGCTTTATATTAAGGCAATATTAAAAGAAATAGAGATTATGAGAGAGATTCCACATCTTCTTAAAACAATATATATAGGTGGAGGCACCCCTTCTTGTTTAGATATTCACAATTTAGAAAAGCTTCTTTTAAATTTAAGAAAAAATTTTAAAACAACTCATAATATAGAGTTTTCAATTGAGATAAATCCTAAAACCGTTGATATGCAAAAGCTTGATTTAATGAGAGATTTTGGAATTAATAGATTAAGCATTGGAGTGCAGTCATTTAATGATAAAGAACTTTTATTTTTAGGAAGGATTCATAACTCAGAAGATGCGATTAATACAGTTAAACTAAGTCTAAATAAAGGATTCAGAAATATTTCAATTGATTTAATTTATGGAATTCCCTGTCAGACACTAAGAAGCTGGGAGGAAACTTTGAATAAAGCAGTAAACATGGATATCCGACATATTTCGCTGTATGAGCTATCAATTGAACATAATACACAACTTGCAAAGGAGTTTAATTCTAAAAAATTTTCTCTTCTTTCTGAAGATGATGTAACATACATGTATGAGCTTGCAAATGATTTTCTTAAAGATAAAGGATTCAAAAAATATGAAATATCAAATTTTGCCAAAAAAGGATTTCAATGCAGTCATAACATTTCATATTGGCTAAGAAAGCCATATCTTGGAATAGGTCCTTCATCGCATTCATTTATTGATAATAAAAGATTTCACAATCCTTCAGATTTATTTTCTTATGCAGAGAATTTATTGAATGGTAATTTTGCATGGATATATGACTATTCTGTTGACAAAGTTGAAGGATTAAAAGAAAATATTTTTCTTGGTTTGAGGATGAAAGAGGGAATTATTTTAAAAAAAGCCTGCCTACTTAATTTTTTAAAAAATTTTGAAAAAGAAAAATTACTCACTCTGTCAGGTAATAAAGTTAGGCTGACTGATAAAGGGATGATTCTTTCTAACGAGATTTTTGCCCGGGTATTATTACATATTGAAAATTGTCCTGTCTGTAAACAAGAATGAGCAGATCATTATTTCCTGACTGTTGAAGAATTTCATTGAACTCTTTATAACTATTTATAGATTTTTTATTGATTTCAATAATTATATCTTCATTTTTTAATATTCCTAATGCTGGACTATCCTCACTGATTTTTTTAACAAATACCCCTTTTATAGATTTTTTCAGGCTCTTTTTTAAATTTTCAGGAATTTCTGTAATCTCAACGCCTTTTATAGACAATGTGGGAGATGCTTTTGTTTGTAAAAAATTTTCTGGGGGTTCTTCAAGAATTATTGAGTAGTCTTTTTTTATTCCATCCTTCATTATTTCTAAGTTTATAGTTTCTCCTGCAAATTTTGTTGAGAGAATATTTTGCAGATCTTTCAATTCTGTAATTTTGAAACTATCTGCTGCAACTATTACATCTCCTCTTCTTAACTTAGCTTTATCTGCTGGTCCTCCTTCATATATATTTGTAATTACAACTCCTTCAGAAACAGACATTATTTTCCCAAGTTCAGCAGTAATTGTTTGTCCCTGAAGTCCCAACCACCCAGGTTTTCTTTTTATCAATTTGTTAATTTCTGAATAAAATGGTTTGATCAATAATACTTCTGAAATACTGCTACTTTCTGTGACAATTCCCAGCGGTGTTAAATCAAGAGAAAGTAGAAGCGAACCTGCAATTTGTTTGCCTTGAATCTCTATTTTATTGTCTTTGAATTTTCCTTTGACTATCAGTACAGAAGGTTCTTCAAAAATTGTTAAAAGAAAAAATAGTTCATCTTTTGTTTGGGAAAGTTCAAAAACCACAGGCTTAAACTCTTTATTGAGTTTTACTACTGCAAGATTTAACTTTGAATCTATGGCAACTATTGAGATATTTGGGACTTTTTCGACAATTTTTGCTGGAAGTATGGCATAATTTTTATCTATTGCAACAGCTATTCCTTCTTGAAGGGATATTAAAGAATCTGAAAACTTTTGATAGATTGTATCAACTTTACTTTTAATTAATGTGGAAAAATTTTCTTCACAATTAGATTGATTGAATGAAAATAAAATAAACGAGATTATAAATAAAATTTTAATTATAACTTTGGAATAATTTTTATTTGTAAACATCTCTTTGTATTATCATCAATTTTAAATCTGTCGTCAAGTCTGTAACCTGCTATGCAAACAATATTTCCGTCACTTTCAATTATTGGCACAGTATCTCTTTCATCTCTTGGAATTTTTTCATCAACAAAGAAATCCTGAAGCTTTTTCTTTTTACCAAAACCGAAAGGATAAAAGTAATCTCCTGATTTTCTTGCTCTTACAATCAAAGGAAATTTAATTTTATCCATATCAATGTAAATTACATTTTTACCATCGCCAAAATTTTGAAGTTCTTCCTTTTTTATTTCTTTCAGGTTTAAAACAATGGAAGATTCTTTAAGATAAATATCCTGCGGTTCTGTTATTTCATATGTGGAGAGTTTTTTGGGAGGTTCTGATGTTATTATTAAAGTTGAATATCCTTTTATAGCTCTGATGCCTTTTGGAAGATATACTCTATCACCTGTTTTACCAGTTTTTATAAGGTTTATAATGTCTTCTATATGGTCAAAAGTTAAACCCTTTAAGCCTTTAACGCTGTCAATTGCGAATCTCAAAGCTCTTCTCAAAATGACAATATTCAATACTTCCATTGGATTACAGAAAAGTTCAACTGTTTTATCAGTTTTTCTGCTCATAAGTCGCATTAAAGCCTTTGTTACTGCTACATTTATATAATCATTTTCTTCTCTTATGATATCAGCAGTCTTTGAAATAATTTTTGTAGCCTTTGGAGACACAGTTTTTATAACAGGCATTAATGTTTTTCGAATTTTATTTCTTAAGTATTTCATGCTCTCGTTTGATGGATCAATGATATAAGAAATATTTTTTTCTGAGAGGAATCTTTCTATTTCTGTTCTTTCAATTTCAATAAGGGGTCTTATTATTTTTTTTCTTACAGGAGGAATTCCGCTTAATCCAGCAGGTCCAGCACCTCTAAGAAGTCTCATTATAACCGTTTCAGCTTGATCATCAGCATTATGGGCAACTGCAATTTTGTGAGCATTAATGTTAATGCTTATCTGGTCTAATGCTGCATATCTTAGAATCCTTGCTGCTTCTTGAATGCTTATTTTTTCTTTTTTTGCAAAATCTTTTACATTTATTGATTGAACATAAAAAGGGATATTAAGAGATTCGCATAATTTTTTACAAAATTCAATTTCTTTTGGAACATCATCAGGTCTTAATTCGTGGTCTATATATGCTGCTGAGATTTTTAGCTTGTATGAAGATTTAAGTATGTTTAAAATCTGAAGAAGACAGACAGAATCAGGTCCGCCTGATAAACCCACAAGAACATGGTCTCCAACTGAAAGCATGTTATATTTTTCAATTGTTTTTTTTACTTTTTTAATTATATCCATTTATTAATTTTAACAGATTTTTAATTATGTAGAAGTGTCTTTACAAATTATTTTCTTGATTTTTTTGAAACATTTATTTTTAAACTAATTGAAAATGAGGCTGTTCAATTAGTAACGGTCATTCCGATCGAGGAATAACAGAAATCAAGGATGACAGTTAAATGAATAGGACTTGTAGTTTATTGATTTTAAGTAAATTGCAAGTTTTTAAACAGTCTCTGAAAATAAACTGGAGGAGAAATGAAAAGGACAAGCTTTTTAGGGATATTTTTAATTATCAGTTTGTTATCTTGTAATTTAACTACCAATCCATGCACAAATATAAAGGAAAAGGAACTAAAAGAAACTTTAAAAATTGATTTTGATAGCATAGTTGAAAAAAATGAAATTAAAGGAACGAATCTCTGTCAGATTGTAATTCAAAGAAATGGTGTATTCAATATTTTTTATGCATATCCCGATGGAAAGACTTTTATATTCGGAGATATCTATAAAAATGGTATATTTTTAAGCAAAGCAACATTGGAAAGAATACAGGAAAAGGCTTTCAAGAATTTTCAAACAGAGATTGATAAAGTGGTTGTTTTTTCTTATAAACCAGAAGGTGCTAATAAGTATATCTATATGATTACTGATCCAGATTGTCCATTCTGTGAAAAGGCAAAACAAGAAGTGAAACAGTGGGCGGATTTAAAAAAGGTTGAGATAAAGGTTATATTTTTACCTCTTGAAACTCTTCATCCTCATGCAAAAGACAAGGCTATAAGAGCAGTCTGCGCAGGAATGAAATATGATGACTACTTGAATTCAAAATGGGTAGGGCAGCTATGCAATGATGGAACTAAAAAAATACAAGATTCAATTGCTTTGATGAAAAAGATTAATGTAAATGGAACGCCTTCTTTTATTTCTTTTAATGGTAAGCGAATAGTGGGGTTTTCACCTGAAGGACTTGATGCTATCATAAACTAAATGCATTTTCTTTTAGAAATTCATAGAAAAGTTTGTATATATACGGTAAACTCCGTGTTGTATGAGTAGCTATATAGAAAATTCTATTCATTTTGTAGTTTTTTATTTTTACTATTTTTAGTTTTTTGTATTCCAATTCATCTTTAATTGAATGGATTGAAAGGATGGAAATTCCCAAACCATTTTTTATTGCCTCTTTTACAGCATCTGTGCTGCTTAATGTGCAGACTATATTTAGTTTCTCTATATCTATTCCCATCTCTCCAAGCCATTTTTCCATTTCTTTTCTTGTTCCTGAACCTTCTTCCCTCGTTATAAAAGGATATTTCAGTATTTCCTCAGGTTCTATAAAGGATTCTTTTATAAGATTAGGGCTGACAATTACAAGTTCATCATCCATAAAGGGAAAATAATCAATTTTTGATTTACGAAGTTTTGTTCCTACAATACCTAACAAAATTTGTCCTGAAAGCAAACTTTCTATAACTGATTTTGAATCTGAGATATCTATTTGAATTGAGATCTGAGGATAAATGTTTTTAAAAGATGACATCAATTTGGGCAAAATATATGTTCCGGGAATACTGCTTGCTGCAATGTATAGATTTCCCGATGGTGTAGATTTTATTTTTTGTAAAACTTCTTTTAGATTTTCAACCTTTTCTACAACTCCCTGTGCATTTTCATAAAGTATTTCTGCTTCTGTTGTAGGTATGATAACTTTACCAAATCTATCAAACAATTTACAGTCTAATTCTTCCTCAAGGGTTTTTATATGTTCACTTATTGTGGGTTGTGTTAAAAACAATTCTTTGGCAGCCTTTGAAAAACTTTTATTTTTAAATACAGAAATGAAAATTTTAAGTTGATGAATATCCATAGACAACATTTTAACAAAATCTATAATAAATTTGACAGATTTTGATTTTTTTGATATCCTTTTTTTAATGAAAAAATTAATATTTTTTTTAATTTTTATTTTAGCTTTTAGTTCTAATGTTTACGCATTTGATAGAAAAGGATTTTCACCAACCGCTCCATTCTCAGTAATTTCTACTTTTTCTGCAGAATCCCCAAAGCAAAATCAAGTGGCAATTGATTTTAATTTTGAACTTACAAATGACCCAGATATAAAAAGAACGAATTTGAATCTTTCCTATGGATTGACTGATAAGGTTGAAGTTATAGCTAACCTTCCATACAATATTTCTTATCATAATTCTATCAATGGAAATGGTGCAGAAGATATTAATTTTGGTTTTAAACATAGAGTAATTGATGAAACAACATATTTACCTGCTTTTGCATACATGCTTTATGTTTCAGGAGATTTCGGCAATGAAGATTTTTCCACAGAAGGCGGACGTGGTGGAGGATTAATTGTGACAAAGAAGTTAGGACCTGTAAAAGCCCATGGAAATTTAATCTATTTTAAACCAGAAAAAGAAGGATTAAAAGAAACATGGAATCTTAATATTGGTTCAGAACTTAAAGTAAGTTATAACTCCTCTATTCTTTTTGAAATAATAGGAAGAAAAGCAATTGATAAAAATAAAATAGACCTTTTAGAATGGAGACTTGGCTATAGAGTGAGAGTGACAAATTTCTCTTATACCACTGTCAGTACAGGCTTTGATATAAAAAACAGAACTCCTGATGTGAGATTTATGTTCGGTATTAGTCTGGTATTACCAGGTGAAAAGCATACTTTAAAAAGAATTGTAAAAGATATTGATTAATGTTATAATGATTTCATGTTTGATTTAGGCTTTCAAGAACTTATTGTAATATTTATTGTTGCTCTCTTAGTGTTCGGTCCAAAAAGATTACCTGAACTTGGTTATACACTTGGTAAAACCCTGAATGAAATCAAAAAGGCTTTTCAGGGAGCAAAATCTGAGATGGAAAAAGAAATAAACGAAGTTAAAGAAACTGTAGAGGAAGCTAAAAAGGATATAAAAGACCCGCTTCAACTCAAAAATGAACTTTTCAAGGATATACCTTCTCTTGAAGATTTAAGAATAGATAAACACATTGAGAACATTGCCAGAAAAGAGATTGAAAAAAAGGAGTAATAATGGATGGAAGAACAGAAGATGTCTTTAATAGAACATCTTTCAGAACTAAGAAAGAGAATCTTAGTATGTCTTATAGCCCTAATAATAGCTTTTATATTTACATTTAGCTACTCTGAATATATTTTTAAACTTTTGCTTTTTCCTCTTAATTATACCCCTCAATTTTCACTAAAAGAAGGAATGGTTTTTGTTCCTGACCAGAAGCTTCAAAATACAAAGCTTGTCTTTTTAGGTCCTGCCGAGGCATTCTGGATGAATATGAAGATTGCTCTTGTAACAGGATTTATTCTTACAATTCCTATAATTTTTTATCAACTCTGGCGATTTGTTTCTCCAGGACTTTACGCTCATGAAAAAAAATATGTATTACCATTTGTTTTAACTGCCACAGGTCTTTTTTTAACTGGCGTTGCTTTTTGTTATTTTATAGTGCTTCCTTTCGCAATGGGATTTTTACTTAATTATAAAGTTGGAGATTTTTTAATGCCGATGCTTTCCGTTGGGCTTTACATAGATTTTTTATTAAAATTTCTTCTTGCCTTTGGATTAGTTTTTGAATTGCCAATTTTAATCGTAATTACAACAAGGATGGGGCTTATAACTCCTCAAACATTGAAAAAATATAGAAGACTTGCTATAGTTCTTGCTTTTGTAGTTGCAGCAATTATAACACCTACACCGGATGCTTTCAATCAGACGCTCATGGCAGTTCCGATGATTATACTTTATGAGCTTGGGATATGGGTTTCTATACTGCTAAATAAAAAAGGGAAAAACAGTGGAGGGCAGAACTAAGTCACTTTTAGCTATCGCTTCTGACATCGCAGAAGGATTTATTACAGTAAATCCTTTATTTTTAAAAAAATTTCCAGAAAGAGACCTTAAAGAGCTTCATGATGTATTGATAAAAAAACAAAGACAGATAAGAACAGAGCCTTTTCCATTTAATGAACCTTTACTTATAAGAAAAAGAAATATTAAACTTCAAAGAATTCATCAGGCTATTGTGGTTATTAAAAATTTTATGGAAGGAAAAGTATGAAGATTGCTCTAACAGGGTTTTTTAATTCAGGTAAGACAACTATTTTCAATGCAATAACCTCTCAGAAAATTGAAACTTCTTCATATCCCACTCCTGCTGATATAGTTCATAGAGGAGTTCTTCAGGTTGATGATCCGAGATTAAGAAAAATAAGTGAAATTGTAAAGCCCCAAAAGACAACATTTGCTCAGGTTGAATGTTTTGATACAGCAGGATTAATAAAAGACAATCCTTCACATAATGCAAAGGTTATAAGAGAAATAATGGATGCTGATGCTCTGATATATATTTTACGTGGCTTTGAAGATTTATCTGTTCCTTATCAATTTAATATGGTTGATCCTCAAAGAGACTTTAATGAACTTGAATACGAGTTTATTATGATTGATTTAGATCTTGTCATTAAACGAATTGAAAGAATGGTTGAACAGAAAAAAAAGGGACAGAAGATAAATGATAAAGAAATGGAAGTTTTAGAATTTTTGAGAGAGCACTTAGAAAATAGTCAACCTTTAAGAAAAATTGTCCTAACAGAAGAACAGATGAAAGAGACAAAACATTTAAATTTTTTAAGTCTTAAGCCTGCTTTCGCTGTTATAAATGCAGATGAAAATTCATTTAATGAGGGGAAATTCAGGGATACAGGTTTTTTAACAATATGCGGCTCCTTAGAGAATGAAATTATACAACTTCCTCAAGAAGAAATTTCTAATTTTCTTAATGCTATGGGCATAGATGAACCTGTTAGTAAAAAGATAATCAGAAAAGCCTATGAAGTTTTAAATTATATATCCTTTTTCACAGCAGGACCTCAGGAAGTGAGAGCATGGAGCATTAAAAAAGGCACAAAGGCTGCGCAAGCAGCAGGCAAAATTCATTCAGATATTCAAAGGGGTTTTATAAGAGCAGAAGTTTTATCTTATGAGGATTTTATTTCAGTTAACGGTGACATTAATCTTGCCAGACAGAAAGGTGTTTTCAGACTTGAAGGAAAAGAATATGAAGTAAAAGATGGAGATGTAATAACATTTAGATTTAAAGTATAAGGAGGGGAATATGGGGTTTTTAAAAGAATTAGACAAAAAAGTAAAGCTTCGCTGGAAAATGATAATTCCTCTTGCCATTGCAATTGCTTTCGGTGTTATTGCAACTGTGTTTGTTACCGGATATGGTGCATACAAGATTGCCTATGATGCATCAATTCATTATGGTGCAAAAGAAGTTCCTCAGGAGATAATGAAAGAAGTAAAAACATTGCAGTTAGTTTTTGCTGTTTTAGGATTATTGGGGATAGTTTCTGCATCAGCTATTGTATATATAACTTATATGGTTACGCATAAACCTCTTAATATTCTTGACAGGACTCTTCATAGAATATCAGAAGGAGACCTAACTGTAAGTGTGGGTTTTAAAGACAGAGTTGATGTAATTGGAAGGCTTGCAAAAAGTATAGACAAGGTTTTACAGACTTTTATTAATCTCACAGATAAATCACTTGAATATTCACAAAGACTTGCTGCTACAGTGGATAAATGTAATAAGGTAATAGATGATACAATTGAAGGAGCTAAAAGACAGTCTCAACAGGCAAATCAGATAGCAACCGCTGCTGAAGAGATGACTCAAACAATTACAGATATTGCAAACAATGCATCAAAAGCATCTGAAACAGCAACTGAAGCAATGGATATAGCGAAAAAAGGACAGGATAATGCTCAGATGGCTGTCCAAAAGGTTAATCTTGTTTATGAAACAACAAATGAGCTTGGTCAAATGATTGATAAATTAAACAGGAGCGCCTCTGAGATTGGAGAGATTGTTACAGTTATAAAAGACATAGCAGATCAGACAAATCTTCTTGCATTGAATGCAGCTATTGAGGCAGCAAGGGCAGGAGAACAGGGTAGAGGCTTTGCAGTTGTTGCTGATGAGGTAAGAAAACTTGCAGAGAGAACAATTAAGGCAACAGAAGAAATAGCAAACAAGATAGGAGTGATTCAAAAAGAAACCAATGAAACTGCTCAGTCAATGAATAGAGAACTTAAAGAGGTTAAAGAAGTTACTGAGTCTGTTAACAGAATTGGCAAAGCATTAGGAGAAATTGTATCATCGGTGATAAAAGTCAAAGATCAGATAACTCAAATTGCTACAGCAGTAGAAGAACAGTCTGCTGCCAGTGAGGAAGTTACAAGAAATATTGAAGAAAGTGCAAAGATAGCTTCTGAGATTGAAAAACTTGCTGGGCTGATTGTAAAGGATTCTTATGATATTCTCCATATTTCATCTGATTTGAGACACACTGCCTCTATTGTAAAGACAAAGAAAACACAGGAGATGCTTTTTGACATATTCAAAGGAGATCATGAACGGTTAATGGTGAGAATATTTGCTCATATAAGAGGTATAGACAAGCTTGATCCTGAGAGACTTGCAGATTATCATTCTTGCGGAGTGGGTAAGTGGTATTATGGAGAGGAAGGGCAGAAATTTAAAGATTTACCAGGATTTACAGAGTTTGAAGATGTTCACAGATTGTGTCATACAATTGGTAGAGATATAGTAATTGCTCATAATTCAGGTGATCATGAAAAAGTGAAAAAATTATTAGGAGAAATGGAAAAGAACAGTGAAAAGCTTAACAGAATATTAGAGCAGCTAAAGAATGGTTATCTTGCAAGAATAAGCTAAAGAATGCTATTATTAAAAAAGTTTGGAGAGGTGGCCGAGTCGGTCGAAGGCAGCCGCCTGCTAAGCGGTTGTGGGGTCAAAAGCTCCACCCAGGGTTCGAATCCCTGCCTCTCCGTTTTTTTATATAAGAATGAATTCTTACTCAATTATAGAGCAATTTTCTTATCTTGGCTTATTTTTTTTATTAATTCTTGGTGGACTTGGTGTTCCTTTCTTCCCTGAAGACTTAATTCTCATTGCCTGTGGAGTATTAATATCAGTTGGTATTATCAAACCTGTTCCAGCAATTTTAATTTCCTATGCAGGTCTTATTTTATCTGATTTTATGCTTTATTGGGCGGGAAGAAAATTTGGTAGAAAAATAGTGACTAATCAGAGATTTGAAAAAATTTTATCTCCTGCCAAATTTTTGATAATTGAAAAGAAATTTAGAAGACATAGCACACTTATAATGTTACTTGGAAGACTTTTAATTGGTTTTAGAACTCAGGTTTTTTTACTTTCTGGAATTACTAAGGTTTCAATGACAAAATTTTTAGTGATTGATTCATTTGGTTCAGCAGTTGTTCTTTCCATCATGATTACCGCAGGATATCTCGGAGGTAAATTTTTAGAAAGTGTGCAAAAAGGTATGTTGTATATGGAATATATCGTTGGTTTTTTAATTGTGGTTGCTATTATTTTGATTATAATTTATTTGTCTTATAAATACATGACAAAATCAAATAACCATACATCGTGATAAAATTCTTTTTTTTTTGTTAAAATAAGCAAAACTCTTTTTTGAGAGGTGTTTTATGGAAAAGGTAGAAATAAGATGGCATGGAAGGGGAGGGCAGGGAACTGTAACTGCTGCAAAAGTTTTTGCAGATGCCTGCCTGAGTGGTGGTAGATATGTTCAGGCTTTCCCTGAATATGGGCCTGAAAGAGCAGGTGCACCCCTTAGGGCATACAACAGAGTAAGTTCTAAAGAATTAAGAATGCACTGTCCTGTCTCTAATCCAGATGTAGTAGTTGTTGTTGATCCAACTCTTATAGAAAGCATTGATGTTACAGAAGGTGCAAAGGATGATGCTAAATTTATAATCAATTCTTCTAAAGAGGCTGCTGAATTAAGAAAAAAACTTAATTTAAAACCAACACAGAAACTTTATGTGCTTGATGCGACAAAAATTGCTATTGACTGTTTTGGTAGACCTATGCCTAACTCACCCATGGTAGGAGCTTTGAATAAAGTAACAGGTTTGGTTAATCTTGAAACACTGCTTGAGGATGTGAAAAAGAGCTTCGGCAAAAAATTTTCACAGAAAATAATTGATGGTAACCTTCTTGCAGTAAAGAGAGGTTACGAGGAGGTGAAAGAAGGATGATAGGATGGAAAAAAATACCACCAGGAATGGTAATACTTGAGCCAGGGAGTGCTCTAAAATTTAAAACAGGTTCATGGAGAGCTTTTAAGCCAAGATGGATAGAGGAAAATTGTATTCAATGTCTTCTTTGCTGGCTTTATTGCCCTGATAATGCAGTAAAGGTTAAAGATGGAAAGAGAGAGGATTTTGATTTTGATTATTGCAAAGGATGTGGAATCTGCGCTCTTGAGTGTCCTGGTAAAAAAGGTAATAAGGCAATTGTAATGGAAGAGGAGGTGAAATAATGACAAAGGTGGTTGCAGTTACAGGAAATGAAGCAGTTGCGAATGCCTTTCGTCAGATAGAACCTGATGTATGCGCAGCCTATCCAATAACACCGCAGACTGAGCTTATGCAGAGATTTGCTGCATTTGTATCTGATGGAAAAGTGAAAACAGAGCTTATTCTTGTTGAAAGTGAACATTCTGCTATGAGTGCATGCGTTGGAGCTGCTGCAGCAGGTGGAAGAGTTGCAACAGCTACATCTTCTCAAGGATTGGCACTCATGTGGGAGATTCTTTTTATTGCCTCTGGGTTAAGGCTTCCAATTGTTATGCCTGTTGTAAATAGGGCACTTTCTGCACCGATAAATATTCACTGTGATCATTCTGATGCAATGGGAGCAAGAGATAGTGGATGGATTCAGCTTTGGAGTGAAAATGCCCAAGAAGCCTATGATAACACAATTCAGGCATTCAGAATTGCTGAAGATATGGATATAAGACTTCCAGTAATGGTTTGTTATGACGGTTTTATAATAAGCCATTCAATAGAAAGAATTGAATATCTTGATGATGAAACTGTTAAAAAATTTGTTGGAGAATATAAACCTCTTTATCCTCTCTTAGATATTGATAATCCAAAAAGCTACGGACCGCTTATTCTTACTGATTTATATCATGAGGTAAGAAAAGCTCATTCAGAGGTTTATAAAAATGTTCCAAAAGTTGTACTTAAAGTTGCAAAGGAGTTTGAAAAGATATCAGGTAGAAAATATGGACTTTTTGAAACATACAGGCTTGATGATGCGGAGATAGGAATTGTTATTTTAAATTCCGCAGCAGGAACCACCAAAGATGTAATAGATGAATACAGAGATAGAGGTATAAAGGTTGGACTTCTTAAACCAAGACTTTTTAGACCCTTCCCATATGAAGAAGTAGGTAAAGCCCTTAAACATTTAAAAGCAGTATGTGTTCTTGACAGAGCAGATGCTTTCGGTGGTTCTTTTGGACCTCTTTATCTTGATATTGCAGCCAGTTTATGTAATTATTCTGAAAAGCCCTTACTTATAAACAGAATATACGGTCTTGGTGGAAGAGACTATATGCCAGAGCATGCTTCAGAGGTAATTGAAGAGTTAAAGAAGATTGCAAAAACAGGAAAAATAAAAATTTTAAAAGAATACATTGGAGTGAGGGAGTAAAATGGCAACACCACTTAATTTAAAGGAACTATCTAAAAAAGAATTAAGATTTACATCAGGTCATCGTCTCTGTGCAGGATGTGCAGCACCGACAGTTGTCAAGATGATTCTTCTTGCAGCCTGTGATTATCCTGTTATTGCCGCATCTGCTACAGGATGCCTTGAAGTTTCATCTTGCATATCAACATATACTGCATGGAAGATTCCTTGGATACATAATGCCTTTGAAAATGCTGCTGCAACACTTTCTGGTGTTGAGACAATGTACAGAGCTTTAAAAAAGCAGGGGAAAATTGATAAAGATATTAAATTTATTGCTATATCTGGTGATGGTGGAACTTATGACATAGGATTTCAAAGCCTTTCAGGTGCTATGGAACGGGGACATGACATGCTTTATGTATGTTATGACAATGAAGCATATATGAACACTGGAATTCAACGTTCTGGGGCTACTCCAACTTTTGCAGATACAACAACCTGTCCAGCAGGTTCTGTTATCCCCGGAAAACCTCAACAAAGGAAAGATTTAACAAGAATTATGGCAGCTCATGGACTGCCTTATGTGGCGCAGGCATCACCAAGCCATTGGCCCGATTTAATGAAAAAGGTGAGGAAAGCACTTGAGATACCAGGTCCTAAATTTATCAATGTATTTACACCATGCAATAGAGGTTGGAGAACCAGAACAGATGATGCTATTCTGCTTAGCCGATTAGCAGTTGAAACCTGTTTCTGGCCACTCTATGAAGTGGAAAATGGAGTTATAAAAATAACAGTCAAACCAAAAGAAAAAAAACCTATTGTTGATTTCTTAAAGGCGCAGGGAAGATTTAAACACCTATTTGAACCTGGTAAAGAACATCTTATTGATCAAATTCAGCAGATGATTGATAGAAACTGGGAAAGACTTTTAAAAGAAGAAGAACTGTTCGCTCCTAAGGAAGCCAAATAGAATCTTTCTGGCTCTCTGTAGTCTCTACAGAGAGCCATTCTTTTTTTTATCTATTTTTGTTATAATATCAGCTATCACTTTTAAGGGTGGTAAATGGAATCAGATGCTTTAATACACAGATATCTGCCTGTTTTGATAGTAATAATTGTTTCAATTATTATTGGGCTTTCCATGCTTTTTCTTAGTAAATTACTCCGTCCAAAAAGAACTTACACATTAAAGCTAACGCCATATGAATGCGGAATTCCTTCTATGGAAGATACATGGGAAAGATTTAATGTTAAATTTTATATTGTTGCATTAGTTTTTGTTATTTTTGATGTTGAAACTATTTTTCTTTATCCTTGGGCAGTTGTATATAAAAAAATTGGACTTTATGGTTTAATAGAAATGTATCTTTTCATTTTTATTCTGCTCATCGGTTATTTCTACGCAATTGGTAAAAATGTTTTTAATTGGAGAAAGGAATGATTCATGTTGTTGATACTGTTACAGAACCTGTAGAGATAGAACAGGGGATTAAAATAGTTCCAGCAGCAAATACGATTATTACAAAACTTGATAAAATAGCAAGTTGGGGAAGATGTTCTTCTCTATGGCCCCTTACTTTCGGACTTGCCTGCTGTGCAATTGAAATGATGGCAACAGCTGCATCTCATTATGACCTTGATAGATTTGGAATTATTATGAGAGCTACTCCGAGACAGGCAGATGTAATGATAATTGCAGGAACAGTGACAAAAAAGATGGCTCCTGTTATAGTTAATCTTTATCATCAAATGCCTGAGCCAAGATATGTAATTGCAATGGGAAGTTGCGCCTGTAGCGGTGGAATTTTTAATACTTACAGCACTGTTCAAGGAGTAGATGAGATTTTACCTGTAGATGTTTATATCCCGGGATGCCCACCAAGACCTGAAGCTTTAATAGAGGGATTATTAAAATTGCAAGAAAAAATAAAAACTGAACCTCATAAAAAAACAGGCTGTCTTTCAGGCGTTTGTTTAATTGATAAATCTCAGAGAAGGTGTAGTTATGAATCCTGTAGAGATAATAAAAAGGATTAGAGACAAATTTTCTGACGAAGTTTTATGGTTCATATGCTTTAGAGACGAATGTTCAATTGTTGTAAAAAAAGAAAAAATAAAAGATATTCTTTCACATTTAAAAAATACACCAGAATTGGAGTTTGACTATCTTATTGACCTTACAGCAGTTGATTATCTTGGTTTTAGAGAACCTCGTTTTGATGTTGTTTATTATTTGATGTCAATTAAACATAAACACAGAATAAGAATAAAGGCACAAGTGCCAGAGCAGGGATGTTGTATAGACTCAGTAGCAGATTTATGGGCAACAGCTAACTGGTTTGAAAGAGAGTGTTATGATATGTTTGGAATAGAATTTACAGGACATCCAGACCTTAGAAGAATCCTTATGCCTGAAGATTGGAATGGTTTTCCTTTAAGAAAGGACTATCCAGTTAAAAGCGAACTTGCAGATAAAGAATGGGGGATATACAAGGAACTAAAAGAGAGTGCAAAAGCTTGGAAGGAAAATGCAAAATAAGATTAAAACAGTAAAAGAACTCACTGTCAATATGGGACCACAGCATCCAGCAACGCATGGAGTTCTTCGTCTTGTTCTTGAACTTGAAGGAGAAGTAATAAAAAAATGCATTCCCTATATAGGTTATTTACATAGAGGAGTAGAAAAACTTTCTGAAGATTTAACTTATGTTCAATCTCTTCCTATTACTGACAGAATGGATTATCTTTCAAGTATGGTAAACAATGTAGGATTTTGCGTGGCAGTTGAAAAACTTATGGGAATTCAAATTCCTGAAAGAGCAAAATTTATAAGAACCATAATGGGAGAGATGGCAAGAATATGCAGCCATCTTGTCTGGATTGCTACACATGCTCTTGATATAGGAGCGATGACTGTTTTCCTTTATGCTATGCGAGATAGAGAATATTTGCTTGAATTATTTGAAATGGTAACAGGTGCAAGATTAACAGTTAGTTATCCAAGAGTTGGAGGAGTGAGATGTGATGTAAATAATGAATTTCTTGATAAAACTTATAAATTCATTGAGGAATTTCCCAGAAAAGTTGAAGAGTATGAAACATTAATAGACCGTAATAGAGTATGGTTGAAAAGAACAAAAGGGGTTGGAGTGATTAGTGCTGAAGAAGCTATTAACTGGGGACTTACAGGACCAACCCTCAGAGGTTCAGGAGTTTACTACGATGTTCGTAAGTTTTTTCCTTATGATGCCTATGATAAAGTAGATTTTGAAGTCCCACTTGGTAAAAATGGGGATATTTACGATAGATATAAATGCAGAATGCTTGAGTTCAGACAGTCTGCAAAAATTATAAAACAATGTATTGAAAGACTTCCTGATGGTTCTATTCTTGCTGAAAATGCTTTAAGAATAAGAATGCCAGAGTCTCCTCTAAAGATTGATAAAAAAGATATTATTTTTGATGTGTACATTGAAGATAAGCAAATTCAGGAATTTATTCAGAAATTTACCGAGGTTTATGCTTCTGTTGAAGCACCTCGTGGAGAACTTGGGTTTTATATTGTTTGTGATAATTCTTCAAAGCCTTACAGAATGAGAGTGCGTGCTCCGTCTTTTGTTCATGCAGGAGTATTGCCAAAACTTTGCGAAGGTTCATTAGTTGCAGATGTAATAGCAAATATTGGCTCAATTGACATAGTTTTAGGAGAATGTGATAGGTGATGGACACGATTTATGTTATAGCTGTAGCAATCGTCAAAACAGCGGTTTATTTTGGAATTCTTATGCTTCATGTTGCTTATGCTACTTATGCAGAGAGAAAGATCATAGGACATATTCAATTAAGGCTTGGTCCTATGGTTGTTGGTCCTCATGGACTGCTTCAACCAATTGCAGATGTTGTAAAACTCATTTTTAAAGAAGATATTATTCCTATAAAAGTGGATAGAATCGTTTTCAGAACAGCTCCGCTTATAAGTTTAACAGCAGCTTTAAGCACTTTTGCCGTGATTCCTGTAGATAAAAACTGGGTTATTGCAGATATAAATGTAGGCTTGCTTTATGTTATTGGTATAGCTGGAATTGGAACATATGGAATTATTTTTTCAGGATGGGCATCAAACTCAAAGTACGCCTTTTTGGGTGGTCTTCGTTCAGCAGCTCAGATGATAAGCTATGAAGTTGCTCTCGGATTAAGTCTCGTAGGAGTTATTCTTATGGCTGAGTCTTTTAACTTAACAGAGATTGTTAACAGGCAGTCAGAACTTTGGTATGGAATGTTTTTATTTCCTCAGATTATTGGATATTTTGTTTTTGTAGTTGCCATGCTCGCAGAAACCAACAGATTACCATTTGACCTTCCTGAAGCAGAAACAGAACTTGTAGCAGGATACTTTGTTGAGTATTCTGGAATAAGATTTTCACTTTTTTATCTTGCTGAATATCTTGCAATGTTTTGTATGTCTGCACTTGCAACAATATGCTTCTGGGGAGGATGGACAGTCCCTCCAATTTTGATAAAGGCTCTACCCTTACTTGGAGTTATTCCAGGTATTGTATGGTTTCTTTTGAAGGTTTACTTCCATATATTTTTATTTTTTTGGCTCAGGGGAACTCTTCCAAGATACAGATATGATCAACTCATGGCAATTGGATGGAAGATTTTAATTCCTTTAGCATTATTGAACATAGTAGTTACTTCAATTTTCAGGTATTATTCGTGAGGTAGCATGAAACTAAACGAAATTATAAATAAGATTTTTCTAATTGAGATATTTAAAGGACTTTTATTAACATTGAAAATGCTTTTTAGCAAACCTGTAACAATTCAGTATCCATTTGAAAGAAGAAAAATTCATGATGGTTTCAGGGGTAGGCATGCTCTTGTAAGAGATCCGTTTACAGATAAGGATAAATGCATAGGATGTATGAGATGTACAACAGTTTGTCCGTCAAGATGCATTTATATTAAAAGAGAAAAAACAGAGAATAAAATGGTTGTAACAGATTATATTATTGATGCTTCAAGGTGTATATTCTGTGCATATTGTGTAGAAGCCTGTCCTGTTTGCGCTTTGGTGTTGACAGAAGATTTTGAATATTCATCGTACACAAGAAATAATTTGATTTTCAATAAAGAACAGTTGCTCAAAAATTGGGATGAGTTTGCCAGTAAATGGACACGTGATGTTTACTTTAATAAATTCTGGCAACCACCGGGAATTGATCCATCAAGATGGCCTAAGACAAAAAGAGAACAAAAGCCGATTCCAATTAAAAGAGTTATTGAGATAAAGAAGGAGGTAGCGGATGAATCCGCTAATTGAACAAGTTTTCTACGTATATTTTTTCATAAGTCTTACTATTTTAAGTATTGCTGTAATTGCTTCTAAGAATATTATTCATAGCGCTTTTTTCCTTCTGATTTTTCTTCTTCATGTGGCAGCAATTTTTCTTTTTTTAAATGCTGAGTTTTTAATGATTATTCAGATTATTGTTTATGTAGGAGGAGTTTTGGCACTGTTTATTTTTGCCATAATGATTATGAATATAAAAGAAGAATTTAGGCATAAAAGATTTGTAAAATTTTCTATTGCAGGATTGATTACAGGTTTTCTATTTCTGGCAGGTTTATATATTTTCTTAGGAACTGTAAAATCACCAGAGAATGTTTTAATTAAATCTGATGTAAATTCATTAGGTAAGCTTTTATATTCTTATTATTTTTTGCCATTTGAAATACTTTCCTTAGTGTTACTGATTGCTATGATAGGTGGAATTATTATTGCAAAAAAGACCCCATTTGATAGGGAGGGGAAATGATACCTCTTAGCTGGTATTTATTATTGAGCGCTACTTTGTTCAGTATAGGTTTAATTGGTTTTGTAATAAGAAGAGATTTGTTTGTAATGCTTATGTGTCTTGAAATAATGTTTAATGCTGTTAATATTGCTTTTGCTTCATTTAGTTATTATAATGCTAATCTTACTGGACAGATTTTTGTTTTATTTTCAATAGCAGTTGCTGCATGCGAAGCTGTTATAGGACTTGCAATTGTTCTCGCGCTTGTTAGAAATACAGGTATCAATCACTCTGATGAGATTGTTAATTTGAGGGGTTAAGATGGAAAAGTACTATATATTAATACTTCTTTTCCCTTTAGCAGGATTTCTTTTTAACATTCTTATAGGTAGATTTATATCACCTAAGGTAGTAAGTTGGGCTGGTGTGCTGTCAATTCTGGGCTCACTGGTTGTAGCGTTGTTTGCTATTGCTCAGGTTTTCTCTGGAAAGACTATTGAATACAACATCTATACATGGATTCTGTCTGATGATTTAAAAGTAAGTTTTGGATATCTTATTGACCAGCTTACTGCTGTAATGCTTTTTGTCGTATGTTTTGTTGGATGGCTTATTCATATTTACTCTGTTGGATATATGCATGGAGATCCGGGATATCCAAGATACTTTGCTTATCTTAATCTTTTTGTATTTTCAATGCTTATGCTTGTTATGGGTAATAATCTTGTCATGCTTTATTTCGGATGGGAAGCAGTTGGACTTTGCTCTTATTTTTTGATTGGCTTCTGGTATCATAAAAAGACAGCATCTGATGCAGGCAAAAAAGCTTTTATTGTTAATAGAATAGGAGATTTTGGTTTTGCACTTGGAATATTCCTTCTGTTTATAAATGTATATGCTTTAAACTATACTGATATCTTTCCTAAAATTCCAGGACTTCAGGGGCATACACTAAATATATTTGGCTGGAATATTGATTTAATAACTCTTATAGCGCTTTTACTGTTCTGCGGCGCTGTTGGAAAATCCGCTCAAATTCCTCTACATGTCTGGCTTCCTGATGCAATGGAAGGGCCAACACCTGTGAGTGCTCTTATTCATGCAGCTACAATGGTTACTGCTGGGGTGTTTATGGTTGCAAGGCTTAATCCTATTTATGGAATGTCAGAGATAGCACTCGCAGTGGTTGCAATAACAGGTGCTGTGACAAGTTTTTTTGCTGCAACCATAGCACTTGTACAAAGAGATATGAAGAGAATTATCGCATACTCAACAATAAGCCAGATTGGATATATGTTTATTGGTTGTGGAATGGCTGCATATGGTGCAGGCATATTTCATTTGTATACTCATGCTTTCTTTAAGGCTCTTTTGTTTATGGGAGCAGGTAGTGTAATGCACGCAATGGCTGGTGAACTTGATATATACAAGATGGGTGGACTAAGAAAAAAAATGCCTATTACCTATATTACTTTTTTGATAGCCTCTCTTACTATTGCAGGAATTCCTGGATTTTCAGGATTTTTTAGTAAAGATGAGATTTTATGGGCTGCTTTTGCTTCTGCTAAACCCTATGGAAAGTTTATCTGGCTTCTTGGAACAATTACAGCAGCTTTGACTGCTTTTTATACATTTAGAATTTTATTTGTTGCATTTCATGGGAAGTTTAGAGGAACACCAGAGGAGTTTAAACATGTTCATGAGTCACCTCCAATAATGACAGTTCCACTAATAGTCCTTGCAATTGGCTCAGTTATTGTTGGATACTTTTCTATTCCTCATTTTCTTGAACCAGTTATTCCTAAACCTGTGTTTGCCGCACCTCATGAACAGGAAAGAGTTGTAATGACAATGTCAATTATTGCTGGTGTAACTGGAATACTGATTGCCGGATATATATATATTGTAAAATCTACAGTTTCTGCAAGACTTGCAAAAACTTTCTCAGGAGTTTATAAAGTTTTATGGAATAAATACTATGTAGATGAGCTTTACAGTTTTCTCTTTGTAAAACCAACCTTATGGATTGCTGAAAAATTCATAGAGAGATTTGCAGACATAAAAATAATAGAGGGTATTGTTAACGGAATTCCTAAACTTATTTACAAAACAGGTTTATTGATAAGACCTATCCAGACAGGTCAGCTTCAACAGTATGCAATTTTTATGATAGCTGGAATAATTATTTTTGTTTTAATAATTCTCAACATATGAGGTTAAAAAATGCATGAGGAAGTAATAGCCCGAAATAGTAATAATTTTGAGCTTAAAAAGTATCTTCTGATTTCGTTTTTACTTATTATTCTTGTAGGCAGTGTTATTTTAGTATCTGGTATCGCTGCAAATAATTTGTCGTTTCCGATTCTTTCAACTCTTATTTTCTTTCCTGTAGCTGGTGCAACTCTGATTGCTATAATTCCAAGAGATAAAGAAGAGTTAATAAAATTTTCAGCACTTATAATTTCAATCGTAGAGTTCATTTTTAGCATTCCTCTTTATATATCTTTTAATAAAACTACATCACAAATGCAGTTTAAAGAAGAACATCTGTGGATTCCAGAGTGGGGAATAAAATATTATCTTGGAGTTGATGGAATAAGCATTCTTTTTATTCTGTTAAGTAGTCTTCTTACAATTCTCTGTGTAACGGTTTCATGGAAAGAGATAGATAGGAAGATTAAAGAGTTTTATGCTGCTTTACTTATTACCCATTCTGCAATGATTGGCGTATTTATGAGCCTTGATATTTTCCTCTTTTATATTTTTTGGGAGGCAATGCTTATTCCCATGTATTTAATTATTGGAATATGGGGTGGTCCAAGAAGAATTTATTCAGCTATAAAGTTCTTTTTATATACTTTTATTGGTAGCGTTCTCATGCTTGTTGGAATTCTGGTTCTTTATTTTCATACAGGAACATCAGATATTCTATCACTTATGAAAAATTCATACCCTTATAAAATGCAACTTTGGCTATTTTGGGCTTTCTTTGCAGCCTTTGCAGTTAAAGTGCCTATGTGGCCTGTGCACACCTGGCTTCCAGATGCACACACTGAAGCTCCAACAGCAGGAAGTGTAATACTTGCAGGAGTTCTCATTAAAATGGGAGCCTATGGATTTTTGAGATTTAATCTTCCAATGTTTCCAGAAGCAACTCTTGCAATGAAGCCTTTTATGATGATTCTTTCAGTTATAGCAATTATATATGGTGCTTTAATATGTTTGATACAGAAAGATCTTAAGCGTCTTATTGCCTATAGCTCTGTAAGCCATATGGGATTTGTAACACTTGGAATTTTTGCTTTAAACCAGCAGGGAATACAGGGTGGGATTATTCAGATGCTTAATCATGGAGTTGTTACAGGGGCGTTATTTTTATGTATTGGAATTGTTTATCAGAGAACCCATACGCGCCAGATTGCTCATTATGGAGGAGTAGCTACAGTTATGCCTGCATATTCAGCATTCTTTATGATTTTTACACTTGCTTCAATTGGGCTTCCTGGAACAAATGGATTTATTGGTGAGTTTTTGATACTTCTTGGCACTTTTAAAGCATGGAAACTTATGTGCATTCTGGCAGCTACTGCCTTAATAATTGGAGCAGCTTACATGTTATGGCTATATCAGAGAGTTTTCTTTGAAAAAACAAATCCAGAATTTTTACAGCATATACATGGATATAGTGATTTGAATTCAAGAGAGATTGTTACACTGCTTCCTCTTGTTTTGGTTGTGCTCTGGATCGGTTTTTATCCAAATGCTTTATTAAGCTTTATGGATGTCTCTGTGAAAGAGCTTATTAACCATGTAACACAGTCTGTGGGGGCAATGAAATGAATATATCTCAGATTCCTTTGCAAGTTGAAGCTCTAATACCTGAGATAACTCTTACAGGTTTTGCATCATTGATTTTGCTTGCTGGATTATTGAAACTAAAAAATGAAGTTTTAGTATGGAGTTCTGTTTTATTTTTAGTCATTTTTGCATTTTTTATTCCTTCTTTTGAAGGTGAGGCTTTCAATGGAATGTTTTTGAATGACTTCTTAACAATATATCTGAAACTTATTATAATTATCGGAACTATCATATCTTTGCTTGTTTTAACTTCATATTTGAAAGAAAAATTAATCCGGTTTAATGAAAGTATAGCTTTTATTCTCTTTTCTGCACTTGGTATGATGCTACTTGTCTCCGCAAGAGAGTTAATTAGCTTTTTTTTATCATTTGAACTCATGTCTTTAAGTATATATGTGTTAGTCGGAATTAGAAGATATGACGTAAAGTCAAATGAAGCCGCAGTTAAATATTTCATGCTCGGTGGATTTTCTTCAGCAATTATGCTTTTTGGAATTGCTTTTATTTATGGAGCAACAAATACAACAGAACTTTCTTTAATTTTAAAAGTTATTTCAAATTACAATCCATTGATTCTTATAGGACTTGGACTTTTTATAGTTGGACTTTGTTTCAAAATAGCTCTTGTACCATTTCATATGTGGGCTCCTGATGTGTATGAGGGAGCACCAACGCCTGTAACTGCTTTCATATCTACTTTGCCAAAAGTGGCAATTCTCGGTGCTTTTGGTAGGGTTTTAGTTGAAATTTTTAGAGATTACTATATTGACTGGAGCAATTTTCTTATCGTGCTTTCTATTGCTACAATGGCAACTGGAAATTTCTTCGCTCTTATACAGAAAAACATAAAAAGAATGCTTGCCTATTCAAGCATAGCCCATGCAGGCTATATAATAATTGGAGTGATCGTAGGAACCCAGTCAGGTTTTAATTCAGTAGTTGCTTATATGTTTATTTATACATTAATGAATATCGGCGCCTTTGCAATGGTTATTGCTTTTAATGAAGAGAGTATTGAAAATTACAAAGGACTTCATAAATTTCATCCTGCCCTTGCTATAGCGATGTTAATATTTATGTTTTCTCTTACAGGCGTTCCACCCACAGCAGGATTTATTGTTAAATTCAACATATTCCTTCAGGCAGTTAAAGCAGGCTTTACATGGCTTGTAGTTATTGCTGTGATTTTTACTGTTATATCTGCTTACTACTATTTGAGAATCGTAATGTATATGTATATGAAAGAGCCTGTGAAATTACCTGAACCAATTTATTCAAGAGAACTTGAAGTTGCTATTTTAATTTGCACTATAGGTGTTACCTTCTTGGGTATCCTTCCATTGTTTTTGATTTAAATGCTAAATTATTGACAAATTCTTTCTTTTTTTATTATTTTAGTAAGTGCTTACATGCTGACAATTTAACAGGGGGTAAAATGAATATATTTAAAGCTTTTTTATTATTTATATGTTTTTTCTTGCTTTGTTCTTGTTCTAAATCATCTCAACAAAAACAGCCACCTCCTGTGCCAGTTGTTGTTACTCAATCAGTGGTTAAGGATGTGCCAATTCAGATTACAGCAATCGGAAATGTAGAGGCATACTCTTCAGTTGTAATTAAATCAAGGGTTGAGGGACAACTAATCAGAACAAATTTTAAAGAAGGTGATGAGGTTAAAAAAGGTCAACTTCTTTTTGTGATTGATCCCAGACCATTTGAAGAAGCAGTAAGGCAGGCTGAGGCGAATCTTTTAAGAGACAAAGCTCAACTTGAGTTTGCAAAAGCTGACCTTGAAAGATATGATGAACTTGTAAAGGAAGAACTTGTTTCAAGACAACAGTATGAGAAAATTAGAACCACCTATGAATCTCTAAAAGCTACTGTTAAAGCTGATGAAGCAATACTTAACAATGCAAGACTTCAATTAAATTATTGTTATATTTATTCACCAATTGATGGTAAAATTGGTTCTTTACTTGTACATCCAGGTAATATGATAAAGGCAAATGACACTCAGATTGCGACAATAAATCAGATAATTCCAATATATGTTCGTTTTTCAGTGCCTGAGCAAGAGCTTTTCAGAATTAAAAAAGCAATGTCCCAGGGATCGCTTAAAACTGAAGCAATTGTAAAGGGAGTTGATGCAAACTATTCTAAAGAGGGTAGAGTTGTATTTATTGACAATGCTGTTGACACAGCAACTGGTACAGTTAAGCTTAAAGCTGAATTTGCAAATAGGGATAAAATTCTCTGGCCAGGGCAGTTTGTGAATGTTGTTTTAACTCTTGGAATTAAAGATAAGGCAATAGTAATTCCCTATAGAGCTCTTCAGACAGGACAGAAAGGTCAGTATGTTTATGTAGTTAAAGAAGACAAAACCGCTGAGATAAGAGAAGTTCAGCCAGGATTAAGGTTTGGTGATGAAGTTACAATAGAAAAAGGATTAAATTCTGGAGAAACAATTGTTGTTGATGGTCAACTAAGACTCATTCCTGGAGCAAGGGTGGAGATTAAAAAGTAAAATGAACTTCTCCCAGATTTTTATCCAACGTCCTGTAATGACAACTCTTTTAATGTTGGCTATAATTGTTTTCGGATTAGTAGGATACCGTTATCTGCCTATTGCAGAACTTCCAAATGTTGATTTTCCGACCATACTTGTTACAGCAAATTTACCTGGTGCTTCACCAGAAACAATGGCATCAGCTGTTGCAACTCCGCTTGAAAGGGAGTTTTCAACAATTTCAGGATTAAAATCAATGAACTCTATTAATGCAAAGGGAGTAACTCAGATAACTCTTGAGTTTGACTTAAACAGAGATATAGATGCAGCAGCGCAAGATGTTCAAACCGCTATTTCAAGAGCATCAAGACAGCTACCTTCAAACATGCCAACTCCTCCTACTTATAACAAAGTTAATCCTGCTGATATGCCAATTCTCTATTTTGCAATTACTTCTCCAACGATGCCTCTTTACAGACTTCATGAATATGCTGATACACTTTTAGCGCAGAATATCTCTATGGTAAATGGAGTAGCACAGGTTCAGATATTCGGAGCTCAAAAATATGCTGTTAGAGTGAGAATTGACCCTAATTTGATAGCAAGTAAAGGGATTGGGATTGATGAAGTTGAGCAGGCAATTAAAAAAGGAAATGTAGAACTTCCCACAGGTACACTTTATGGTAATTATCAGGCATTTACTATAGAAGCAACAGGACAACTTTTTAATGCATCTCATTATAATGAACTTATTATAGCAAGTAAAGAAGGCTCTCCTGTAAAAATTAAAGATATTGGAGAGGCTGTTGATAGCGTTGAAAATGATAAACTTGCTGCATGGTATGGAAGTGGTGGAAAACTTCAAAGAGCAATGGTTCTTGCAATATACAGACAACCTGGAACAAATACTGTTGAAGTAGCAGATAATGTTAAAAAGAAAGTAGATGAACTTAAAAGACAGATACCGGCAAGTGTTTCTTTGAATCTTCTTTATGACCGTTCCCAATCAATAAGAGAGTCTGTAAGAGATGTACAGTTTACATTGTTATTTACAGTTTTTCTGGTAGTGCTTGTTATTTTTCTCTTTTTAAGAAGACTTTCAGCCACAGTGATTCCTTCTGTTGCTTTACCAATCTCAATAATTGGAACATTTGCTGTTATGTATCTTCTTGGATATAGTCTTGACAATCTCTCTCTTATGGCACTTACTCTTTCAATTGGTTTTCTGGTTGACGATGCTATTGTTATGCTTGAAAATATTGTCCGACATATTGAAAAAGGAGAAAAACCTTTTCAAGCAGCTTTAAATGGTTCAAAGGAAATATGGTTTACGATTCTTTCCATGACTCTTTCACTTGTTGCTGTTTTCATCCCTGTGCTTTTCATGGGTGGAATTGTGGGAAGACTTTTTAAAGAGTTTGCTGTAACAATATCTGTTGCTATACTTATTTCAGGATTAGTCTCTCTTACGCTTACTCCAATGATGTGTAGCAGATTTCTGAGAGTTCAAAATCAAAAACATGGTAAGCTTTATATGGCTTTAGAAAAAGGATTTGAATGGATGATAAATGTTTATAAAATTAGCTTGAGCTGGTCTTTGAAGCATCATAAGTTAATGATGATCGGTTCTGGTGTAATTTTAATAATTACAGCTTACATATTTGTAAAAATACCAGCAGGTTTTCTACCAAGTGAAGATAAAAGTCAAATTTTTGTTATGACAGAAGCATCGGAAGACATATCTTTTGATGAGATGGTAAGACATCAACTTCAGCTGGCAGATCTTATATTAAAGGAATCAGCTGTTAAGGACTTTATGACTTCTGTTGGTCCTAGTACAGCTTCTCCTGCTCCAAATGTTGCAAGAATGTTCATGCATTTAAAACCTATTTCTGAAAGGCCACATGTAGATAAATTGATTAATCAGCTTAGACCAAAGCTGAATTCCATACCAGGACTTAAAGTATATCCTCAAAATCCTCCTACAATTAGAATAGGTGGAACACTTACAAAAGCTCTTTATCAGTTTACTCTTTCAGGAAGCAATCTTGAAGAGCTTTATTACTATGCACAGGTCTTAGAAAGTAAAATGAAACAGATTCCTATAATTCAAGATGTTTCATCAAATCTACAGATAAAGACTCCACAGTTAAATATAGAAATTGACAGAGCCAAAGCTGAATCTATTGGAGTTACAGCAGAGCAGATAGAAAATGCTCTATGGGGTGCTTTCGGAAGCAAATGGATTTCAACAATTTATGCTCCTAACAATCAGTACGAAGTTATTCTTGAGCTTAAGCCAGAATATCAAAAAGACCCTTCAGCGCTTTCAATGCTTTATATACGTTCTTCAAAGGGAGAGCTTGTTCCTCTTAATTCTGTTGCAACAGTATTACAAAGTATCGGTCCATTAACTGTAAATCATACAGGGCAACTTCCTTCTGTTACAATATCTTTCAATCTTAAACCTGATATTTCTCTTGGTGAAGCTTTAAGTGAGATTCAAAAAGTTGCAAAAGCAACTTTACCGGACACTATAATGACAAGCTTTCAGGGCGCAGCTCAGGCTTTTAAAGAGTCTTTTCAGGGATTGTGGTTTTTACTTATTGTAGCAGTTTTTGTTGTTTATATAGTTTTAGGAATTCTTTATGAAAGTTTTATTCATCCTATAACAATTCTTTCAGCGCTTCCTTTTGCTGGTTTTGGAGCATTGGTGACTTTACTGGTATTTGGAGTTGAATTAAATATTTATTCCTTTGTAGGAATAATAATGCTCATTGGACTTGTAAAGAAAAATGGTATTATGATGATAGATTTCGCGCTTCATGCCCAGCGAAATGAAAATATGAAAGCTCATGAAGCAATTTATAATGCCTGTCTTATAAGATTTCGTCCTATTATGATGACAACAATGGCAGCACTTTTTGGAGCTTTACCAATTGCTCTTGGAATCGGAGCAGGTGGAGAGGTTCGTCAACCACTTGGACTTGCAGTTGTAGGTGGTTTGCTATTTTCACAAATGCTTACACTTTTTGTAACGCCAGTTTTTTATCTTTATATGGATAGACTTCAAAACTGGCTTTCAAGAAAAAAATATTTGTGATATAATTTGATTAAAAGACTGTTAAGGGAGGTATTTTATGGAACTTAAAGCAATAAAAGTTGAAATTCCTGAAGGATGCAATATAATACTTGGGCAAACTCATTTCATAAAGACTGCTGAAGATCTTTATGAGATTTTAGCAACTCATATACCACATGCAAAGTTTGCAATTGCCTTTACAGAGGCTTCAGGACCATGCCTTATTCGTTCTGAAGGAAATGATGAAGAGTTAAGGCAAATATGCATTAAAAACCTTCAAAACATAGGTGCAGGGCATGTTTTCTGCATTCTCATGAAAGGAGCATTTCCCATAAGTGTATTGAATGCCATCAAAATGTGTCAGGAAGTATGTAACATTTATTGCGCCACAGCAAATCCTCTTGAAGTAATAGTAGCAGAAACTGAGCTTGGCAGGGGAATTTTAGGAGTAATTGACGGTTTTTCACCTAAAGGAGTTGAAAAAGAAGAAGACCGTCAGCATAGAAAAGAGTTTCTTAGAAAAATTAACTATAAACTTTAAGGTAGTCCCATCCCCTCTAAAGGAGTCCCGCAGTTTAAACAGCGAGATTCCTTTATGTTTATTTTATTAATGAAAAATCCAAATCTTTCAATAACAATATTTTTACAATTTGGGCAGTAACTGTTTTCTCCTCCTTCTCCTGGAATATTTCCTGTATAAACAAATTTTAATCCTTCCTTGAGTCCTATTTCTCTCGCTTTTCTTAAAGTTTCAACAGGAGTTCTTGGTTTGTCTAAAAGCTGATATGTTGGATAAAACTGAGTTACATGCCATGGAATTGCAGGATCAATTGATACAAGAAACTGAGCTGTTTTTCTTAAAAAATCTTCAGAATCATTTAATTCTGGAATAATTAAAGTAGTCACCTCAACCCAAACACCAAGTTCTTTTAATAGTTTGATATTTTCCATTACAGGCTCAACTCTTGCTCCACATATTTTTTTGTAAAAATCATCATCCCCTTTTAAATCAACATTGATTGCATCAAGATATGGTGCAATGAATCTTAAAGCCTCCTTTGACATATAACCGTTGCTTACAAAAACATTTTTTATTCCTTCTTTGTGAGCAAGAACCATACAATCATAGGCAAACTCAATGAATATCGTGGGTTCAGTATAAGTATAGGATATACTCTTACATCCACTTGCTCTTGCTTCCTTTACAACATCTTCTGGAGTAAAATCTTCACCTGGAATGTCTTTATAAAGCTTTGGATATTGTGAAATTGCGTAGTTTTGGCAATGCAGACACCGAAAATTGCATCCTACAGTGGAGATTGAATAAGAAACTGAACCAGGATAGAAATGGAAAAGAGGTTTCTTTTCAATTGGGTCAATGTGATAAGCAATTATTTTCCCGTAAACAAGACTATAAAGTATTCCTTCTCTATTTTCTCTTACTCCACAAATTCCCCGAGCATCAGGAGAGATTATGCAATGATGATTACATAAACCGCATTTTAGTTTACCATCAGAAAGCTTTTCATAAAATAAAGCTTCTTTCACGATTTTTTACTCCTACCTTTAGATTTAGGTTTAGCTCCTTTTTTACTTCCTCTTTTTCTTTTGGGTTTTTCTTCTGCCTCAGGTTCACAACACCCGGATATTTCTTCACTTTCATATTTTGCTAAAACAATTCTCTCTGCCTCAAGCCAGTTATCAAGGTCTCTTCCTGGAATGCATCCACTTTTTACATAAAGTTCATAGGCAACCTGTCTTATTTCTTCTTCAATTTTTTCTCTGTTAATCATTTTTACTCCTCCTGACTATTTTTTAAGACCATTTAAAAAATTACAATCCCTTGACAACTGAAAGATTGTAAGCCTATTTATTTCCAATTATTTCAGTTTATCATCCATTTTTTTATAATGACTTTCCAAGTTTAGATTCTTCTTAAGGAGATATTGGACGTGATTTTCAGATACAACTCTACTTGAAGATAAGAAATAACAACTTGAAATTCTTTCTTTACTAAATAGTCTCATTATTTTAAAGTATATCAAAAAAATCAAATTTTTGCATAAAATCCACTTGTTAAGGTTTATATTGATTTTTTGTGAGTTATTAAAAAATCCTCAAGTTAAAATTTTTATTTTTGTGGTATAATCAACGGAAATAGAAATACCAAAGAATTTTCTAAAATATGGATTATACAGTTGACTCCATAGGAAGTATCAAGATTTGCCAGCCTAAAGAAGGTTACCGTTTTAGTGTAGATGCCTTAATTCTTGCTCATTTTGTTAATTTAAAAAGAGTTAATAAAGCTATTGATATTGGTGCAGGAACAGGAATAATTGGAATTATTCTTGCAAAAAAATACAGTGAATCTCATATTACAATGATTGAGATACAGTCAGAGCTTGCAAAACTTGCTCAGGAAAGTGCAAAGCTAAACAATGTCAATAATAATATAACAATTACATGTATGGATGCAAAGGACTTAATTTCTTCAGAGTCTTTTCTTCATGAATTTGATGTTGTTATATCAAATCCTCCTTTTAGAAAACCGGGCACTGGAAGAATTAGCAATCAAGAAAAAAAAGCTGTTGCAAGACATGAACTAAGCCTTACTGTGACTGATATTGCAAAAATTTCTCAGAAACTTTTGAAACATCATGGTCGTCTTTATATAATTCATCTGCCAGAAAGATTCACAGAAATTGTAAGGATAATGAGCAAACATTATCTTGAAATAAAAAGAGTTCGATTTGTTCACTCTAAAAAAGATTCTCCTGCTAAAATGGTTCTTATTGAAGCAGTAAAAGGGGGCAGGGTAGCATTAAAAGTTGAACCTCCTTTGTTTATTTATAATGATGATGGAACATATACAGATGAAATGAAAAAGATATATGAAATTTAGTAAACTGTTTCTATTAAAACTTCATTTGTTGTAAAATTTTAACTATGCTTTCATATTTAATAAAAAGATTCCTTCTTATGATACCGATTCTTTTTGGTATCACTCTTATATGTTTCATTGTGATAAATCTTGCACCTGGTTCACCTGCTACATTTCAGGAAGAATTGTCTCCAAAAGCCTCTCCAGAAGCTGTGGAAGCTCTTAAAAAGCTTTATGGACTGGATAAACCAATTCATGAAAGATATCTCAACTGGCTTAAAATGGTTGTTACATTAGATCTTGGTAAAAGTTTTGTTGATGGAAGAAATGTAAAAGATAAGATAAAAGAGAGACTGCCCATTACAGTAACTCTTAATTTATTTTCCCTTTTACTTATTCTTATCATAGCAATTCCTATTGGAGTTTACTCAGCATTGAAACAAGGAAGTCTTTTTGACAGGGCATTAACTGTTTTTGTTTTTACAGGGTTTTCTGTTCCCACTTTCTGGCTTGCTTTGCTTGCAATGATTGTTTTTGGTGTAAATCTTGGATGGCTTCCAATATCTGGAATTCAGAGTATTGGTGCAGAAACAATGCCATTTCATGAAAGATTAGTTGACTGGATAAAACATCTTATCTTGCCTGTTACAATCATGTCTTTTGCAGGACTTGCAGGGATGTCAAGATATACTCGTTCAAGTATGCTTGAAGTGTTGCGACAGGATTATATTCGAACAGCGAGGTCTAAAGGGCTTCCTGAGAGAGTTGTTATTATCAGGTATGCGTTAAGAAACGCTCTTTTACCTGTTGTAACACTTTTAGGACTTGCAATTCCTGGACTTATTGGAGGAAGTGTTATTTTTGAAAGTATTTTTTCTATTCCTGGGATGGGGCAACTTTTTTATTCGTCTGCTATGGCAAGGGATTATCCAACAATAATGGGGATATTAATAATCGGTGCATTATTGACATTAATTGGTAATCTTATTGCAGACATTGCCTATTTTATTGTTGATCCAAGAATCAGGGTAAAACGGGATGTTTAAAATAGTTTTGAAAAGGATTTTAAAAAATAAACTTGCATTATCTGGATTAACATTTATATTTTTTATTTTTTTTGTTGCTATTTTTTCTTCTTATGTTGCGCCATATGACCCATATAAAATTAATGTTTACAAAGTTCTTACTCCGCCTTCAAAGGAACATCCATTTGGAACAGATGAGCTTGGTAGGGATGTTTTTTCAAGGGTTGTTTATGGAGCAAGGGTTTCACTTGAAGTAGGCTTCCTTGCAATGGGTATTGCTATATTTACAGGGACAATACTCGGTGCAATTGCAGGATACTATGGAGGATGGATTGATACAATTATAATGAGACTTGTTGATGTGATGCTTGCATTTCCAACTTTATTTTTAATTTTAGCTGTGGTAGCTGTTCTGGAGCCAAGCATTTATATAATTATGGTAGTAATTGGACTTACAGGATGGATGGATGTTGCGAGGCTTGTAAGGGCTGAAGTTCTGTCCTTGAAGGAAAGAGAGTTTGTTCTTGCAGCACGAGCAATTGGAGCAAGTGCAGGTAGAATTATTTTTAAGCATATTCTCCCTAATGCAATATATCCTGTTATTGTTGCTGCAACTTTTTCAGTAGGAGGAGCGATATTGATTGAAAGCGGACTTAGTTTTCTTGGACTTGGAATTCAACCACCTGAGCCAAGTTGGGGCGGAATTTTAAGTGTTGGGAAAGATTATATAACTGTTGCATGGTGGCTGAGTCTGTTTCCAGGAGTTGCCATATTTTTAACGGTATTATCTTTTAATCTTCTTGGTGAAGCTTTAAGAGACGCTATTGATCCAAAACACTGGGCAGAGGATTAAATTCTTTAAAGAATTATACAGCTTGTGCTGAAAGTTGAAAATTAAAATAAGGCTCTTCTGCTAACTCATAGCAACCAGTTTCAATAAGTTTTCTTAAAAAGTTAATATGTGATGTATGTCCACCTTTTTCAATTATGAAGTGTCCTTGAATAGGATACCCAATTAAAGATAAATCGCCAATTGCATCAAGAATTTTATGTCTTACAAACTCGTCTTTAAATCTCAGGTTTCCTCCAACAACTCCTTTTTCATCAAGCACAAGAGCATTATCAAGAGAGCCACCTTTTGCAAAACCATTTTTAAGTAAATAATTAATATCTTTTAAAAATCCGAATGTTCTTGCAGGTGCTATATCATTGAGGAAATTTTGTTCATTAATTTCTATACTCAGTGACTGTTCCATAATCAATGGATGTTCATAGAAGATTTTATAAGTTATTTTAAAACCTCTATAAGGTTTCGCAAATATTTTTGAATGCGACTCTTCATAATATACAGGTTTTGTAATTTTAAATAAAGATACAGTTTTACCTTGTTTTGCAATGCCTGCTTTCAGAATTGCTTTTGTAAAATCAATTGCACTTCCATCCATTACAGGAATTTCTGAACTATCAATTTCTATAAAAACATTTGTTATTCCAAAGACATGAAGGGTAGCAAGTAAATGCTCCACAGTTCTTATTTTTATTCCATCAACTCCCAATGTAGTTGCAAAAGATGTATCAACAACAAATGGAAGCTTTGCTTTAATTGGAAAGTTTCTGTCTTTCCTGTAGAATACTATCCCTGTATCTCTTTGAGCTGGAATGAGATTGAGATTAATTTTCTTCCCTGTGTGTATTCCTATCCCTGTTAATGAAATTTCTGATTTTATAGTTTTCTGAAATGGCATCAAGGAATTGTAAACAAAAAAGATGCCAACATTTATATGTTATATTTTATAGATTTATGATATTTTTGCTGTGGCAAAGATACTACATTTATAGAAAAAAGAAAACATTTGTTATGCTTGTCCTCCAACAACAATCTCAGGAATTCTTATTGTTGGCATGCCATCAGTGACAGGAACTCCTTGAGCATTTTTTCCACATGTCCCGATTGAAAATCCTAAGTCGCTTCCTACCATATCAATATTCTTTAAAATTTCTTGTCCTGTGCCAATTAATAATGCTCCCCTTATAGGTTCTCCAATTAACCCTTTTTCAATTAAATATCCTTCCTGAACTTCAAAAACAAATTCTCCTGTTACGGTATTTACCTGACCCCCGCCCATTTTTTTAACAAAAAGTCCTTTATCAACTGAACGGACTATTTCCTCAGGAGAATGATTCCCTGGTGCAATAAATGTATTACTCATTCTTGGAATTGGATAATGTTCATATGATTGTCTTCTACCATTTCCTGTAGAGGCTTTCCCTTCTTTCATTGATGTATATTTATCATAAAGATAGTTAACCAGAACTCCATTTTCAACTAAAATAGTTCTTTGAGATGGAGTTCCTTCATCATCAAAAATATATGAGCCTCTCATATTAGGAAGAGTAGGATCATCTATAACTGTTATAAATTCCGAGGCAACCTTATCACCAAGTTTTCCGCTATATACAGAAATTCCCTCTTGAACAAGGTCTGCTTCCAGACCATGCCCGACTGCTTCATGTATCATTGTTCCTCCAGCCTCTGAAGATATTACAACAGGCATGCGTCCACCTTTAATTCTCTTTGCTTTTAACATCATAATAGCTCGTTTAGTAGCTTTAATTGCAATTTCTTCAGGTGATATTTCTTCAAAAAGTTCTATTCCTTTTAATCCTCCAACTGCTTCATAACCTGTCTGAATAGTTTCATTTTCTGATGCAATGGCATGTACCAGGAATAGTGTATAAATCCTCTCTTCTTCAGCAAAATATCCTTCAGAGTTTGCAACTTTTATTTTTTGTATCATGTCAGAGTAGAAAACTTTTACCTGTGTTATTTTTTTGTTCTGTATCCATGATGTATCATTTGCTTTTTTAACAAATTTAATTTTTTCTAAAATGTTGACATCCTGCGGATTCCTTTTTATGAAAAATTGATTTGGAGAAGAAAATTTTTTTAAATTGATACAACTTCCTGCATGTTTGTAATTTTTCAAGGATGATATTAATTCAGCAATCCCATTTTTTGTAATATCATTTGTATATGCATAAAATATTTTTTCACCTATAATTAATCTAACTCCCAAACCTTTATCAATAATAGCAGAGCATTTCTGAATTTTATTTTCTTCCATCTGAAGCTGATTTGTAGTTTTTTCTTCAAAAAATATATCTACATAATCACCCTTCAAGTTATTTAGTATGTCATTAAAAAACTCCATTTAATCTCCTACATATAAATTTTATAGAAAAAATTTTATTTACTCTCAAGGAGTTCCTCTGCATGAAAAATTGAGCTTTCTGTAATACGTCCACTTAACATTCTGGCAATTTCTTCTTTTCTTTTTATGCCCGTAAGCACATCTATCTTTACCAATGTTTTATTATCAAGAATAACTTTTTCTACTTTTAAATGGTGCTGAGCTTGAGCAGCTATCTGAGGAAGATGAGTTACACAAATTACTTGATGATGATTTGAAAGTTCTTTAAGTCTTCTACCAATATTTTCTGCAACTGTTCCACCAATTCCTGCATCAATTTCATCAAATATAAGGGTCATTGATTTTAGAGAATTTTTTGCCAGTTTAAGTTCAACGCATTTAAGGGCAAGCATAAGCCTTGAAAGTTCACCTCCAGAGGCAATTTTAATTAAAGGTTTTGGGGGTTCGCCAGGATTTGAAGAAAAATAAAATTCTACATCATCTTTTCCATTTAGAGATAGTTCTTTTTCACTAATTTTTATTTCAAATAATGGATGTAAAAAGCCGAGAAATTTAAGCTCATTAATGATTTCTTCTTCAATTTTATTTTTGACAGATTTTCTTTTAGCAGAAAGTTTATTTGCTTGTGAAATCATTTCATCTAAAAGTTTTTCTAATTTATTTTCCTTTGTTTTTAAGTCTTCTTCAGAAACTGAGATAATATTTAACTCCTTTTCAGCTTCTTTCGCATATTCTATGATTTCTTTAATCGTTGAACCATATTTTATTTTGAGTTTGTTGATCAGTGTAAGTCTTTCTTCAATGTTCTCTAATGTTGCAGGGTCTGGCTCATAAGTTTCTTTAAGTTTTCTTAACATATAGACTGCTTCTTCGCTTTGTGTCAGAGCTGATTCAATCAAACTTTTTACTTCCTCTGCTTTTGAATCAAATTTTGATAACTCCTTAAGAAGATTTAAAATTTTTGATAGATTAGTATGCACTGAATTTCTATCTTCGTAAAGAAGGCTAAAGCTTGATTCTGCGAGTTCTTTAAGTTTTAGAACATTTTTAAGAATCTGTCTTTGTTCTATAAGTTCTTCTTCCTCTCCTTCTTTTAACTTTGCATTTTTTATTTCTGCAACCTGAAACTGCAAAAGTTCTATTCTTTGCTTTTTTAATGCAATCTCTTTACTTATTTTTTCCAATTCCTGTTTGAGTGATTGAACATCCATGTAAAGTTGATTAAATCTTTCCACTTCTTGTTTTAACTTAGCAATAGTATCAAAGAATAGTATGTGATTTTCTTTTTTTAAAAGATGAGTATGCTCATGTTGTCCATGAATGTTTATCAGTCTGGAAGCAATTTTTACAAATTCATTAACTGTAAAAGCAGAATCATTTATGTATGTTTTTGTTTTGCCCTGAATGCTGAGAATCTTTTTTAAAATTAAGGCTTCATCTTCAAATACCGATTCTTTTTCATTTGTATCATAAATAATAACTTCAATATTTGCCTCATTTTTACCATGTTTAATAAAATCAACTGCAGGAACTTTTTCCTTTAGTAAAATACCAATGGCATCTACAATAATTGACTTTCCTGCTCCTGTTTCACCAGTAATGACATTAAAACCTTTACTTAACGGAACTACAAGACTATCAATTATTGCAAAATTTTTGATTCTCAGTTCTTCAATCATCAAAATTATAGTTATTCAACTTTGTTTAAAAATTATTTAATTAAACCAGCGCTACGCAGAACCTCTGCAAGTTTTTCTTTATTTGTCTGAGACATTTCACAGAGAGGAAGTCTAAATTCTTCTTTTATTTTACCCATCATTGCGAGAGCTGTTTTAACTGGAATAGGATTTGTCTCAATGAACATAGCTTTATTTAATGGTTCAAGTTTGTAATGAAGCTTTCTTGCATGTTCAATGTCTCCTTTTTCCCATGCATTAAAGAGTTCTGCCATGTCCTTAGGGCAGATATTTGCTGTAACAGAAATAGCACCTTTGCCACCAAGTGCAAGAAGTGTGAGATTTGTAAAATCATCTCCGCTAAGAACTGTAATTTTATCACCACATAGTCTTATAAGTTCACTTACCTGTTTCATATCTCCTGTAGCTTCTTTTATTCCGACAATTCTTGGATGTTCAGCAAGTCGTGCTACTGTTTGAGGCAGTATATTGACTGAAGTTCTTCCAGGAACATTGTAAAGAATAAGTGGAATTCCTGTTTTATCAGCGATTTCTTTGTAATGACGATAGAGCCCTTCCTGAGTTGGCTTATTATAGTAAGGTGTTACAAGTAAAGCAGCATCTGCACCAAGTTTTTCTGCTTTTTTTGTAATCATTATTGCTTCATCAGTTGAGTTTGAACCTGTGCCTGCAATAACAGGAATTCGTTTGTTAACAACTTTTACAGTAATTTCAATAACCTTATAATGTTCTTCATAGTCAAGAGTAGAAGCCTCACCTGTTGTACCACAAGGAACAATTCCATGAGTTCCTTCTTTAATATGCCATTCTATGAGTTTTTCAAAGGCTTTCTCATCAATTTTTCCTTTTTTAAAGGGAGTCACAATTGCTACCATTGAACCTTTAAACATTTTGCTCCTCCTTGAAAGTTTTTATGAAATTATAACATAAGTTTTTAAATATTCATAAAATATGTGAAGAAATGATATAATTTTTTATGCAAGATATTTTTGAAATAATAAAAACTCGTAGAAGCATCAGAAAATATAAAAAAGAAATTCCTCCAGAGGATTTAATTAAAAAATGCATTGAAGCAGCACTTTATGCTCCTTCAGCAAAAAATTCACAACCGTGGTATTTTATGCTTATTAAAGATAGAGAAAAAATTAAAGAACTTGCAAAAGCTCAACCATTTACAAAGTTTCTTGAAGCTGCTCCTTATGTAGTTGTAGCGATTGCAGACGATAAAAAGAGTAATCATTGGCTTGAGGATATGGGATGTGCATTAATGGCATTTTTACTTGAAGCTCATTCATTAGGATTAGGAGCCTGTTGGGGTGCGATTTATAATCCAGAAAATAGAGATAGAGAAAACTATGTGAGAAGTCTAATTGATATTCCAGAGAATCTTAGAGTTGTTGCCTGCATTGGCATAGGTTATCCTGATGAAACTCCTTATCCAAAGAAAATTAAAAGCATTGATGAAGCAATAATAAAAGTAATTTAAAAAGAAGCTAAATAATTTTCCCTGTCTGAAAAAGTTCTGTTTATTAAAAAATATTTCTTTTATGTGCTGGAAAAGTGATGTCCCTTTTCTGAATGACCACCTGAAATAATGTATATAACTTCTGAGTCGCCAATATTTTCAATAAAGCAGGATTCTTCTTCTACAATATGAAATGAATCTCCTGCTTCAAGAATTTTATCATTAAATTTTACTCTACCACTTAGTATCAGAACTATTTCTTCATGTCCTTTCCCTGGTTTAATAAGTCTTGGTTTGTCTTCAGATTTTAAGACTCCATAGATCATATAACATGCATGCGAACCTGTATTTTCTACTCCAATAATATACTCTCCAGATGTCAAATTCCTTATGGAATTTTTGGTGTTTAAGATTTTCATGTTGTAAATTTTAAGCTTTTTTGAAATCTATTTTCAAGCATAATATTTTTAAAAATATTATATTTTTCTCGTAGCGAATTACATGAAGTTTTTTCAGTATTTTAAAAAGCCTGACTTATGGTAATATATTTTATTACCAAACTATTTACATAAAAGGAGGCGAAAATGATTTTGAAAAGATATTTACTTGCACCCGGACCCACACCAGTTCCACCAGAAGTTCTTCTCAGTATGGCAATGCCAGTTATTCACCATCGTAGCCCTGATTTTTTACCTATTCTTGATTCAGCTAAAAGAGGGCTACAGTGGATTTATCAAACAAAAAATGATGTTTTAATTCTCTGTTCCACCGGTACAGGTGCAATGGTTGCTGCTGTAAATAACTTTTTTTCTCCTGGCGAAAAGGTTCTTGTAATAAATGGTGGTAAATTTGGCGAAAGATGGGTTAAGATTGCTCAGGCTTATGGATTAGAAGTTATAGAAATACCTGTAGAATGGGGATACTCTGTTGATGTTAATAAGGTTGAAGAGGAATTAAAAAAACATTCTGATATTAAGGGTGTTTTGATTCAGGCAAGCGAAACTTCCACAGGAGTTTATCATGATATTGAATCTGTTGGAAAAATAGTCAAAAATTATGAGGACACACTCTTTATAGTAGACTCTATATCTGCTCTCGTTGCCCATGATATAAAAACTGATGAGTGGGCAATTGATGTAATGGTAAGTGGTTCACAGAAAGGATTTATGTTACCTCCGGGGCTTGCTTTTATAAGTGTAAGTGACAAGGCATGGAAAAGAAATGAGAAATCAAAAACTCCAAGATTTTATTTCAATCTAAAAAAAGAAAGAGAAAATCTTGCTAAAAATCAAACAAACTTTACATCAGCTGTATCTCTAATTATTGGTCTTAATGAAGCATTAAAACTTATGCAGAAAGAAGGACTTGAAAACATATTCCGTAGACATTCTATTTTGGCTCATGCAACAAGAGAAGCTGTAAAAGAAATTGGATTAAAACTATTTCCAAAAGGAGTTCCAAGCAATGCTGTTACTGCTATAGAAGCACCACAAGGAATTGATGGACAGGTTATATATAAAACTTTAAGGGAAAAACATGGTATTACAGCAGCTGGAGGACAGGATAAACTTAAAGGTAAAGTTTTTCGTTTTGCTCATCTTGGATATGCTGATAAATTTGATGTAATTGTGGGTATTTCAGCTCTTGAAATGACATTAAACGAACTCGGATATCCTGTTACTTTTGGTAAAGGAGTTGCAAAGGCAGAAGAAATTTTCTCTAAGGAGGATAAAAAGTGAAAGTTCTTGTTAGCGACAGCATTTCTTCTAAAGGAGTGGAAATTTTAAAAAAAGCAGGCTTTGAAGTTGATGTCAAAACAGGACTTAAACCAGAAGAGCTAAAATCCATCATAGGTGAATATGATGCTTTAATTATTAGGAGTGCAACAAAAGTAACAGCTGAAATCATAGATGCTGCAGATAAACTTAAAGTCATTGGTAGAGCTGGGACAGGTGTTGATAATGTAGATAAAATTGCTGCCACTAAAAAAGGAATTGTTGTAATGAACACTCCAGGTGGAAATACTATTACAACTGCTGAACATGCTATTGCGATGCTCTTTTCTCTTGCACGAAGAATTCCTCAGGCTACAGCATCTATGAAATCAGGCAAATGGGAAAAGAAAAAATTTATGGGAGTTGAACTTTATAATAAAACCATAGGAATCATCGGACTCGGAAGAATAGGTTCTGAAGTTGCAAAAAGAACTCAGTGCATGGGAATGAATGTTTTAGCTTATGACCCTTTTCTAAGTGATGAAAGAGCAGAAGAGCTTGGAATAACAAAAACAGACCTTGACAAGATATTTGCTGAAGCTGATTTTATAACAATTCATACTCCATTAACTTCTGAAACAAAATATTTGATAAACAAAAATACAATTGAAAAGATGAAAAAAGGAGTTTATATAATTAACTGTGCACGTGGCGGAATAGTTAATGAAAAAGACCTTTATGACGCAATTCAGTCAGGAAAAGTAGCCGGTGCAGCCCTTGATGTTTTTGAAAAAGAACCACCTGAAGAAGGCTATGCACTTATTACAGACGAGAGGGTAATATGTACGCCTCATCTTGGTGCTTCTACATTAGAAGCTCAGGAAAATGTTGCTGTTGCCATCGCAGAACAAGTTGTAGACTATTTAATCAATGGAACTATTAGAAACGCTGTAAACTTCCCATCAATTCCTTTTGATCAGGTACCGCTTATTCGCCCTTATCTTGTACTTCTTGAAAGAATGGGAAGCTTTGTATCGCAGATATTCACTAAGAGCATAAAGCAAGTTCAAATTGAATATCTTGGTGAAATTTCAAATCTTAATACTCAAGCCTTAACTGCTGCAGCATTAAAGGGGATTTTAGATCCAATACTTGGGGAACCTGTCAACTATGTTAATGCTTCATTCATTGCAAAAGAAAGAGGTATAGAAGTTAGAGAGATAAAAGGTAAAGAAGCTGGGGATTACCAGAGCCTTGTTAGAATAACATTGATATCTAAGGATGATAGGGCGGTTATAGCTGGGACACTTCTAAGCAGAAAAGATCCACGAATAGTTCAGATTAATGATATTTCTATGGAAATTATACCTGAGGGGAATATGATTTTCTTAAGAAATCATGATCGCCCAGGTGTCATTGGCAATATAGGAACACTTCTTGGACAGAATAATATCAATATTGGACATATGCATTTTGGGAGAAAGGAAGCAGGTGGTATAGCTTTTTCTGTTATAAGCGTTGATGCTACACTTACAGATGATATTATTGAAAAAATTAAACAACTTCCTAATGTTCTGGAAGTAAGACCAGTTTATATTTCTGTTCATTAAATCAGTTAAAAGGAGAGGCTAATTATGTCCACAGTTGTTATTATAGGAGCGCAATGGGGAGATGAAGGAAAAGGTAAAATAGTTGATTTTTTAACAGAAAAATGTGATTATGTAGTGAGATTTCAAGGAGGTTGTAACGCAGGTCACACTGTTGTAGTAGGAGAGGAAAAGTATATACTTCACCTTATCCCTTCAGGAATTTTGCATAAGAATAAAAAATGCATTATAGGTAATGGAGTAGTCTTAGACCCTTCGGGTTTATTAAAGGAAATTGAGACACTTACACAAAAGGGTGTAGAAATAGACAACAATCTTTATATTGCAAAACACTGCCATCTTATAATGCCTTATCATATTGCCATAGAAGAGCAGTCTGAAAAAAAGAAAAAAATAGGGACAACTAAAAAGGGTATAGGTCCGTGTTACACAGATAAAATTGCGAGAAACGGAGTTAGAATGATTGATCTGCTTTATCCTGATGTTCTCAAAAATAAAATTAGAGCAAATCTTGAAATAATCAATTTTTTACTCAAAAATTTATATAATGCAGAAACATTAGATGAGACTGAGATACTTACTCAGTATTTAAATTATGCTGAGAAACTTAAAAAATATATTGCTGATGCTGATATTTTAATAAATAAGGCTATAGACAGTGGTAAAAAAGTTCTTTTTGAGGGTGCTCAGGGTACGCTTCTTGATATTGATCATGGAACATATCCTTATGTTACTTCTTCAAATACTATAGCTGGTGGTGCCTGCACAGGAGCAGGTGTAAGTCCAAGAAAAATTGATAATATAATAGGTATTGTAAAAGCTTATACTACAAGAGTTGGAGAAGGACCTTTTCCTACAGAGATAAAAGACTCCCTCGGCGAAGAAATTAGAAAAAGAGGCGGAGAATACGGGGCGACTACAGGAAGACCTCGTAGATGTGGATGGCTTGATCTTGTTGGGCTTAGACATGCTGTTAGAGTTAATGGTTTTACAGGGCTTGCAATAACAAAACTTGACATTCTTGATGGCATAGAAAAATTAAAAGTTTGTGTTGGATATAAATATGGAAACTCAATCTTAGAGGATTTTCCTAAGGAAATTCAGATTCTTGAAGACTGCATGCCTGTATATGAAGAATTTCAGGGCTGGAAGGAAAGCACTGCAGGAATAAAGAATTATGAAAAACTTCCAGATAATGCAAAAAAATATCTTAAATTTATTGAAGATTCCTTAAAAGTTAAAATACAAATAATATCAACAGGTCAAAAGAGAGATGAAATTATCATTAAGGAGTCTCCTTTATGATTTAGTTTTTCATGAAAAATGTCCTGTTTGTAATGGAGATTCACATTTTAAATATTCCCCTTTTTGTGAGTTCTGCTGGAATAAAATAGAAGCTTTCAGCTCACACAGGATTGTTAGAGGAAAGTTTTATAATGATTTCTGGAACTATATAGTTTCATTAAATTCATTTGGAGCATATGAAGGATTACTTAAAGAAGCTATACACTGTTTTAAATACGGTGGAATCAAAAGAGTTGGCAGAGAACTTGGTAAATTACTTGCTTCAATTACACCACCAAAAATTGACCTCTTAATTCCTGTTCCACTACATATAAATAAGCTTCGTAAAAGAGAGTTTAATCAATCAGCGATTCTTGCAAAACAGTGTGCAGATGCATGGAAAATTCCTTTATCACTTACGTTGCTTATTAAAGTTAAAGAGACAAAGGATCAGGCTTCACTGGAAGCAAGAGATAGACACAGTAATGTAAAAAATGCTTATAAGGTAACAGGCTTGATGAAAGGAATAAAAGTAGGGCTTGTGGATGATGTTGTAACAACTGGAGCAACTTTAATGGAATGTGCAAAAACATTAAAAAAAGCAGGAATAAAAGAAGTTCATGCCATAACACTGGCAAGAGCAATTTAATAAAAGAATTGAATTATATATCTTAAGGCAACATAAACTATTAAAATACTTAAAATAAGCTTTATATATTTTTGTGGAACATGTTTTTGTACTCTTGCACCTAAATATATTCCAAAGGCACCACCCAATCCAAAAAGTAAGCCAAGTAACCAATCAGGACTTGTCTGCATTCCCTCAGGCGAAGGCAGTATTGCGTAATAAAGAACCCCGAAAACAGAAGCTGTAGCTGTCCCCATAAGACATGCTCCTGCTATGCTGTGAACAGGAAGTTTAAAAAATGTTACTAAAAATGGCGACATAATTGCGCCACCGCCTATACCATAAGCACCACCTATAACTCCTATCACAAAAGCAAGAAGGAATACCCAAATTGTGCTAAATGAAAATCTCTCACCCCAGAATTCATACACAGTTTTTTTCAATGAAAAAGATATTGTTTTAACAGTAGCTTCTTTTGTAAGTTTCTGGTCAAACTTTTTCTGTGCAGTTGCTTTTTTCTTTTTCAAAACATCAAAGAAAAGCCTTACTCCAATATAAAGTAATACAAGTCCAACAAAAAATTTGAAAGATTTTGGATCTGGAAGAATTTTTATTCTTATATAATAGCCAATGATTATGCCTGGGACTGTTCCGATCATAATAACCCATGCAAGTGGCCAAGGGATTCGTTTTTCCTTATGATATCTATAAACACCTGAAGGAATAGCAACTACATTAAAGATAAAGTTTGTTCCACTTACTCCTGGAGATGTATAGTTAAGGGCGCTCACCTGAAATGGTAAAAGTAAAAAAGCACCCGATACACCACCCATTGATGTAAAAAAAGAAACAATAAAAGCTACAAGTGGAGGTATAAGGATATTTGTTGTAACTCCAGAAATAGGGAATGTATATGTAAGAAAATCAAACATTGACCCATTTTATCTGATTTTCCAACCAATTGCAAATTAAAATTTTTTATTTATAGATAAAATTATTTTGAACTAAGTTCTTCAATTAAAATGTTTCTTATTTTGTCTTCTGATGGAAGAGGAAAGCCTGAATGTTTAAGCTTTCCATTAATAAGAATTCCAGGAGTAACCTGCGTGTATTTGAAGATCTCTTTCATATCTTTTATATGGCTTATCTCAGCCTGAATTCCAAGTTGAGACACGACTTTTTTAACTGTTTCTTCAACCTTGTAACAATTAGCACAGCCAGGACCAAGAATTTTTATATCCATAAAAACCTCCCATAAAAATTTTTTTATTTAAAATATCATAATCTCAGAAATTTTGACAAGTCCTCAGGAGTTTTTATTGGATCAAACATTTTGGTTCCGACAGAAGGGATTATGTATTCACCTTCTATTGTTCTATGGGCAATAACTGTAAATGGTGTTATTTGGTGAATTGCTGCTTTGCCGATTGAAGAATCTATTGATGTATATAAATTTAAAGTAAGTAAATCAAAATAACTGAGTAAAGCCTTTACATAGTAAGGAGAAAGGTAGGCTGAAGACAGATTGGAGAAGGCTTTTAATGCGACAGATGAAAGATTTATAAATCTTTCACTTCCTGTTATCGCATAAAGCTTTAATAAATTGATTATCATTATTGAATTTGAGGAAGGATAGGGAGTATCATGAATATTTTTCTGTTTTATTGAAAGAATTGCCTCTGGAGACTCATAAAAACCACCGTTTTCTCCATCCCAGAGATTTTCCAAAGCTAAATCCATTAAATTAACTGCTTTATCAATATATTTTTGTTCTCCTGAAACTTCATAAGCAGAAATCAATGCTGAAATTATGTAAGCATAATCATCTATCAAAGCAGGGCTATTTTCTTTAGTTCTATAGAAATTTTCACCAGCAAATAAATATGAAAGAGTTTTATCAATAGCCATAATAGCTTTATTTAATAAGTCTTTATCTTTTATTACTCTCCATGCTTTAATAAATGCTTCTGCACATATGCCATTTACATAAGAATAAAGGGTTTTATCTATTTCAGGGTATGATTTTTGCTTTCTTTTTAATAAAAATTTATCTCTTAATTGCTTAATTAATTCTCTGTCTCTACCAATCAGAATAAATCTTCCATCTACCATTGATTTTCCGTCTACAAGAGCTATGGTCATAGGAGAAATTTCTTGAAGTTCATTCTCTTCCCATGTATAGTAAAAACTATCGGCAAATTGACTCGGACAAAAGAAACCTTCTTCTGAAAAGAGATTTTTTCTTATATAATCAATGGTTTCAATTGCTATCTCTCTATAGAATGGATCCTTCAATATAATATAGGCATCAAGAAAATTGATAATATGCCATGCATTATCTACAGCAAGTTTTTCAAAATGAGGAATCATCCATGCGTTATCTATACAATATCTGTGAAATCCGCCTTCAATATTATCGTAAAGTCCTCCATATATCATTCCTTTTAGCGTTTTTTCTATTGCATTCAAAACCCAAGGTTTTGGTCTTATCCAGTATTTCCATAAAAGAAGGTCAATATGAGCAAAAGGAGGAAACTTTGGTGTTTTTTTAAAACCTCCATATTCAAAATCTATTTCTTTTACGATGTCCTCTTCAGGATTTTGCAGTAACTCTTCCCTAATCTCTGAAGGGACGACTTCAACTGGTTTTATTGCATCAATGATTACTTGAGATCGAGATAAAACTTTTTCATAGTTAGTTTTATAAAGTTCAATAGCTTTATCTATCATTGTCTTAAAATAATCCTTTCCCTCATTCATTTTATAAGTAATTCCGGCAAAAGGTTTTCCCTCTGTATTCAAAAAAAGATTTAATGGCCAACCACTTCCTTGTCCAATAATATAGGAAGCCTTCTGATAAATTGAATCTATATCTGGTCTTTCATCTCGGTTAACCAAAATTGGAATAAAATTTTCATTAATAATTTCACCTATTTCAGGATCATCAAAAAAATCTTCTTTTATTTTTTTGCAGTAACTACTCCACTTTGCAAAAATATGTAAAAAAATTGGTTTGTTTTCAAGTTCTGCTTTTTGGAAAGATTCTTTGTTGTAAGGTAACCATTTAATCATCGTGTTCTCCTTTAATTTTTTTTAATTTTGCCTTTTCAATAAATTTTTTTACAAGTTCAGGGTCTTTTTTCCCTTTATAAAGTTCAACTCCGCTACTGACATCAACAGCATATGGAAATACTTTTTTTATAGCTTCATCTATGTTGAATACATTTAATCCACCTGAAAGAATAATCGTGCCGTATTCTTTTGCTTTTAAAGCCACATCCCAGTTAAATGTTTTTCCTGTTCCACCATATTCATTTTCACTGAAACTGTCAAGTAAAAAAGCTGAAACTTTATACTTGGGTAAAATATCTTTTAAAGATTTACCATTTGGAAGATATCCTCTGTTGTCAACCCTGAAAGCTTTTATAACTTTCCTGAAATTCAAACAAAATTCTGATGTTTCATCTCCATGTAACTGCACTGTATCAATACCAGTGATTGCCATTATTTCTTTAATATTTTCTACTGTTTCGTTTACAAATACTCCAACTAAATTCACAAATGGTGGGAGAGCTTTGATTATTTCTTTTGCCTTTTGAGGGTCTATATATCTCTGACTTTTTTTATAAAAAATAAAACCTAATGCATCAGCCCCGCATTCAGTAGCCCATAAAGCATCATCAATATTTGTAATACCACAAATCTTGACTCTTATCATTAAACTTTCATTAATATCATCTTTGATTTATCATCAATTTCTCGAGTTACTTTAACATCAGTAATTTCCATTATTATTGATTCAAGAACAAGAAATACTTCTGGGTTTTCCCTTAAACATCCCATTTTAACAGAATCTTCTCTACCATAAACACCGTGTAGATGCACCTTTGGTTCATCATTATGCCAGAAAATTGTTCCAGTTCCTAATATTTCATTGTTTCCCTTTATTTCTCGCCATATTGGACGAGGTGGAAGACTGTCATCTTCTGGTCCAACAACGAATTTTCCTTCTTTAAGTCCGCCTATTAGCCAGAAAACTGCAGAATGAATATTTTCTTTTTTCGCAAGCTCTGTAAGCTCAATCAAAGGATCTTCTCCATCTTCAAATTTTGCTACAAATATTCTACCAGTTTTTCCAGTTTGATATTTCATTTTATTGCCCTCCTAAATAATTTTAAAATTTTTTATCTTATCATATACCATTTCAGGAGAAATATCTCTCATGCATTTCTGCTCATGACAGAATTTTCTAAAACAGGGACTACAGGATAAATTTGATTTTATTACAAGGTGTCCATTGCCGAACGGACCTGTTCTTGCAGGATCAGTAGGTCCAAATATAGCAACAACTTTTTTACCACACGCTACAGCAAGATGCATTGTTCCTGTATCAGGAGTTATAACAAAAAGAGATTTTTTAAAAACTTCAATTAATTCTATGAGAGTTGTTTTTCCCGCTACTGAAATAGCTTTGCCTTTTGCGTACTCTTCAATTTTAAGGGCATCAGCTTTGTCAGACTTTGAACCTACAACTAAGAAATTGTAGGGCAACATTTTTATAAGTTCAACAAAGTATGGTATAGTCCAGTTTTTTGACTGCCATCTTGCCGACGGAATTATTACAACAAAATCTTTAAAATCTCTGAGCCATGAGGGTTCCTCTGGGTCTGGTAGAGGAAATTTTATTGAATTAATTTTACATCCCAGTTCCTTAGCTATCTCAAGATATCTTAAAATTGCATGTTTATCAATTGGAACAGAAAATTTTTTATTGTAAAAAAATGAGCTAAATTCTCTTGCCTCTTTAAATCCGACTTTAATAGGTGCTTTGCTTAGCCATGTAATAATTCCACTTCTTAATAGTCCTTGAAGGTCAACAACTAAGTCATATTTCTCATTTTTTAATTCTTTACCTATATTACAAAATTCTTTTATAGTCTCGGGAAAATGTTTAATTGATTTCCATTTGTTTTTATCAATTACAAAAACTTTCTCTATCATCGGATGTTTGTTCAAAAGCTTCTCAAATTCTTTAGCAACAATCCAGTGAATTTGAATATAAGGAAAATTCTCTTTTAATACATTCAAAAAAGGAAGTGATAGAACAATATCACCAAGAGAACTCGGTTTGACAATAAGAATTTTCTCATTGCCCTTAAGCATTTATATCCCTTTTTATAATTTCCACAACTTCTTTTAAATTTTTAGCATCTTTGCTAATTAAAATACCTTTTGCACCAATCATTTGGGCTAATTGCATGTCTATATCTTTGTCTCCAACCACATAAGAATTCCTAAAATCAATACCATATTTGTAGCGAGCTATCAAAGGCATTCCAGGGTTTGGTTTTCTGCAGAAACATCTTTCATCAGGATGATGGGGGCAATAAAAGAAGTCATCAAATCCGTATTTATCAATAAAAAATTGATTGACTTCCTTTACAAAATCTTCCCTTATAATTCCTCTTGCAATCCCAGACTGATTAGAAATTCCAATGAGGAGAAATCCAAGATTTTTTAACTCTTTCAATGTTTCAATAAAGGGAAAAACTTCAAAATCTTCCCATTTACTTAAATAGTTCGCATCTTTACAGAGAGTACCGTCTCTATCAAAAAAAACAGCTTTTTTTGAAGGAATAATTTCATTTAAAGCACTCCATACATCTTCAACCTCAATTGATTTCATGCATTTTATATCAGGACATCTATTTTTAAAACATGGACTACATTCTACCTGAGCCCTTATTACCTTGCCTGCAAATTTTGGAGGTCCTGTAAGTTCTGGAGAAGTTGACCCAAAAATTGCAACTAAGGGTACTCCTAAAGCATAACCAAGATGCATGATGCCTGAATCATTACATAATAAGATATCGCATTCTGCAAGAAGACAAATTAATTCTCTTAAAGAAGTTTTGCCAATAAAATTATAAATACCGGAATCTTTGATTTCTAAATCTTCTCCTTGGCTCCCAAAAAGTACAACTGAACCATATTCCCCAATAAATTTTTTAGATACTTCAATAAATTTTTCAGCTTCCCATTTTTTTGTATCTCCATACTTTGCTCCGGGAGAGAGTGCAAGGATAGGTCTTTTAAGGTTTTTTAGTTCTTTTCTTGCAGATAATCGTTCCTTTAAAGAAGGATTTATCCATGGATAGTCAGGTAACAGGGAAGGATTAAATCTTTTTGGAATTTCAAAAAAATAGTCAATATGATGAATTTTTCTATCTTCACCATGATATGGCACAGGATGAGTCAGAAAAATTCTTCTACAGTCTCTATTCCATCCAACTCTTTCAGGAATTCCTGCAACAGTTGTTATTAAAGCAGCATCCAAAGCATTCTGAAGCAGATAAGCTCTTTTAAATTTTTTATTTTTTAATTCTTTAATTGTTTTTATTTTTCCTGTAAATCCTTCACTATAAATAATCACTTCATCAATAGTATTCTCCCATCTAAATAAATCGGCAATTTTTTCTTTAATAAGAATGGAAATATTTGATGTTGGATGAAGTTTTCTGATAGCCCTTACTGCAGGCAGGCTCATCACAGCATCGCCAAGCCAGTTAACACCACGAATAAGAATATTTTCCATTACTGTATTTTAAGTCTATTTGCCTCTGTGTTGCAAATGGTATAATTAAAAAATGCGTATACGGACTTATTTAAAAATAGGTGATAGAGTAAGACATTTAAACTATGCTTATTGGGGCATAGGAGAGGTTATTGAAGAGAAGAATTCACATCTACCAGGAGGTCTATGTCTTGTAAGAATTCTTTTTGAGGATGGTATAGAAAGATCTTTTATTAATAATCTTGACCATGAAATGTGCTGTTATTATATGGGTATCAGGCTCATTGAGGAATTCAGTATATGGGAGATCTAATTGGCAGTTTTAAA